>NZ_JBQPRB010000001.1:0-546582 GCF_052266715.1 Jeotgalibaca sp. A122 | reverse complement strand
ATGCATGGAGCGGACTGGTACTAATCGGTCGAGGACTTAACCACGATTGAAGATTCAAAAAAGCAAGCGCGGAATGGCTTTGGTCGGCCGTTACGACGTGTTATGGATTCAGTTTTGAGGGAACGGTGTTCCCCCAATTAAATAGTTGTGCGGTGGCGATGGCGAGAAGGCCACACCTGTTCCCATCCCGAACACAGAAGTTAAGCTTCTTAGCGCCGATTGTAGTGAAGGGTTTCCCTTTGTGAGAGTAGGACGCTGCCGCGCAATTTATTTTTCTCTTTTTTTGTTTTCCGGAGGTTTAGCTCAGCTGGGAGAGCGTCTGCCTTACAAGCAGGATGTCGGCGGTTCGATCCCGTCAACCTCCATTATCCAGGCCCCCTCAAACAGGCCGGATGGTGTGGACCGAGGTCCGCAATGGATTGTTTGAGTCATTAGCTCAGTTGGTAGAGCATCTGACTTTTAATCAGAGGGTCGCAGGTTCGAGCCCTGCATGACTCATATACATTTTAATATGTATAAAGCCGGCTTAGCTCAGTTGGTAGAGCATCTGATTTGTAATCAGAGGGTCGAGGGTTCAAGTCCTTTAGCCGGCATTTTGCGGAAGTAGTTCAGTGGTAGAACACCACCTTGCCAAGGTGGGGGTCGCGGGTTCGAACCCCGTCTTCCGCTTTCACATTTTGCAGCCATAGCTCAACTGGATAGAGTACCTGACTACGAATCAGGCGGTTGTAGGTTCGACTCCTACTGGTTGCATTTTTATCATCGGGAAGTAGCTCAGCTTGGTAGAGCACTTGGTTTGGGACCAAGGGGTCGCAGGTTCGAATCCTGTCTTCCCGATATCCGAGACTGGGTCAATTTCCTGGTCTTTTGTTTTTCATTGATAAGAAACATTGTGCGGTGACGATGGCGAGAAGGTCACACCTGTTCCCATCCCGAACACAGAAGTTAAGCTTCTTAGCGCCGATTGTAGTGAAGGGTTTCCCTTTGTGAGAGTAGGACGTTGCCGCGCAGTATGATTGAATCGGTCTCTCTATGGAGAGGCTTTTTTATTTGCAAAAAAATAAAGCCAGACAAAATCTAAAAAATAAGATTTTGCCTGGCTTTGTCATTCTTAAATTATTTAATTAAAGAAGCCGCTGCTTCATCCACGATAACAATTACATCTGGGTGATTTACTAAAACAGTTGAAGGAATGTCTTCAGTAGGTTCCGTAGCAGTCACTAAATCTTTGATTGCTTGAGCTTTATCTTCACCAAAAGCTAAAAGAATGATTTTCTTAGCCTTCATGATAGAAGCAAGACCCATTGAATAAGCTTGACGTGGCACATCTTCTTCTTTTTCAAAAAAACGTTTGTTAGCATTAATAGTAGATTGCGTTAACTCAACTTTGTGCGTCAAAGAGTTAAGTGGTGTGCCTGGTTCATTAAAAGCGATATGCCCGTTATGACCAATTCCCAAGATTTGAACATCAACAGGGTATTTTTCCAGAATAGCTTCATAATGTTCGATTTCAGCTTTTTCTTCGTTCATACCATTTGGTACATAGGATTCTTTGAAGGGTTTATGATTGAATAAGTTTTGTTCCATGAAGTAACGGTAGCTTTGCTCATGTGTTCCTGGCAAACCTACATACTCATCCAGGTTGACAGAAACAGCTTCAGAAAAATCAACATCACTTTCAACGAGCTTTTTATAAAGGCCTTCTGGGGTTGACCCTGTTGCTAACCCAAATACTTTTGCGCCATTGTCCAGGGCTTCCCGGATTAATTCATAAGCTTTTTGTGAACCTTCTTCTCTTGTTTGTGTATAAAGGATTTCCAATGATCTGATGCTCCTTTTTATATAGTAGTATTAAAATAATTCTAAAACTAAAAGTATTCATTGTCAATAAAACTAAAAAATACACATCCGGGATATTTATAAACAAAATAGTTCAAAAAAGAGTCAGATTACGATATAATAATTGGTCAATAGACAGATTTCGGACCTTTCCATTTGACACTGAACCAAGAATAGCATACTATTTGTGTTACAATAGTCAAAATTAGTCAGGTGAAAGGGGGCGGATGAATTGCAGAACCAAAATATGTCAGATATCATTGAAGCTTATATTAAAAAAATACTTAAGCAACAAGAGCAAGTTGAGATACGACGTAATGAAATGGCCAGTCACTTCAATTGTGTCCCTTCACAAATCAATTACGTAATTAATACGCGTTTTACCGAGCAACATGGCTATTTAGTCGAAAGTAAACGTGGCGGCGGTGGGTATATACGCATCATGAAGGTCAAATTCATGGATGAAGTGGAATTTCTTGATGAAATGATCAAGATGGTCGGAAACGTTATTTCCGAAAGAGACGCGTTTGCCATCGTTCAAAATATGTTTAATAAAAAACTAATTTCCAAGCGAGAAGGCAATCTCATGTTGTCAATTCTCGATAAAAATACGCTCCAGGTTTTTGGGGATGATGAGGATGTTGTACGCGCGCATCTTTTGACCAAACAATTACAGAGTCTTCGCTTTAAAGCATAATATAATCAGTCATAACCCTAGTAAAGGAGGCGTTAAGGATGGACGAACTATTTACAGAAAAAGCGAGCAAAGCGCTCATTCTAGCAACGGAAGAGGCCCATTACTTTAAACATCAATCAATTGGAACAGAACATATTCTTTTAGGGCTTCTACGCGAACCTGAGGGAATTGCCGGGAAAATTCTTCGCGACTTCGATGTGGATGAGGAACACGTTCGTGATGAAATTGAGCATCTAACGGGCTATGGAACGGCAAGACCGTTATCCGACCATTTTGCTCCAATGCCATTTTCGCCTCGGGCTAAAACTGTCGTGATGTACGCCACTACAGAGTCCCAAAAGTTAGGAACGCTTCTTGTTGGTACAGAACATCTATTGATTGGTCTGTTAAAAGAAGAAGTTTTAGCAGTAAAGATTTTGAAAAATCTTGGTGTTGATTTCAACCTATTACGTAAAACGCTATATGAAAAAATCGGTTTAAAACAACCGGCAAAAAATACGATTAGAGGCGGCAAAAAAGCTGCTAAAACTTCGGAGGGAACACCAACACTAGATTCACTGGCACGGGACATGACAGAATTGGCTCGTAATCAGAAATTAGACCCGATTGTAGGTCGGGAACGGGAAGTACGTCGCATTCTTCAAGTTATATCTCGCCGTACAAAAAACAACCCTGTTCTTGTCGGGGAGCCAGGTGTTGGTAAAACGGCAATCGTTGAAGGCTTAGCCCAGAAAATCGTCAATGGCGAAGTGCCGGAGCAGTTGGCACACAAACGTCTGATGATGCTGGATATGGGATCTCTGGTAGCTGGAACCAAATACCGTGGTGAATTTGAAGAACGGATGAAAAAAATCATCGACGAAGTTTATCGGGATGGCAATGTTATCCTCTTTATCGATGAATTACATACGTTAATCGGTGCGGGGGGAGCAGAAGGAGCAATCGATGCTTCTAATATCCTGAAACCTGCATTGGCACGTGGTGAGCTTCAAACAATCGGGGCAACCACACTGGACGAATATCAAAAATATATTGAAAAAGACGCAGCCTTGGAACGTCGTTTTGCCCCTATTCATATTGACGAGCCGACCGCTGATGAAACGGTGGATATTTTGATGGGACTACGCTCCCGTTATGAAGATCACCACCGGGTAGAAATCACGGACGAAGCGATTGAAGCAGCTGTGAAGCTCTCAACCCGTTACATTACCTCTCGTCGTTTACCAGATAAAGCTATTGATTTAATCGATGAATCGGCGGCGAAAGTCCGTTTAGACGTGACGCATGGTGATACACCTGTGGGTAAATTGGAAGATGAAATTGAGCGCCTCGGCAAAGAAAAAGAAGATGCCATCCTGAACCAGGATTTTGCTAAAGCAGCGCGTATTCGTAAAAAAGAGATGACACGCAAACAACGTCTGGATCGCATCAGAGAAGAATCAGAAGCGGCTTCCCAGAGTGATGAATACACCTTGAGTGTAGATGAACGCGATGTTGCCGAAGTTGTTGCGTTGTGGACCGGAATCCCCGTTTACCAGATGGAACAAAAAGAAAGCGACCGCTTAATGAAACTTGAAAATGTTCTTCATGAGCGCGTTATCGGCCAAGAAGAGGCAGTAGGTGCTGTATCACGTGCGATTCGCCGTGCCCGCTCAGGATTGAAAGATCCAAATCGTCCAATCGGAAGCTTCCTTTTCCTTGGACCAACGGGTGTCGGAAAAACCGAATTGGCCAAAACATTGGCAGAAGCAATGTTTGGTTCAGAGGATGCCTTGGTTCGAATTGATATGTCAGAATACATGGAGAAATTTGCAACCAGTCGTTTAGTCGGTTCACCTCCAGGTTATGTGGGTTACGATGAAGGTGGCCAATTGACTGAAAAAATTAGACAAAAACCTTATTCTGTTATTTTGTTTGATGAGGTTGAAAAAGCGCATCCGGATGTCTTTAATATTCTGCTGCAAGTTTTGGATGATGGTCATTTGACTGATTCGAAAGGTCGCAAAGTTGATTTCCGTAACACCATCTTAATTATGACATCCAACTTGGGAGCAACTGCCATTCGTGATGAAAAATCCGTTGGCTTCAATGTCAAGGATATGAAACATGACTATAAGGCGATGGAGAAACGCATTCGGGAAGAACTGAAAAGTACTTTCCGTCCGGAATTCTTGAACCGAATTGATGAATCGATTGTATTCCATTCGCTGGACAAGAAAGAATTGCATGAAATCGTTAAGTTGATGGCGAATACGATTGTGAAACGTCTGAAAGACTTGGATGTTCACGTTAAAGTTACCCCTTCTGCGATTGATGTTATCGCTAAGGCTGGCTTCGACCCTGAATATGGGGCGCGTCCAATTCGTCGTGCTATCCAGAAAGAAATCGAGGACAAACTAAGCGAAGAAATGCTAACCGGAAATGTTAAGTTTGGTGATTCCGTGACTATTGGTGCGCGCAACGGAGAAATCCGTATTTCAGTCCGTGAAGATAAAAAAGATTCAACAGACGAAACAGGTAAAGATTTAGTAGGAAGTAATTCTTAACATACGAAAAACGAGGAAGAGACACAAGTCTCGCCCTCGTTTTTTTGATTAGTGTTTCAATAAGCTCAAGCGGTCGACCGTAATTTCGATTTCCGCTTCGCCGACATTTTCTGAAATGTCCTGTTTAATAACTTTGACTAATTGTTCATTTGAGGTGGTAATGTCTTCGGGAACGTCGATATCAAAAGATATTTTGACGTTTTCAGGTCCTTCTTCAACCCTGAAATCATGAAATTTCAAATTTAATTGGTAAGATTTGAGGATGGCTTTGACTTCACGGTAAATTCGCGTATGTTCCTCGTTTTGGACGGCTATTGGATCCAGGTGACAAATTAAATCGATACCAAGTTCATCTTTGAAATGTTTTTCGATATAGTCGCTGACCTCATGCGCCTCGGTTAAGGTCCAACTATCATCGACTTCTATATGGATGGAGGCATACGTCTTATTGGGGCCATAATTGTGAACGAGCAAGTCATGATAGCCCAGGATGGCGTCGAATTGGTCGAAATGCGCCTGGATTTCGGACAGCTCTTTCTCGTTTGGTCGTGAGCCGAGCAAATCATCCATGGAATCACGAATCATGTTGATGCCACTGTAAATGATAAAAATGGCAAGTATCGCCCCTGCATATCCATCCACGGTTAACCCAGTGAAAAACTCAATCAATGAAGCAAGTAATACAATGATGGTCGTATAAACATCGTTCAAACTATCTTGAGCTGCTCCTCTAAGAGTATTCGAATGGATGGTAGTGGCAGCTGATTTATAAAAGAGGCCCTGAATTATTTTTGCGAAGATGGAAACCGTCAATAACACAAAAATAAGTGGCCCGCTTGCTAAGGCGGTGGAATTAAAAATACGCTCGACGGAAGTAGTTAAAAATTGAAACCCCACAAAAATAATGATGGTTGAAACCAATAGTCCACTGATGTATTCAAAGCGTTCATGCCCATAAGGATGTTCTTTGTCTGGTGGCTTAGAAGCAGCCTTGAAGCCCAATAACGTCAGGATGGAAGAAGCAGTGTCGGAAAGGCTATTGATGGCATCGGTCATAATGGATACACTGCCCGATAACCAACCCGCAGCTAATTTAACAATAAAAAGTAATAAATTTGAAATCAGTCCGATAACACCGGCCAATAAGCCAATGCGCAGACGCTTTTTCTCGATGGTATGATGTTCGGCATAAGATTCCAGCCATTTAGTAAACATGTGGAGACTCCCTTTTCGATAGAATGTACGCTTATTATGCCATAGGTGGCAGACCAAATCATTCGGAATACGTTTTCTTGTATGCTAAAATAAAGACAAATGAAAAGGAGCGATCAATAATGAAAAATTCAAATTCAAAAAAAGCATTTCTCATTGGTTTAGCTGCCACGGCTGCTATAACTGCTGTCGCAACAATTCTTATGAATGAAGAAGAAACTGTGGACCGCGTTGGGGCTTATTTAAACCGCCAACGATTGAAAAGTAAATTCAAAGGCAACCATCGTGTCATGAACGTCGTCGAAACGCTAAGTGATAATGAAATCGAAACATTATTGAGCGTTTTCGATCGCACCGGCAGCTGGAAAGATACAATTTTTGATACGTTCGACGATTTGAGAGACAAAGCGGTTGATTATAAAGATCATGTAAGCAAAAAGTTCAAATAAATGAATGAGAAGGAGACGATAGGGCAACCTGTCGTCTCCTTTGTTATTTAAACCGGGCATGTAATGCCATATAACTCAGCAGTAAATCATCCATTTTTTTCAAATTCAAACCGATTGTGTCCACAAAACGGTCAATGCGATATTGTAACGTATTACGATGGACGTAAAGGTCGGTAGCTGCTTTGGAAATATTTCCCTGATTTTGCCACATGGCATACACTAAGTCAGCCCCGCCGTCTATATTTTGAATACCTTCCTTTATTGTGGCTAGAATTGGGCTTTTGGAAGCTGCTTCAAAGGTATAGTGGGGCAAAGCTGTCGTCGTTAGGGTGACGATTTGATCCGCCTGGCTTCGAGAACGTGTGTCCAGGAATATACTTTGTTCTTCTAAAAAAAGTGCAGGTAAAAACGAATTGACTGTCCAGTTTTGACCCAGATATGCATTGGACTTGATGCCAAAATCATCATCCAACACATTCAAGACGCCTTCAATTTCATTTGTCAGCTCAAAGTGATCAGGATTATGAATAATGAAGATGGCATATTGTTCTGAAACAAAAAAACCATCGACTATAGAAGAGAGGGTGTTTTTAAAAGCATCCAGCCATAATTTTCGGTCAATCGGCTCTGGAGAAGTTTGTTTTAAAGTGACTTGCAGGACCTGGATGCGCTCATAACCACTTGGGATAGGGTTGGGATTTTCCAACAAATAATGTGCCCAAACGTTCTTGAGGCCGGTATTAAAAACTGTATCTGGTTCCAACATCTGGATGATCAGACGTTTTTCCCGGTCTGTTATGGTACCGGATGCGAAATGCATGAATTTGCCCTCCAAGGGGACAGTGAAATAATCATTTCCCATCCAGGAAGATTGGTTGACCTTCGCCTCAGGGAAAAGTTCTTTAAGTAAGTCTTCCATAAAAGATTTTCCTCGCAATCGATTTCAATAGTACTTTCATTTTAACATTGATACAAAATAATTGGAAAGATGTTCCGAAATAGATTATATTAGGGTGGATGAGAAAGAGGGATAAGATGGAATTAGCTGAAAAAGAGGCGTTTATGCGGGAAGCTATCCTGGAGGCAGAAAAAGCGCGCGCTATTGGGGAAGTTCCCATTGGCGCGGTTATTGTACTGGATGGTGAAATCATTGGACGCGGCCATAATGAACGAGAAACGACTAACGATGCCACTACACATGCCGAAATGACGGCCATTCGTGATGCCAACAAAAAACTTTCGAATTGGCGTCTGGAAGATGCTGAATTGTTTGTAACGTTGGAGCCCTGCCCAATGTGCAGTGGCGCCATCATTTTATCACGCATCAAAAAAGTTTATTATGGTGCGGCTGATTTAAAGGGTGGGACTGCCGGTACATTGATGAATTTATTGCAAGACGATCGCTTTAACCACCAAGCAGAAGTGGAAACAGGTATTCTGCATGATGAATGCCAAAGTTTGTTGCAAACCTTTTTTCGCGCGTTACGCTTAAAAAGAAAAGAAGAAAGTCGGAAACATTTACGTCGAATGAACTGATTGCCCTTGAAAAATAAGGGCGACGTGTGTTATACTAAACTTTGCCGAAAGGCCTTACTGCAATGGCGGTCTTATGAATGAGTCAGATCCGGAAGGAAGCAGCTATAAGTAAGAGTCGCCATGTGCTGTAAGTTAATAGCAAACCAGATGTTCTTATCTTCGGATGAGGGCTTTTTATTTTTTAATCACTTTTACAAAAAACGCTCACCCGGAAGAAAAGTCTCTGGGTGAGCGTTTTATCTCGTTATTCAACAACGGCAACAATAATACTGCCGAATTCAATTCGTTCTTGGTACTTCTGGAGAGTATCCAGGGGATGCCCCGTCTTTTTAAATTCGGGGACGGTTAAAATATCTTTGACATTTTCAATCAGGGAATGGGAAGAAAAAATGGAACCATCTTCATTGCGGAGGTCATAATTATTAAGAATCGTATCTTTACTGGCGATATTCGTCACAATATAAATATGTTCTTTGGGAATGCCGTCTTCACGGAGTTTCCTGACGGTATTCAAACTTGTAGCTATGGAGGTTGTACATGTTTCAATTCGGATTTTCACGTCTATCCCTCCTTTCCTCTCTTGTGTCCAGTATACTCTGGATTTCATCTAAAAACAAAAATATCCCGATACCATTTAAAAAGGTTAATTTGGCGCCTTTTCAAGTCAAAAGGAAACGTCAGCTCCGCTTTCTATTTTGGCTTTTTTACCGTATAATGAATAGATGAAATACGCACAGAAAGAAGGGAAATAATGAGTTATCAAGCACTTTATCGTGTCTGGCGGCCACAGCGCTTCGAGGATATTGCCGGTCAACAAGCGGTGACGCGAACTTTGAAAAATGCTCTCGAACAAAAAAAATCTAGCCACGCTTATTTATTCACTGGTCCAAGAGGGACAGGGAAAACGAGTGCGGCTAAAATTTTCGCTAAAGCCATTAACTGCCCGAATCAACAAGACGGTGAACCATGTAATGCCTGTGAAATGTGTCTTGCCATCACAGAAGGTCGCTTGAATGACGTCATCGAAATTGACGCGGCCAGTAACAACGGGGTTGAGGAAATCCGTGACATTCGCGACAAAGCTCGTTATGCTCCCACGCAAGCTGAACATAAAATTTATATCATAGACGAGGTGCATATGTTGTCAACAGGCGCCTTTAATGCCCTTTTGAAAACATTGGAAGAGCCACCGGAGAATGTTATTTTTATTCTGGCAACGACCGAACCGCATAAAATTCCACTGACCATCATCTCGCGGACACAGCGCTTTGATTTCAAACGCATCACGTACCAGGATATTTTAGCGCGAATGATTTTTATTTTGAAAGAAGAAACAATCGCCTATGAGGAAGAAGCCCTGCATGTTATTGCGCGGGCAGCTAACGGCGGAATGCGGGACGCCTTGAGTCTATTGGACCAAGTCATTTCCTATAATTCCGATTTGGTCACTTTGGATAACGCGATTCAAGTATCGGGAAGCCTGACCGAGGAAATGATGTTGTCATTCCTGGGCGCCCTCAAGGAAGAAAACGCTGAGGAAGCACTTAAAATCCTGAATGCGATTTTAGCTAACGGTAAAGAAGCAGGCCGCTTCCTGGAAGAAATGATCCTGTTTTCCCGGGACATTTTGGTGTATAAACAGACAAACGGTAAAGGGATGGAGGACGCTGACCGTTTGACGGATAAGTTCCGTTCGTTTGCTGAATCAGTGGCAGCTACGTTCTTATACCGGGCTATTGAAGAATTCAGCCAAACGCAAAAAGAAATGCGTTTCTCAACACAACCGGATGTCTACCTGGAAGTCCTGGCGGTTAAATTATCACAGCCCCTTTCACAACCAGCTACAGCCACAACCAAAGCAGCAGACAGCCAAGAAGTGGTCCGTCTGGAAAAGGAAGTTGCTTCTTTGAAAAAAGAACTAAAAGCTGTTTTGGAAGGATTGAAAAATGGTAGAATTGAAGTATCAGCAAGTGATACAGTTGCAAAACCAGCGCCACCACGTAAAAATCCAAATGGTTTTAAACCGGATATCGGTCGCGCGCAACAAATTATGCGCGAAGCAACAAAACAAGAGCTTGTTACGTTACAATCTAATTGGGGAGATATCCTTGATTACCTATCTGTTACCCAACGAGCGGTTTTACGCCAAGCAGAACCCGTGGCAGCAAACGGTAGTGCCTGTATTCTAGCTTTCGAGTACGATATTCTTTGCCAAAAAGCGACGGAAGATATGGAACTCCGGGAAGCATTGGCTGAGGCGATTCAAAGGATGACAAACCGACCAGGTGAAGTCGTTTGTTTGACCGTCGAGCAATGGGGAACTTTGCGCCGTAACTATGTACAGGATTTAAAGGCAGGTAAAATCCAGCCGAAACAACCGGAACCAAATGCAGTGGCCCCAACAGACCATCCCGTGGCCAGTGAGTTTTCGGACAACGATGTACCGCCACAACCCTTTGAAGATTTTGCAATGGGACCGGATGAAGATGTGCGGGAAGAAGAAAAACAAAAAGAAGTTGTCGAACAAGCAATCAGCATTTTCGGAGAAGAAAATGTGACAATCATAAACGACTAAATAAAAGGAGCGAATTATAATGCGCGGAAATATGGGAAATATGCAAGGTATGATGAAACAAATGCAAAAAATGCAAAAACAAATCGAGGAAACACAAGAACAAATCAACCAAACACAGTTTGTAGGGGTAGCTGCCAATGAACTTGTTCAAGTAACAATGACCGGAGATAAAAAAGTAGTTGATGTTGCAATCAAACCGGAAGCTGTCGATCCAGATGATATCGAAATGCTGCAAGATTTAATTTTGATGGCGACAAACGCTGCTCTTGAGAAAATCGAAGTAGAAACAAAAGCAAAATTGGGTAAATTCGCAAGCGCAATGCCTAACTTTTAATTGACGGAAGGTGCTGACTAAATGCATTATCCAGAACCAATAGCCAAGCTGATTGAGAGTTTCATGAAATTACCAGGTATCGGCCAAAAAACGGCTGCTCGTCTTGCTTTCTTCTGTATGGATATGGAAGAGGAAGAGATTGTTAAATTCGCGAATGCCTTAATCAGTACAAAGAGAGATTTACATTACTGTTCCGTTTGTGGCAACATCACCGAATCGGACCCTTGCTCCATTTGTCAGGATGAAGGCCGTGACCGTTCAACCGTTTTGGTAGTGGAAAATCCACGCGATATCATGTCCATGGAAAAAATTCGGGAATTTCATGGTTTGTACCATGTTCTGCATGGTGTTCTTTCTCCGATGGAAGGAACCGGACCGGAAGATTTGAATATCCCTGATTTGATTAAACGTCTTCAAAACGAGGAAATTAATGAAGTGATTATTGCAACCAACGCAACGGCAGAAGGTGAAGCAACAGCGATGTACCTATCACGACTCATCAAGCCAGCTGGAATCAAAGTGACGCGTCTTGCCTATGGACTGGCAGTGGGTAGCGACATTGAATATGCGGATGAAATGACGTTATTCCGCGCTATCGACGGTCGCCGGGAATTATAGGAAGAAAGTATGAGGAGTCATTAATAAAATGGTGTTCCATTTATTGAATAAAAGCAGGAAAAATCAGCAAAAACAGCTGATGGATGAACGTTTGAGCAATAGCCTGCAGACTGTTTTCCAGAGATACCAACTGCTCTTACACCTCGAAGAAGAAGCGTACGATGTACCGGAAGACTTGAATGCCTTACGGAAAATTGAAAGAGCCAAGTACTTGTGCTTGATGCGCGAAGCGCGTCAGCGGAATATCCAGGGTGATATTGCCAAGCCAAGGAAGATCAAAGCAATGGGTCTGAAAAAACGAGGCTATAAAAAAGACAACTTATACCAGGATTAGCTGACTTTTTAGAAGCTATAAAAAAGCAATGAATTAGAGTATAATGAGATTACATGAACAAGGAGCTAGCGTATATGAATGGTATTTTTATCACATTGGAAGGCCCGGATGGATCTGGCAAAACTACCGCATTGAGAGAGATTGTAAAACGCCTCTCCACAATGACGGATAAACAGATTGTCTCAACCCGTGAACCGGGTGGCAGCCCGATTGCAGAAAAAATAAGGGATATCATTCTGGATCCGGCACATACAAAGATGGATGCACGGACGGAAGCCTTGTTGTATGCAGCAAGCCGCCGCCAACACTTGGTGGAAAAAGTACTCCCCGTTCTTGACGCAGGCGATATTGTTCTTTGCGACCGTTTTGTGGATAGTTCCATTGCTTACCAAGGACACGCGCGTGAAATTGGCGAGGCGGGTATTTTTCGAATCAATGATTTTGCGACAGATGGTATCCAGCCTGATTTAACATTATACATTGATGTTCCGGCTGAAGTCGGCTTAGGCCGCATTCAAAAGAGCGAGGGAACACGAGAGTATAATCGTCTCGACCAAGAAAAGTTGTCTTTTCATGAGAAAGTAAGGGAAGGCTACCAAGCCTTGGCGCAAAAGAACAAAGAGCGAATTGTTACAATAGATGGCACACAAACACCAGAAGAAGTCGTGACACAGTGTATGACAGTTATCCTGTCCCGCTTCTTTTAATTTAAAAGACAGAAAGAGGAGATCGTTATGAAACTGATTATGGCAGTCGTTCAAGATAAAGACAGTGCATTACTTTCGGATGAACTTGTTGAGGCAAACATCCGGGCAACAAAATTATCATCGTCTGGTGGCTTCCTCCGTTCAGGAAACACAACCTTCATGATTGGGGTTGAGGATGAACAAGTAGAAGAAGTACTGAACATTATCAAAGTGAACTGTGAATCCAGAGAACAGTACATGACTACTCCGGTTAACATGGATGTATCATTAAACGGCAACAACTTGGCTTATCCGATGCAAGTACATGTAGGTGGGGCGACCGTCTTCGTCATGCCTGTTGAAAGCTTCCATCGCTTCTAATGCCCATGGTGACAGAATTAGAAAAAAAACAGCCGGAACTTCAGCAATTGTTTGCGAACGCAATTACCGGAAAACGACTTGGCCACGCTTATTTGTTTGAAGGTGCTCGGGGAACCGGGAAAATGGCCTTAGCCGAACGGGTGGCACAAGCTATTTTTTGTGAGAGTGGACACCTCGGGATACCTTGCGGGAATTGCCGGAATTGCCGGCGATTTATTGAGGGGAATCAACCGGATTTAATCGTGGTGGAGCCGGACGGCCAATCCATTAAAGTGGATCAAATCAGGCAACTGAAATCCGAATTTTCTAAAAGTGCAGTGGAAGGCAATAAAAAGGTCTATATCATCGATCAGGCGGAAAAGATGACCATTAGCGCGGCCAACAGCCTCCTGACTTTTTTGGAAGAACCAGGGATGGATACGTATTTATTTTTACTGACAACCGTAAAAGAGAATATTCTTCCAACCATCCGCTCCCGTTGTCAAATCATTCATTTCCAGCCTTTAAAGCGGGAAGTGATGGGGGATGTTTTTCGGGAAGAAGGCATTACGGAAAAATACGTCGGTGTATTATCAGCTTTAACCAATGATACAAAAGAAGCCCAGCGATTACAGGCAGATGAATGGTTCCAGGAGCTCCTGGGAAAAGTATGGACGTGGTTTAATCAACTCATGAAGAAAGACTCCATGGCTTTTATTTATGTCCACACTGACCTCATGCCTTTGGTGAAAGAACGTGCACAGATAACGTTATGTCTGGATTTGTTACTATTCCATTATCGCGATATGCTCTATCTATCATTCGGTCATGATAAAGCGGCCGTTCACCAAGAACTATTGAAACATTATCAAAATTTTCGAAAAGATAGTGGTTATTTAACCCAACAAATAGAGAATATCCTGGATGGCAAGAAAGCCATCCAGGCTAATGTCCAAGCACAAGGTGTTTTGGAAAGTCTTGTTATTCAAAATCAACTAATCAAGTGAGCAATGAAAAAGGAGGTAGCTAAGGTGAAAAAAGCACTGGGTATTCGTTTTGTAAATAATGGTCCCATTTCTTATTTTGAAAATGAATCAGAAATGTTTGCGTTAAATGAAAAAGTCATTGTCAGACAAGGCGAATATCTTGAAATCGGGAAAGTTGTCATTGCATCCAAAAGCTGTCAACAAGAGGATGCTCTACAACCGGCCGAATTAATCTTGCGATCCGCAACGACAGAGGACTTGACTATAGAAAAAGACAATGTTGAAGAAGCCGCGGCAGCTTTTAAAATAGCCAAAGCGGAAGCGCGCCGTTCCCAAATAGAGATGAA
Source organism: Jeotgalibaca sp. A122 (assembly GCF_052266715.1). NCBI lineage: Bacteria > Bacillati > Bacillota > Bacilli > Lactobacillales > Carnobacteriaceae > Jeotgalibaca > Jeotgalibaca sp. A122. Next base: position 532,063 of record NZ_JBQPRB010000001.1, on the reverse strand, counting down.
AATTGTCGGTGCGAATTACTCATTCGATCGTCAAAAGCTAACTTTCTTATTCAGCGCTCCTGGCCGCGTCGATTTCCGCTCGTTCGTGCGGGAACTAGCAGCTATTTTCCACGTACGGATTGAGTTGCGACAAATTGGCGCCCGTGATGAAGCGAAATTTTTGGGGGGCATTGGTCCATGTGGCCGGCCGCTTTGTTGCTCTACTTTCTTGGGTGATTTTGTACCTGTATCGATAAAAATGGCTAAAAATCAAGGGTTATCCTTGAATAATGCCAAATTATCAGGATTATGTGGGCGCTTGATGTGCTGTTTGAATTATGAAGATGAGACGTATGAAGAGTTAAAGAAATCCATGCCGGATTACGGCACTGAAATCGAAACGCCAGAAGGACTGGGAAAAGTTGTGGGATTGAATATCCTATCCCAGGTGGTGACCATAAAATTGTTCCAGGAACGAAAAACAGTTCAATATGCCTGGGAAGAACTGACGCAAGTCTTTGCTTAAGAAATATGAAATTGTGAGTGGGTAGAATGGATAAACGAGCTTTATTTGATCAATTTCATCGTGTTGAAAGCCGGATTTCATCTGTTAATGAAGATTTACGGGAAATTCAACAGAAGCTGACGGAATTGATTGAGGAAAATACAAATCTGCAGATTGAGAACCAACATTTGCGTGACCGCATTGAATACCTGGATAAACAATTGGAGCCAGATACTGTGGTGACGGAACCAGAAATGTCTAAATCACGTTTGAATCTACAGAAATTATATGAGGATGGCTTCCATGTCTGTAATGTTTATTACGGCAGCCGCAGGGTGGATGATGAATCCTGTGTCTTCTGTCTGGATGTCATTTATGGAGAACGGGGCGGTAATGGTGACAGATAAAAACCCCCTTTTAAGAGAGGGCGAACGTCTGGATATTTTGAAACGCGAAAATATCCAGATTATTCAGAGTCCCTCTGTTTTTTCTTTCTCTCTGGACGCTGTTTTATTGGCAGACTTTGCTGAATTACCTCGAAAACGGAAAGCGACAATCGTGGACTTTTGTTCCGGAAACGGTGCGGTCGCTTTTTTGTTGACGGGTAAAACGGAAAATCCAATCATCGGGGTGGAAGTACAGGACCGTTTGGTGGATATGGCCAAACGAACCGTCCAATTGAATCAGATCGAAGAAAAAGTCTCTTTTATCCATGCTGATATTAATGCGATTACCGAGCATATTAAACCGGACTCTGTTGATATCATCACGTGTAATCCGCCTTATTTCAAAAATTTAAATGATAGTACCAAGAATAATCTGGATGCTTATACGATTGCGCGCCACGAAATTTTGTTGAATTTGCCTCAATTAATGAAGAAAACAAGCCAGTTACTAAAAATGAATGGAAAAGCCTATTTCGTCCATCGTCCCGACCGCTTTTTTGAAATTTTGGATGCGATGCGGGCAAATCGCCTGGCTCCGAAAAAAATCCGTTTCATTTATCCTTATGAGGGCAAGGAAGCGAACATGATTTTAATTGAAGCAATAAAAGACGGAAAAGAAGAAGGGCTAAAAATATTGTCGCCTCTTTTCATTCATGACGATTCCCGTGCCTATTCCGAAGAAGTGAAGGCGATTCTTTTTGGCGAATAACAAACAGCATTATTTTTACGTTTTACATTGTGCCGATGACTCCTTTTACGCAGGTTATACAACCGACCCTGAGCGCCGGGAAAAAGAACATAATAACGGGATTGGTTCCAAATATACAAAAACCCGCCGTCCCGTGAAAATGATTCATGAACAGGGCTTTGAAACGCGCAGTGAAGCGACAAAAGCAGAATATGCATTCAAGCAATTAACGAGAAGACAAAAAGAAATCCGTTTGAAAAAGTGGAAGAAGGAGATACCAGATGATTGAAACCCAAAAAAGTTATGAAACCCACCAATCCGGTACGCTTTACCTTGTTCCAACCCCAATAGGCAATTTAGGTGATATGACCTACCGGGCAGTGGAAACCTTGAAAGATGTGGACTGGATTGCTTCGGAAGATACCCGAAACACCCAGAAATTGTTAAATCACTTTGATATCACCACTTCTCAAATCAGTTTCCACGAACATAATACGAAAGAACGGATTCCTTATTTGCTGGAATTACTAGAAAATGGATCCAACATTGCACAAGTAAGTGATGCGGGAATGCCTTCTATCAGTGATCCCGGTCATGATCTGGTCGTAGCCTGTATCGAAGCCCAGATTACGGTTGTCCCTTTACCTGGTGCAAATGCTGGCGTGACGGCACTTATTGCGTCTGGTTTGCCACCGCAACCTTTTACGTTTATCGGTTTTTTGAAGCGTAAAAAGAAAGAGCAGCGTGAACAATGGGAAATGTTGAAAAATAAAGAAGAAACGATGATTTTTTACGAATCACCCTACCGGATCAAAGAAACAATCAGTAACCTCATTATCGTTTTAGGCCCAGAGCGCCGTGTGGTGATTTGTCGCGAGTTAACAAAACGCTATGAGGAATTTATCCGTGGAACGGCTGAAGAAGTATTGGAATGGTTGGAGCAGTCGGAAGTGAAGGGTGAAATTTGTTTCATGGTGGAAGGGAATCGCGAACCAGAAGAAGCGGTGAATCAATTTTTCCCTGAGGACTTAAAGAAACATGTTGAACTCGTAATGGACCAAGAAGGACTTGCCGCAAAAGATGCCATTAAGCAAGTTGCTAAAGTACGCCAATTGAAAAAGCAAGACGTGTATCAAGCTTATCACGAACTTTAAGGGGGAGAAGGCGCATGGTATTTTACGGAGTTGGAATGATGTGCGTAGGCACATTCTTTTATATGTGGCGAAATCAGCGCACACGCACCGAAAAAAACTCTGCGTTGCTTCTTGCTCTTTTTGCTTTTGGGGCTGGAATTAATCAAAGGAATCGTTACCCTTTTGAAGCTGCAATCGTCCAGTTTCTGGAGAAGACTGAAATATTCTTATTATTGATTGCGCCTTATGTTCTCGGCTTATCCAGTATCGGACTCATTGTTCATGCCTTTAATCGTTTAAGGAAACGACCTGAATCCAGGAAGTATCGTGTTGTAGCTGCATCTGGAATATTGATGTTGGGAATACTGGTGTTGGTACTGATTAATCGCTTATGGCTGAATAGCAGTCTAATCTTTTCTTTGGAAACAATGCTTGATTATGTTTTCCTGTATTTATTAATTACTTTCATTATTTTTTTGTTTATGGTTTTGTCGTCCCGGGTTATCAGCCCCAGTTTTAATAAATCCTGGGTTATCATTTTAGGTACGGGATTGGCGCCGGACGGAGGAGTCAGTCTGATGCTGAAGTACCGTTTGGACCGCGCTATTCAATACCAAAATAATCAAATTATGCAAGGTTATGAACCGGCAACATTGGTCGTGAGTGGCGGGAAAAGCCCCGATGATGCGGTTTCGGAAGCAGAAGTGATGCAGGCCTATTTACTGGAAAAAGGAGTAACTGCGGATAAAATCATTGTGGAGGATCAATCGATCAATACCCATCAAAATTTTCTGTATAGCCAACGTCTCCTTAAGAGCCAAGAAAAAATATTATTTGTGACGAGTTCTTATCATGTCCTGCGTGGTGGGGTGTATGCCAGTCAATTAGGAATTGAAGCAGAAGGTATTGGTGCTAAAACACCGATTTTCTACTTACCCTATGCACTTTTACGGGAATATCTGGCCTTGTTCTTGATTTATCGTCATATCCATTTCCTTACGCTCAGCATTTATTTAATCAGCGCCTATTTATATAACAAATAAACGGACCCGACAAAATGTCGGGTCCGTTTATTCGTGTTCATTAAAGAATGTCTTGTTTGTTTTGGCTTGCCAATAGGTCGCGGATTTCACGTAAGTATTCCTCTGCTGTAGGTACTTCAACTTCTTCAGTATCCATATCAGGGTGTTTACGTTTGAACTTATTCGCCGACTTGATAATAATGAACAGAACAAAGGCAATAATTAGGAAGTCGATGATAGCCTGAATGAAGTTTCCGTAAGTGAGGGTAGCAGTCCCGATTTTGACAGCCAAATCACTCATATCTGCTTGAGAAGTCATAGATACAATTAATGGTGTAATAATATCAGCAACTAATGAATTTACGATAGCAGAGAAAGCTGCCCCGATAATTACCCCGACTGCCAAATCCAAAACATTACCACGCATAATAAACTCTTTAAATTCTTTGATCATTTTTTTCACCTCCTCCGCAATATAGTTTCATTATAAGGGATAAATTTTGGTATTTAAAACGATAAGCCTATTTGAAATTACTTTCTGAGAACAATGTAATGGTTCGGTAGATAGTCTTCCAGCGGTAGGGTTGCTTCTTGCCCAGCAGCTAACCGTGCTAATTGATAACCTATGAGTGGTCCGGTGGTTAGACCTGATGATCCCAAGCCACTAGCAACCAATAGATGGGGTTGACCGGGAACATAGCCGAAGAAAGGACTAAAGTCGGAAGTATAAGCACGGGTTCCTACTTTTACTTCAATTGTTTGGGCACCTTGTAAACGCGTAAATAAGGCTTCGCCTTGTTCAATCAAGTGATTGATGATATCGGGTTCTACGGTTATATCATATCCTTTGTCATTTTCATGTGTTGCCCCGACAAAAACTTTGCCATTCCCGATTGGTAAAACGTCAATTTCACCTTCGGGCATAATCACCGGTAAATCTCCGTTATCAACATCATCGGTTTGAAGCACGACGAGTTGCCCTTTTTGCCCACGAATATCGACTTGATAACCGAGGGGCTCCAGGGTTTGGGGTAACCAGGCTCCGGTAGCCAGAATAACCGCATTGAATTGCTTTAAAAAGGTTTCATTCAAATCAATCCACCCTTTCGATAGAGTGCCACCATTCTTCACAACCTGCGCCAGCAATTCGGCTACCATAGCACCGCCATCCAGACGTGCACCGCCCGAAACGAATAGGGCATTTTCCTGGGTTTGGATTGAAGGAAGCAAGGAAAGCAGTTCTTCCTGGCTCTGGATTTTCAAATCGCCTATTTCCGGTGCATCTTCCCGCCGTTTCAAGCCTAATTCATATTGCTCTTGTGTCGCTTTAGGGGTTTTCTTTAATAAGATGGCGCCGGAAACTTTATAGAAAGAAGAATCTCCGCCATCCGTTGCCAAATCCTCACATAGCTGTTTATAAAAAGCTGCTCCTTCTGAAGCCAGCCGATACCATTTTTTATTGCGTCGTTTTGATAGCCAGGGGCAGATGATACCAGCTGCAGCAGAAGTCGCTTGCCCTGTTCCTTCATCAAATACCGTAACCTGATGTCCTTGGCGGGATAAATAATAGGCTGCAGTCGCGCCGACAATCCCACCACCGATAATTGCTATATTTCGTGTCATTATTTTTCTCCTCTAAACAAAAATAGGAGGCTGGGACTTTTGTACCAGCCTCTTTCCTATATGCGAATATCTCTATTCTAAACGTGCGACAAAAGGCAGCCCCGACGTTCACTTCACGAATAATGCTCAGAAGGTCTGCGACCATCTGAGCATTATTCGCTCCAGTGATTCGGGGCTAAACGCCTTTTGTCCCACTCTGCTCTATTTTAACATTCAAATTCATTTCCTGTCGTACCGCGAATTTGTCCTTCTCCAAAAACAATATACTTGTAGGAAGTAAGTTCAGCTAATCCCATTGGTCCACGGGCATGTAATTTTTGGGTGCTGATGCCAATTTCGCCACCAAGTCCGAAGCAACCACCATCTGTGAAGCGCGACGAGGCATTAACGTAAACTGCAGCGGCATCGATGTCTTCCAAGAATGCAAGCGCAGTCTGGTAATCAGCGGTCACGATGACTTCTGAATGACCAGTGGAATGTTTTTGAATATGCAAAACGGCAGCATCGTAATGACTGACGACTTTAACCGCCAATGTCATATCCAGAAATTCGGTATCATAGTCTTCAGGCGTTGCCAGAATCGCATCAGGGATTAAGGACATTGTCTTTTCATCCCCACGTATTTCCACGTTGTAAGGCTTTAGGGCCTCGGCAAATACAGGCAAGAAGCGGTTGGCCACATCCGAGTGAACAAGCAAGTTTTCAATGGAATTACAGACAGAAGGGCGGTCACATTTTGCATTTATCAAAATACGGGTTGCCATTTCCAAATCTGCTTCTTTATCGATATACAAATGGCAATTTCCGACCCCTGTCTCAATAACCGGAACAGTCGCGTTTTTCAAAACATTCTGAATCAGGCCTGCGCCACCACGTGGAATCAAGCAATCCAAATAGTCATTCATTTGCATAAAGGCTGTCGCAAGTTCACGGGAAGGGTCAGTAATCAGTTGAATCATTTCAATGGGCAATTCAGCCGCTCTCAAGCCTTCACGCATTGCTTCCAGGATGGCCTGGTTTGATGCCAGGGCTTCTTTCCCGCCGCGTAAGATAACAGCGTTACCGGATTTGAAACAAAGAGCAGCGGCATCCGCAGTGACGTTCGGGCGAGATTCATAAATAATCCCGATGACACCTAATGGCACACGCTGTTTACCGATGCGCAGGCCATCTTCACTTGTCTTCATTTCCTCAATATAACCCACTGGATCTGGTAATCCGGCAATTTGATGAATACTTTCCGCCATGGATTGGATACGGGCAGGATTTAAAGTTAAGCGTTCAATCATTGGTTTTGCCAATCCCCGCTCTTGGGCGTTTGCAATATCGATGGCATTGGCTTCAATGATTGCTTCCTGATTTTTCAAAAGGGCAGCTTCCATTGCAAGCAAAGCTTTATTTTTCTGAGCTGTTTTGGTTTTTCTGAGGATATTGGCAGCTATTTTTGCTTGCCTACCCATTGTTTCGAGCATGTTGTTCATTCAGTCGTTTCCTCCTTGATCAATTCAGGTTGGTTAGAGAAATAAGTGCCGATTTCATGACCTTTGAGAATATCAAAGATAATGGTGGGATCCTCTGCTTTGGCTAAGATCATTTCGTGATTATTTTTTAATAAGTACTGGGCAGCTTTGAGCTTGGTGATCATACCACCTGTTCCAAAGGAAGAACCTTCGCCTCCAGCTTTCGCCATTTCCTCATCAGTCACTTGGGAAATCGTGTGAAAGAGGGTGGCATCTGGGTTGTTGACCGGATTTTGGTCATAGAACCCATCGATATCGGAAAGCATGATTAATAAATCGGCGTCGATGATGTTTGCCACGATTGCGGAAAGCTGGTCATTATCACCAAATTTTGTTTGGTGATCCAACTCTTCAACCGCAACCGTATCATTTTCATTTACGATGGGAATAATACCCATTTCAATTAAGGCGTTGAAGGTATTGGTTACATTTTTTAAACTTTCCGGGAATTCGATAATGTCGCGTGTTAGCAGGATTTGGCCAACTGTCTGATTGTAGTGGGAAAAGAAACGGGAATAAAGATTCATCATCTCGCATTGTCCGATGGCGGAAATTGCTTGTTGCCCGGGTATCGAAACGGGACGTTTGGAAATATTCAACTTGTCCAAGCCAACTCCCATCGCGCCAGAAGAAACCAGGACAATTTCCTTGCCGTCTTTGTTAAGGGTAGAAAGGACATAAGCGAGGCGGTCGAATTGTTGGTAGTTCACTTTGCCGTTTGCAGTCATCAAGGAACTTGTTCCAATTTTAATGACGATGCGTTTACTTTGCTGTAGTTTTTTTCGTATATTCATGTTTATTCCTCATTTGTTTTTAATGGCTTTGCTCAATACTATCACGAAAAGGGAAAAACTTGAAGTAAGTGAAATCATTGAAAAGAAAAAATAACTGTCTTATAATAGAGCTAAGCAAAGGTTCGAACATTTTTAAGTCTTTTATACTGAAAAATGGGAGGTAATCACATGGCTGCATTTATTAAGAAATCCGTTCAGATGAGTGTTTGTCCGCAACCTTTGCCAAAAAAATTGAATAGTTGGTCGATGATGCACAGGGAGAAGTGACCTTTGTGTTTTTTTTGTTTTAGAAAGGAGCTGCTTATGAATTATTTATATAGTAGAGAAACCTTTTCAAAATGGAATTACGTCCTTCAGCATCATCAAAAGAAACCGCCTGATTTTTAGCATCATGGTATCTAATAATCTTAAGAGGTGGAATTTATATGAAAATGAGAAGAATGACCATACAAAAGGCCATGCTGTTAACAGCAGAAAGGTAGTGTGATCCTAAATCTCCGCTGCCTGCGGTTAAAGGCAGAGTTCACCTTTCTATTTTTGATTAAATTACTTACTGTGTATCTTTAAAATAACGCAATAGAGGAGGTTGGGCACAGAAATCCAACCTCCTCTATATTTATTTTATAGATTTGCTCTTACATCGCGGTATAACCGCCATCAACTGCAATGGTGGCACCGGTAACGTAAGATGATAAATCTGAACACAACCATAAGTTCGCTTGTGCAACTTCTTCTGCTTCGGCAAAGCGCCCAAGCATACTCAGTTGTTTGGCATAGGCAACGGGATCAAGGCCGAATTGGACGAGAGCATTTTGCAACATGGGCGTATCGATTGCACCCGGACAAACAGTGTTGATGCGAATGCCTTTGGATGAATAATCCATTGCTGCTGCTTTCGTCGCACCAATCACGCCATGTTTTGCAGTGACGTAAGCAGGATTAGCGGGTTGGGGCCGTAAGCCGCTGACAGATGAAGTATTGACGATAGAACTTTTGCCACCTTGCTTAAGCATTTGTTGGATTTCATATTTCATGCACAGCATGATGCCCTTCAAATCGACGGACATTAATCGGTCATAGTAGTCCATATCCATCTCTGCGATTGGTTTATCATCGGGCGTAATGGCTGCGTTGTTTACGGCGACATCTAGACGTCCATATGTTTCTACCGTCTTTTCTACCAGATTTTTAACTTGTTCTTCTTTTGATACATCCACTTTAATGAAGGTAGCTTCACCGCCATTTTTCCTGATTCCATCTGCCGTTTTTTGGCCTTCTTCTTCGTTATAATCGGCGATGATAACTTTGGCGCCCACTTGAGCAAATAATTCCGCGGTTGCTTTTCCCATACCCATTGCAGCACCTGTTACAATTGCGACCTTATCATTTAGATTTAGCATGTTTTTCCCATCTCCACTCATATTGATAGTTCTTAAAAAGTAAACGCTTTCATTATGTATTCATGTTACTACAACTTTTGAATTGTTTCAATTTTTGCAAAATGAGAAAAGGGGTATGGTTTGGGAGATGATTATGAAACCGTTATAATAAAGGTAACAAGTTCTAGGGAGGCATTGAGATGATACTTAGAAACCGATATATCGTGGGCTGTTATGACTCTGTTGAAAAAGTGGTGGCTATCATCAGACAGTTGAAGGAAAAAGGTTGCACCAACGAAGATATCACTTTGATAACCCATGAAAATTTCCAGCCGACATATGCGAAAAGTACAGAAGCAGAAGTGACAACTGAAGAAAAATTGTGGCAAGAGGTTAAAGACTCGATAGCAATTGAGAACCGACCAATGCCTGATTATCGAACGGACGACGACCCGCTTTACGGCTACCAAGAGGATCTTGAAGAGGGTTGCGTGCTCGTTTTGGTAAAGGGAACCAAGCAAGGCTTGTTGAACGAAAAGTATGAAGAAGAAAGCCAGTATATGGATAAGCCGGTCGATAACCAGGCAATGCTGGATGCGACTGATGCGATGCGTTCGAATGTTATTACAAGTACGGGAGAGGGCGTCGTTGATAGTGGTTTAGCAAATGAAGATGTTGATGAATCGCTTTTGCATGACAACGATCCACATACCGGAAGACACTAATATTTAAAGAAGGGTTAGGACAATGCCGTCCTGACCTTTTTCATTTGGTATAATGGTAGAAAAACAAATAAGAGGTGTAGGATGCGGAGAAATAAGAAAAACCCTTGGCTAATGAATATTATCTGGTTGGCGGGATTGATAGTCGTTATATTTGGTCATGACTATCTCGATAAAAATGTTTTGTGGCGACTAACGACGCCGGATGATAGAGTTTTGTATGCATGGCTGCAATTCGCGTTACCATTTTTAACAGGATTATATCTATCATTGGTTTTTGTCTGGAGTAATTTTAAAATGAAGGATGCTTCGTTATTTTTTATTGTAGCATTACCGACATTGATTATTGCGGTACTGCATCCAGTTATGACGACGTTTAGTTTACCCTTACCAGAACAGCTTTATTGGTTTGTGGATGCTCTGAATAAGGGGCAATACTTGCCTTTGGTGGCAGGAATCACTTTAATACCAAGCCGATCATAAAAAAGAAGCAACCCGGCTGGGTTGCTTCTTTCTAAGGAGTTGTTCTTTACTTGGAGGAGCAAAGAATTAAAAGATTGTTTGTGATTGGCTTACTGTTATATTAGCGCTTAATTATGAAGAAAGTATGAAATCTTCACGACAAAATTTTGAAAAGTGATATACTAAATTTATCATCACGAGTGGAGGTAACACTTTATGAAAATTGCATTGATTGCACATGACCGTAAAAAAGATTTAATGATTCGTCTATGTACAGCTTATCAACCGGTTTTAGAGAAGCATGAATTGTTTGCTACTGGAACAACGGGGTTAAGAATAACGGAAGCAACAGGCTTGAACGTTCACCGTTTCAAATCCGGCCCCCTTGGTGGTGACCAACAGATTGGTGCCCTTATTTCCGAAAATGAAATGGATCTCGTGATTTTCTTGCGTGACCCCTTGGCTTCCATGCCGCATGAGCCAGACGTTACTGCATTAATCCGTTTAAGCGACGTTTATGAGATTCCCTTGGCTACAAACATTGGAACGGCAGAAGTACTGTTGAGAGGATTGGATGCTGGTTTTATCGATTGGCGTCAATTCTACAACTCAGACGAAAGAGACAGCCTAGAACCCGGTTTCTAGCCCCCTAAAGAATCACCTTTGAATCGCTTGATTTAGAGGTGTTCTTTTTTTGCTTACTTTTTGTGTATTTACTCACAAATACGTATGTGATAAATTAGGTACAACATTTAGTGGTTAAAGTATGTAAAAACACTATATATAGTATCATCAGGAGGGTTAAACAGTGTCTCAAATAGTCTCTAGTCAAGAAAATATTGCGTTACACGTTCTTAAAACGGATGGACGCATTGTATCATTCAAGTCGGATAAAATTGTCGCAGCTATCGAAAAAGCGAATCAAATGAATGGGAAAGGCAACAGCGAAGCGAAGCATCAGATGGATGCAGTCGTTGCAGAAATCGAAACGACTATCTTATCCAGATCAGGCCATCATATTTCGACCGAAGATATTCACGAATTGGTTGAACAAACGCTAACAAAAAATGAATTAAAACAAACTGCAGAAAACTATCGTCATTACCGAGCTCAAAAGAGGAAGCAGAAACAAGCACAACGCAACATCGAGTCGCGCGTTCAACAACTAATCCAGGCAGATGAGACCATTTTAAATGAAAATGCGAACAAGGATAGTCGTGTTTTTAACACCATACGCGATTTGACAGCTGGTGTTACAGCGAAAGCAGTAGGCTTGCGGATGTTACCACCACATGTTGAGAATGCACATTTACGCGGGGATATTCATTACCATGATTTGGATTATCATCCCTACTCCCCCATGACAAATTGCTGCTTGATCGATTTCAGGTATATGTTTGAGAATGGATTTTCAATCGGTAACGCCGAAGTGGAAAAGCCGAAATCCATTCAAACCGCTGCGGCCCAAATGGCGCAAATTATTGCCAATGTTTCCAGCAGCCAATATGGTGGAACGAGCGCAGACCGGATTGACGAATTGTTGAGTCCGTATGCAGAATTGAATGAACAAAAACACATGGCGGACGCAAAAAAATGGGTGCACCCAGAAAAACAAGCAACCTACGCATGGGAAAAAACGAAAAAAGATATTTATGACGCGATGCAAAGTTTAGAATACGAAGTAAATACACTTTATACCTCGAACGGACAAACACCATTTGTAACTTTTGGCTTCGGCTTGGGAATGAATCGTTATGAACGTGAGATTCAAAAAGCCATATTGACGGTTCGTATTCAGGGACTCGGTAAAGAGCGGCGGACGGCCATTTTCCCTAAATTGGTTTTTGGTATTCGTGATGGTGTGAATTTACGCACGACGGATCAAAACTATGATATTAAACAGTTAGCGGTGGAATGCGCGACGAAGCGGATGTATCCGGACATTTTAAATTATGACAAATTGGTCGAATTAACAGGTAGCTACAAAGCGCCAATGGGATGTCGTTCCTTCCTGCAAAGTTGGCAAGATGAACGAGGGAACGAAGTGGCTAGCGGACGCATGAATTTAGGCGTTGTAACAATGAATCTGCCGCGTATTGCCCTGGAATCGAATGGAGATAGAGACCAATTTTGGCAATTGCTGGCAGAACGCATAGAAATTGCGAAGGATGCGCTCGTTTACCGTGTCGAACGCGTGAAGCAGGCGAAGCCGGAAAATGCACCCATTTTATATATGAACGGGGCATGGGGCCACAAACTGGAAGCCGAAGAGGATGTGGATGAACTTTTCAAAAACAAACGCGCGACTATTTCTCTGGGGTATATTGGTTTATACGAAGTGGCAACTGTGTTCTACGGTCCGGATTGGGAAACCAATACCGAAGCCAAAGCATTTACCCTGGATATTTTACATGAATTAAAGCGTAACTGTGATACGTGGGGAAATGACTACGGTTATCATTTCAGTGTGTATGCAACGCCGAGTGAGAGTTTGACGGACCGCTTCTGTAAATTGGATACGAAAAAATTCGGGGAAATCGCAGACATTACCGACAAAGGCTACTATACCAATAGCTTCCACTATGATGTCCGTAAGAAACCAACGCCGTTTGCAAAGCTTGATTTTGAAAAAGAATACCCGGCCTTTTCTTCCGGCGGTTTTATTCACTACTGTGAGTATCCAAATATCCGCCAAAATCCCAAAGCACTGGAAGCAGTATGGGACTATGCTTACGATAAAGTCGGTTATTTGGGAACAAATACGCCAATTGATAAGTGCTTTGAGTGTGACTATGTCGGGGAATTTGATCCTACCGAGCGGGGCTTTGAATGCCCAAAATGCCAAAATAATAATCCAGATACGTGTGATGTAGTGAAACGGACGTGTGGCTATTTGGGTAATCCCCAAAAACGACCAATGGTATACGGCCGCCACAAAGAAATTTCAGCACGCAAGAAGCATATGTAGGAGGGCGAGAACATGCGAAATCCGAAACCGGGTGAATGGACTTCAGAAATATATTCGCGGGGAAAAATCGCCAGTTACAAGCCGTTTAATTTCGTCGATGGCGAGGGTGTGCGAAATAGTCTATATGTGAGTGGTTGTTTATTTGCTTGCGAAGGGTGTTACAACAAAGTAGCGCAGTCATTCAGCTATGGTGAAGCTTACACAGAAGAATTGGAACAACGCATCTTGTCCGATTTGGAACATGATTACGTGCAGGGGCTGACTTTATTGGGCGGTGAACCCTTCTTGAATACCGGGATTTTATTGCCATTGGTCAAGAAGGTGCGTGAACGCTTTGGGGATCGCAAAGATATCTGGAGCTGGACCGGATACACCTGGGAAGAGCTCCAAGCGGAGACGGACGACAAGCAAGAACTGTTAGCAATGATTGATGTACTCGTTGATGGCAGGTTTGAGCTGAGCAAAAAAGATTTGACGCTTCAATTTCGGGGCAGCTCCAATCAACGCATCATCCGAGTGCCTGAAACATTGGCGCGAGGTGAGATTGTGATGTGGGAAGTGTCCAAAGTGCGGCTTTAAGCTCGAAAAAAATTTCTTAACGCCGCATTTTTTGGAAAAGTGCGGCGTTAAGGGCACCACGCAGGTCACGAACGCCGCTTTTTCGGAAAAAAAGCGGCGTTCCGGGCTCGGGATTTTTTTAATCGCCGCACCTGTTGTGATTATACAAATAAAAAGCGCGAACTTCCGGGAAAAATCCCCAAGAAGTTCGCGCTTTTAAATTTTTATAGTCCAATCGGTTGTCCACCGGTAACACCATAAATTTGACCGGTAATATAACTTCCTTCATCAGATGCGAGCAACACATATATTGGCGCCAATTCAACTGGTTGACCAGCACGTTTCAACAGACTCTTCTGACCAAATTCAGGAATGGCACCCTCCAACTGACCATTATCCAATTGTAGCGGCGTCCAAATCGGTCCCGGAGCGACACTGTTCGCCCGAACACCTTTATCCGCAAAATAGGAAGACAACGAAACCGTAAAATTACTGATTGCACCTTTCGTTGCCGCATAATCCATTAACGGATCACTAGGGTCGAAGGATTGAACCGAAGTCGTTGTAATAATCGCACTTCCTGGTTTCAGATGCTCCTCAGCCGCTTTAACCGTTTCAAACATACTGATAATATTTACCTTAAACGTATCATGTACTTGTTTCATCGACAAATCTTTCAAAGAAGGTTGGGCAATTTGTTGGGCAGCATTCAAAACGAGAATATCCAATCCACCAAACGCTTCGACGGTACGCGTCACGATTTCCGTTGCAGCTGAATCTTCACGCAAGTCATACGGAAGCAACAATGCTTTGCGACCTTCTTTTTCAATTAATGCCTTAACTTCTTCAGCGTCCGCTTCTTCCCCAGGGAAAAAGTGAATGGCGACATCGGCACCTTCACGCGCATAGGCAATGGCAGCCGCACGTCCAATCCCTGAGTCACCACCCGTAATCAAAGCACGACGGCCTTCAAGTCGGTTATAACCTTTATATGAATCTTCGCCGCAGTCCGGTTTTGGCTCCATCTTGCTTTGAAGGGCGGGAGTGTTTTGCTCTTGATCAGGGAACTTTTCACTGTAATACATCTTACGCGGATCGTTCAAATTTGCATCAGTCATCAAAAATCATCTCCTTATTTTTCTAATATAAGGATAACAAAACTTACTGACCGAGCGCCATTGAAACGATTAGTCACTACCATGAGCAACGTCTCTGTTATTACTGCCGCGTTAATGTCAAACTGCTATTTGTTGCCACATAAAGAACTTGTCCCGCCTCCAACGTTAGCCTGATGGAAGTATCCATCCAATCGCGCATATCACCCGTCATTTCAAAAACACGGAATGACCCATCTGTCTCCAACACATATACATAGTTTACCCCTGATGTATGATAACCAGCGGGAAGCGAAAACACATATTCACCCGGTTCAATCTGTTCTCCAACATGGAAAACACCATTTACAAACTGATATTGTCCTTCTTCCAATGGCGTCATACCTACAGCTGGCACGCCGGTCATTAACAACCGTGGCTGATAACCGTCATTGGCTTTCAATTGCATCCCTTCATACAAATTCAGTTCCACCGCATTTTTTGAAAAATCAAGAAAATGGCGATACACAACTTCGCCTTCCGCATCCAAAACCGTCAAATAACCGGACTGCATGATTTCGTTTTTGGATACCGTATATCGACCCTCCGACACATCTTTCCCGACGATCAACGGCTCAGTTGATAGTGACCGCGGCTTTTCCTCACCACTGAAATCCAAAGGCTCCTGGAAAAAGAATTCCGGCAATACAGCGCCAAGTATTTCTTTTTCTTCCCCAATAATCTCATGCGACTTTTTATAGGCTGTAACAGCTTCTTCATTCGTTTCGATAACCCGGGCACCATAGCGTTGATTTATTACCCCCGTAAACGAAGAACAGGCAGTGAGAAGGGGAAGGAGACTCAATAACACCAATAGTTTCTTTTGCATCGTCTCACTCCTTGTTCTCTGTCGTGAAATCGTAAATTCGAATATAGTGGTCTGCGGTTCCGAGCGGTCCAATTGTCGCTGTTTCAGCATTTTTGGAACGCAACAGCTGCAAGTAACGAACCGCTTCGGTATCGTCCGCTACCGGAATACAACATAAACCGCTATCTAAGTACAACGTTCCCTCCGGTAGGTCTGTCAGCGACTCATAATCAGTACGCGTCATTTTCCCTTTTACATACGTTTGTTTTGCTTCATGATGGTCGGAAATATAAGTAAAACGACCGTTTTCCAAAAAAAAGACTTTGTCCGCGTATTCGTCCAGGTTATCCAGCAAGTGGGAAGCGACCATGATGATTTTTCCGTCGGCCCGCAATGTTTCCAAAACGCTGGAAACCAAGTTGACATTCTCGGGGTCGAGGCCGTTCATGACCTCATCCATCAACATAATCGGTGTGTTGGCGGCACACATCATCGCGAAACAGAGACGTTGTCGCATTCCCAACGAGTAAGTATGCACTTTGCGGTCCACGTAATGGCCCATATGTAACTGCTCAATGATTGCATCCACACGAGCCGCATCTTTTTGCCAAATTTCAGCGTACAGTTGAATGTGCTCGCGACCGGAAAAGTTTTCGTACAAATCCGCTTGATCCGGAAAGAAGGTTACTTTTTTATGCAAGGCTAAAATATCCTTGCGACTGTTTTTATACACTTTGTCATCAATCACAATCGATCCTTTTTGAATCGGAATATAGCGCATGATGGCATTGAATAAGGTTGTCTTGCCGGTTCCATTGGGTGCCACCAAACCGATAATGGAACCCTTGGAAATTTCGAAACTGATATCATCAAGAATGATCCGTTCACCGTATTGAACGGTTAAATTATTTATGGCTAACGTCATATGTTAACCCTCCTTCTTAAGCCGAGTGTTTGGGTTTGAATCCGGTCAAAGAAGCCGGCGAAAAGGATTTCGACTAGTGCGAAAATCACCGCCATCAAGACAAGTCCTTTCCAGAAATAAACACCTTGTAAGCCCGTAGTCTGCGCCATCTCTCCCATCAAGACCGATTCAATATGGAAATAGAGGCTCGGCTGCCAGGATGAAAAAGGCTTGACCACTTGCCAAAAAACGGGAATGAAATACGTGCTCAACGTGACAATTAGGGTCAAGTAAATGGTGCGGAACACCCAGCTCAATCCGACCGCTACCAACAACAAAAAGTAGCTGAGTAACATCGCAATACTGATTGCCAGTAGAGCATACTGCCATATAGCGATTGGTAGATAACCGTTATTCGCGTAAATAATAACGGGATACCAAAGACTGCCCGGTGACTCTAATAGGAGGCTGATAACGTAACTCATCAAGAGCCCGCCAAGTGAGACCATCCACATCACTAGCCATAACTGCGCACTGCGGATATGCCATTGCTTACGCCAAGGAATTGGAAGGCCATGCGTAATGCTCCAGTTCTTGGTTTGGTCCCGTGTAAACCGGTCACAACCCAAAAGGGCAACGAATAAAAAGAGTACGATGCCGACCATCATATTGACTTCTTTCAGAAAAATATTACTGGCCGAAAAAGCGTTCCATTCAATATCCAACCCATGTTTTTCCATATAGTCGAAAAAGGCCACGTCCTGGTGGATGGCTTTAGCATCCGGCAAATAACTGATTAAAAAATCGTAGTGTTCGAAATCAGTTAAGGTAAGTAAAGCGGCGTTATTCTCTGCAATCTTTGCCCCATTTTCCAGATAGCTATCAAAGACATTCTCGAATCCAGTGATGGTATTGCCGTCGCGCTTGGAAAGGATATAAAGCTGCATGCCATATAAAGATTGTAATTCCGCCAAGGTATCATAAACCTCCTGTCCATCCGGTCCTTCAAAGACACTTTTCGGGATGGAATTGAAGATGTTATGAATGGTTTGATACTGCTCATTCATTTCCTCTTCCGGAAACGATAAATTTTGTTGCTGGTATAGAAGGGAAAAAGAGCCAAAGAAGAGGAAGAACCCCATCAGTAAAATCCGGGTTTTCCAATCCCGCAGCATTTTTTTCCATTCCCATTTTGCTAAATGCATCTTCTTCCCTCCCTTATCCGATGAAGCGTTGACGGTTCCTGACGGATACCATCACTGCCAGAAGTATCTCCACTGTTACTATCGTTATAGCTAATATAAGTAGCCCTTGTTCAACTGCAATGGTTCCTGTATTAAGTAAAAAGTTTTTTTCACCCGAAATGACTTTGCCAAAATCAAAGTAAGTTTGTGGGAATTTACTGATATCAATCCCGAAAATATCGCGTGTGGTCCGATTGAAATAGAGTTTTTCGAATAATAACGTAAAGATTCCCGCTATAAAAACAATTACGCTTTGACGGAACACGAGTGAAAATAACACTGTTAAACGGATAAACAAGTACAAAATCATGAGAAGAAAAGGGAGTGTCTTCAGCAAGAAACCACTGATAGGAATGAGACCGTCCGCTTCCAACATCAAAATTGGATCATCACTGTAAGTGAAGGAAGGGACTTGCCACTGTAAAGAACCAAAGCCGAATAACAGCCCATTTAAAATAAAAAAGATACCCCCAGCCACAAGGAAGAAGATAAGAACAAAACTAAAAATAGCCAAGGATTGCATAAGTAAATATTTTCCCCAGTCAATCGGTATACCAATGCGCTGGGTTCTTTTTTGGATACTTTCGACGAAAACATCTGCACCAATGAACAGCGTTAAGATAACTAAAATGGCTGGGCCCCATTCATGCATGAACAAGTGGATTTGCTGCCAAGCCGTTTTTTCCTGAATGACATGGAAAGATAATTCAGACGTGTCATAACTTCCAACCCTGTTACCATAATTCGTTAAATCATAGCCAAAATCTTTCATGGGAAATAAGGAATTAGTAGCATAACGATCCTGCATATCTTCATAATGGAAATCGGGCAAATAGACATCTGTCAAAACGCGGTAGCGTAAAGCATCCCCATTTTCAATCGCGGCCAAGAGCGCGCGATTATTTTCGTATTTTTGCTTGGCATCAACGTAAGCAGATTTGCCCGTGAACATGTTAACATCAAAGTTCCCATCCTCGATGGCAGACTTCATGATGCCTTCGTTTGAAACGATGCTTTGTTCAAGTTGCTTTAAATCGATGATGTTAAAGCCATCCAGACGGGGTAAGAAGAAAGCACTATATGTCAAAATCGCCACCAAAACCAGCACAATCGTCAATCTGTTTTTGGTGTTGCGAAGTAGATGAAGCCATGTTTCTTTAAAGACGGTAAAAGCCATAAGACAACCCCTTTCTTATAAAATTATCATAATTTTACCATAATAATTTCATTTTTTGATATTATTAGAGGTAGAAAATAGACAATGTGTTGTGGAAGGAACGAACAATGATTACTTACAAAAATAATGATACTATTAGCGTTGAAAAACTCACCTTGCTTTATCATTTTCCGCCAGAAGACTCCCCCTCAAGGAATGAAAAGGGCATCGCCCTGCAATCAGCCGTGCGGAACGTGAGTGATGCCTATGACCGCTTCTTCAAAAAACAGAACGCCGTCCCGCGGTTCAAGAGCAAACGGAATCCGGTCCAGTCCTACACGACCAGACAGACCAACGGCAACATCGCCGTTTTGGCGAACAGGCTGAAGCTGCCCAAGTTGGGGCTGGTCCGGTTCGCCAAGTCCAAAGAAGTCGCCGGCCGGATCTTGAGCGCCACTGTTCGGCGGAACCCGTCGGGCAACTACTACGTTTCCCTTTTGGTCGAGGCGGAGGTTCAGCCCTTGCCGGAAACGGGTTCCGTTTGCGGGGTCGATGTCGGCTTAAAGGCTTTTGCCGTCATTTCCGACGAGACCGTCTACGGAAACCCAAGGGTTTCCCACAAACTGGAGCGGAAACTGGCCAGAGGGCAGAAAACCCTTTCCCGGCGCAGGGAACAGGCCAAAAAGGACGGACGCAAGCTTTCCGAATCGAAAAACTATCAGAAGCAGCGTGTCAAGGTCGCCCGGATCCATGAACGAATCAGTCATGCCAGAGCCGATTACCTGCAAAAGATTTCGACCGAAATCGTCAAAAACCACGACGTCATCGGGATCGAAGACCTGCAGGTGTCCGGCATGCTGAAGAACAAAAGGCTTTCCAAAGGAATAGCAGAAGCATCCTGGGCGCAGTTCCGGACGATGCTGGAATACAAAGCGAAATGGTACGGCAAGCAAGTCGTCGCCGTCGCCCGGAACTTCCCTTCCAGCCAACTCTGTTCGTGCTGCGGCTACCAAAACAAAGACGTGAAGAATCTCCGGGTGCGCGAGTGGGATTGCCCGCAATGCAATGCCCACCATGATCGGGATCTGAACGCAAGCATCAATCTCAAAAACGAAGCCATGAGGCTTCTAACCGCAGGAAGCTGCGGGGATAGCCTATTAAGATAACCGGGGGATACCCCGGTGTTCGTAGGAATCCCCCACCTCTAAGCGATAGCGTAGGTGGGGGTAGTTCAACTATAGAGGAGACATAAAATGAAAGCAGAAGCGCTTTGGCAACAATTTATAACGGAAAAACCCGAATATAAGGACGCACATTATGAAGCTTGGAGTTATGGGGTCGTGCCCGATAAGTTGGCGCAACTAACTTTGGATGGTGTGAAAAAAGCGACCGCATCAGGGTATGATTTGTATGCAGTGGATAATGACCCTTTTCCCAGAGAAGGAGATTTCAGTATCATCCTGAATGGAAGGGATGAAGCGGTTTGTGTCATTCAAACGACCAGGGTAGAGGTGGTTCCATTTAACGAGGTGACCGCGGAATTTGCTTACCGGGAAGGTGAAGGAGACCGTTCGCTGGCGTATTGGCGCGCAGTTCATGAGGAATTCTTTTTACAGGAATTCGCGAAGGCCGGACTGACTTTCACGGAAGAATCATTGGTGTTATGCGAAGATTTTGAGGTTGTTTATAAGGCTGGTATTGATTTGTGTTTGATAAATGTGTTTGTTGAGAAAAAGTTGGGTGATGATACGACAGGGCATGATCTGAACCACATTAAACGCGTCGAGAAGTTGGCGGTGACAATTGCGGAAGAGGAACAAATGTCGGAAGCAGAAATCACTGTAATCCGTGCCGCCGTTTTATTGCACGATGTCATCGACGAAAAGTTGACTGATGATGTAGCAGTTGCGAAGCAAGAAGTGTTGGAAGTGCTCCAACAAAGTGGTGCGTCTGAAGAGGAGATTGCGCTGATTCGGGACACGATTGAGAATATGTCTTATTCGAAGAACTTAAAAGAAAAATACGAATTGACTAAAGTTGGTAAAATCGTACAGGATGCGGATCGTTTGGATGCAATCGGAGCGATTGGAATAGCGCGAACGTTTTATTATGGCGGTTCAAAAGGGCACGCCATGTATGACGACTCCCAACCATTTGATCCCGAAGAGTTGGACGAAGCAGCTTACCGAACATCAACGAATGTAGTCAATCATTTCTACGAAAAATTATTACGCTTGGAAAGCTTAATGAATACCGAAGCGGGAAAAAAACTGGCCAGAGAGAGAACGTTATTCATGGAGGCATTTCTGAAACAACTGGAACTGGAAATCAGAGGTGAGAAATGAATAAAGAAAAATTTTGGATACTAGCGATTAGTTACACGATAATAGTTTTTATTTTAAATGATGTTTTGGAGACCCGCTTGGGAGCAATCCTCATGCAAATAAGTTATTATGCTTTGATTTTCCTTGTGCTGGGTATCTTGCTTAATTATTTCCGCAAATACATGAGACAAATTAAGTTTAATAACAAAAATAAGTTGAAGTAGTGATCCAACGACAGCTAGTCTATATAAATATCAAGGCTTTCGAGAACTTCATTTTCACTGGACAGGAGACTTACTGACGCGTCGTTATTATCGATCCAGTCTATGCGATATGAATCAAACCGGAAATACTTTTCAATTTCCTCATAATCCGCTAGTTCACTACCGGTGTCTCCATAATAAAAGCGCAACAATTTCGGAAATTTACTTCCTTCCGACAATGTTATCTCTTTGACTTCAATCATTTTTGTTTGATCAGGTGAAAGGCTTGTTTCCAATTTGATCGCTTCTAGTTCAACTTGTTCCTGCCTAAAAACTTCGGGTTGGGTACGATCGAAATGAATGACATCGAGACTTTGTTCGTCGCCATCAAGATAGATTGTGGCGGTATCATTGCTTGTCCATTTGACATCAAAATTGTCGCTGTCTAGGACGGCGCCATCATTAAATATACTTCGCTCAATCATTTGATTGTGATAGTTGATTCGTACATTTGAAGGACCAAATAGAAAGGATTGACCTTTTTCAATACTTTCAAAGACTGTTTCCTGGTCCGGGGAATGACTGACCAAGAGTGTTTGTTCTTTGAGATTCATTTGATAATAAAAGTAACCAAATATTAAGAGAATTGGCATAACAATCACTAGAATAAATGAAGATAAGCAACCCCAAATGGTTTTCATTTTTGTTTTTTGAATATTGGCATCTGGGTTCAATTGGTACAATGCCCCTTTCAGTAATCTTTTAATTAACTTTATCAGACTTGCTGAGGGAATGGCCTTACATTTAGGAAAAATTAATTAATAAATAAAAAAGCATCGCCTTTACCAAATCAGTGGTAAAGGCGATGCTTCTCTATCCTAGAGGGTTTGTCAGGTAATTTCGATATCAAAATCATCATATGTTTCTTCAGGAACCGCATGGACATCGACCGGTTTTTTCAACAGTATTTGTAAAGTGACAGAGATGGTTACGCCGACTAGAATGGCTAGAAGAAAGACAGGGATATTGGTCGCCATCGGAATTCCGAAGATGCCGGAAACGCCAGAAGTGGAAACACCGAAGCCCATCATGATTGCTCCCCCAATAGCCGCTCCGATCATATTTGCTGGAATGATGCGGAAAGGATCCTGGATGGCGTAGGGAATAGTCGTTTCCGTAATACCGACAATGCCTGAAAGAATGGAGGCCGGCGCCATTTTTTGTTCAGCCAACGTGTATTTCGAGCGGGCAATGAGGGCGGCAATCCCCACCGATAGAGCGGGTACCATGATACCAGGAAAAACTGCCGCGTTCACGATGAAGCCGATTCCGCTTGGTTCATTCCATACCGCAAAAACAAAGGTGATGGCAATCTTGCCAATAGGTCCGCCCATGTCAAAGGCACACATGGCACTGAGAATCGCACCTAAAAGAAAGGCGTACTCGGGTTGTTGTGAAAGTCGAATGAGTCCATCAATGATCCATTCGTTCAAGACCCCCACACTTAAAGCGACAGGATAAGCCATCAAGAAATAAAGAGCCAAGCCTGCAATAACGGGAATGAATAAGGTCTTCTTAATTGGTTCGATAAAATCGGGCAGCTTGACCTTCTTGATGGAAAGAACGAGGTAGCCTGCCACCAAACCGGCAATCATACCACCCAGAAAACCACTGCTGGCAGTGCCTTCGACTGGAGGCATGGAGGCGATATAACCACCTATGAACCCAGGCGCAATTCCGGGTTTATCAGCAATGGCATATGCGACATAGGCAGAAAAGATAGCTGGAACGAGATTCATTAAGGTCCAAGCGAATCCATTTAGAGCGAGAATAGTTGGGTTATCAGCTTGAATATATTGCGAATACATACCAGTCAGGGCAATCGTCATCCCCGAAACAACGATGAAGGGGAGCATATAGGAAACACCAGTCATTAAAGCACGTCTGATTTTCATAATGGATCACTTCCTTTATTAGTTTACTGCATAAGCTTGAGTTCGATTTTTTTCAATAAGGCCTCCGGGCTTTTGATGACAGTCGTAATGGGAACTTCAACTTTCTTCACATCCTTGAAACGGTCGCGTTTGGAAATCTCAACATCAATGGCAAGAATCAAGATGTCGGCACTAGCGATGTCTGTAGCAGTCAGTTCATCTTCAATGCCACCTGCTCCTTGGGTTTCGATTTTGATTTCATGACCCAACTTCTTAGCCGCATCTTCTAACTTTTTTTTGGCCATAAACGTATGGGCTACTCCAGCTGCACAGGCTGTTACAGCAATGATTTTCATAGAAATATCCTCCTTATAATCAATGAATGGACCGTTGCATCATTTCTTCAATCAATTGTTTCATCTCTTCGGCATCATCCGTTTCATGTATTTTCTTTTGGTACTCTTCGTCGGCCAAATGATAGGCCAGTTTAGAAAGAAGCTTGAGATGGACATTGGTGGTATCGGAAGCGGGAATCATGAGAAAAAAACACTCGGTGACAGGATTATCATCCAAAGCTTCCCATTCCACCGGTTGTTCCAAACGCATAAAAATGACAGCGGGCATATCCAGACCCGCAACTTTTCCGTGGGGAATTGCCAACCCATCACCAAATCCAGTCGTACTCAAGCGCTCGCGTTCCTCAAGGGCCAATACAATGGTTGGGGCAGGAATATGCAGTAAGTCAGCCAATACGGCGGCCGCTTCTTGAAAAAATGCAGATTTAATGGTGGATTGATTCTCATAGCTGAGGATAACATCACTCTTTACCGGTATAAATTCTATTTCATTCGACATGACAAACCTCCTTTGGATTTATATGTTCTCATCATACTAAATATAAACCGCTTTCACAAATAGGAACTTTGTGAATAAAGGTAAGAATAAAAGTCGGAAGAAGGAAACGAAAACTGACTTCTTACTTCCGACTTTTCTATAAAGTCGGAAGTAGAATTTCAAATTGATACTTATACTTCCGATTTTTTAGAAAACTCGGAATTAAAAATGAAAAAAGCAGTTTTTATTTCCGACCAACCTAAAAAAAGCCCTGCTTTCACCTAAGGAAATAAGGAGAAGCAAGGCTCATATGACTATTATTTTTGATAATCAAAATCTGGAATTGCCGTCCAGCGTTTTCTTAGTTCATGGGCAATCATTTTTGGTTGACGTGAACGGGTGAAGATCCCTTTTTTATTTCCTTGAACACGCGCCGTTCCAACTTTCGTTTCAAAATCGGCAAAGTTCCAGACTTGCTCACCGGTTACTTCCTTAAACTCATCGAAGACGCGGTGGTACATTTCATAATAACGCACCTGGTATTCTTCCGTGAACGGAATATCGTCAATCGCGTGGAAACCAGCGACGGTATCAGCACCGTACTCGGTAAATAGAATCGGCTTGCCAGGATATTTTTCAATCCAACCCTTAATTTCAGCGCGTAAACTTGCCTCGGCTACTTTCAAGTCACCGGTGTTTATATACCAACCGTAATAACGATTCAAAGAAATTACGTCAACCAGTCCCATTGCTTTTTCAACATCCGGTAAAGCGAACATGATATTCACGAGTGTGGTTGGGCGTTTTTGCGGATCCAAGTCCTTGGCTAACTTAACAAGTGGTTCGAAGTATTCGTAAGCGCCATCTTGGTGCGAAG
The DNA here is from genome assembly GCF_052266715.1 of Jeotgalibaca sp. A122. NCBI lineage: Bacteria > Bacillati > Bacillota > Bacilli > Lactobacillales > Carnobacteriaceae > Jeotgalibaca > Jeotgalibaca sp. A122. The sequence goes on along the minus strand of NZ_JBQPRB010000001.1, from coordinate 506,826 downwards.
CAGGCTCATTGGCAATGACCCACATCACAACCGCGGCATGATTCTTATCCCGTTCAATCAGTTCGCGAATCGCTTGTTTATGCGCTTCGTGCGTCTGCATTTCTTCCCAGGTATTTTTTTCTTTTCCGCCTAGTGCCAAAAGAGCTGAGAATCCTGAGAAAAGTCCCACTGCCGCCACTTCGTCGATGACAACGACTCCCATGCGGTCTGCCAAGCGCATCATTTCTTCAGAATAAGGGTAGTGGGAAGTCCGGAACGAATTCGCACCGATCCACTTGAATAAGTTCAAATCCATCACATTCGCTGTTTCATTCAAACCGCGGCCGTTATAGAAAGTGTCTTCGTGTTTTCCAAATCCTTTGAAATAAAACGGTTTGTTGTTAATGAAGAACTGGCTATCTTTTACTTCGACTGTCCGCACGCCAAATGGTTCACGGTATTCGTCGATAACTTCACCGTTCTGCATAATTTCCACATGGGCCGTGTAAAGATATGCAGCCATCGGTTCCCACAGATTGACATTTTCGATGCTGATATCGGCATGCGCACCTGTAGCACTTGCGACTTTTTTACCATCCTCATCAAGAAGGGAAATAGAAATGGTATCATAGTCACCTTCGACAGAAACGGAAGTAGCAACACGGGCATTTTTTCCATTAACGCTTGGATTTAAAACGATATCCTGGATGTATGTTATTGGTGTTGAGTAGATTTTCACGGGACGGTGCAAGCCGGCGTAATTGAAGAAGTCGAAGTTCTCGTCTACGTGGTGAACGGGATGACCGTTTTCGTCGGTCGTTTGCGTATGGTTACCAACGGGCAGCGTCGTGTAGTCCAGTAGGTTGCTTACTTCCACCAAGACACGGTTGATTCCGGGTTTGATAGCGTTATTGATTTCTGCTTCGAATGGAGTGAAACCACCTTTGTGTTTCACGACTTCTTCTCCATTTACGTAGACCGTTGCCTGGTGGGTTGCGGAGCCAAAACGCAGGACTAAACGCTCATTCAGCAGTGTTCTAGGTATTGTAAATTCGCGTTCATACCAGATGGTGCCCGCGTGGTTACGCACTTTTGAAAGGACGCCTTGATCATTGAAAGAACCCGGAACCGCCATTAAGTCTTCAGTTTCCAATGGTTGACGAACATCTATTTTTTTCGAATAATCATCTAAATAAAATTTCCAAACGCCACCTAAGTCAATTAGGCTGCGTGTTTCAGTTAAAATGGGGTATAACATCTTGTGTCCTCCTAGAGTATTATTCCAATAGTTTACCTTGAAACGCAGTCAATGCCAAGCAAAGAACGGTCGCAGTTTCGCGACCGTCCTTTTGTATACTTATTCAGTTTCCAAAGTTCCGACGATTGGTAAATCTTCTAAAACATCTTTGCCATGAGGGGATTCCAGGATTTTATCGGAAAGTTCCTTCCCGGCAACGATCCCTTCTTGATGTTCACCATTGGCCCATGCTTCAACACCGGTCACATCGTAAACGACGCCATCCACCGCCACATAAGCGGGATTTCCGTCTTTTCCATCAAATTCACTTAGTTCATCCAATGTAAAAATGCGAGTGCCTTCTTCTACTGATGCGGAGCCCATTGTTTCACTTACTTCTGGTTCGGAGGTTTCAAGATCGGGATCAGTCGTAGTCGTTGTACCACAGGCTGCTAACACGAAGGTCATCATAGCCGCCAGTAACAAAACCTTGAATTCTTTCATGATTATCCCTCCTAATTATCTAAAGTGTAGAGGATACAGGAAACGAATACAAGAGATATGGATTAGTCACTTCTGAAGGGGTTCATCGCGTGCTACTTCCAATTATAAATCACAATAAAACGTGTTTTTAAATTTAGAGGGGTTGCATATATGCTTGGAAAAACATTTCATCTAAAATGCTATAATTAAAATTATAAAAACAAGTAAGGAGAATGGTCATGACAAAACTAGGTTTTCAGATTTCAAGCATTAAGAAATATCTTCAGACCCCGGAGGATGTCCTGACATCGTTCAAAAAAGTAAGCGCTATCGGATATAAGGTCATCCAGATTCAATGGATCAACCCGGAAATTCCCGTGGCGTTCATCCATGATGCCTTAAAAGAGACAGGGTTGAAATGCATTGGAACGCAGGACCACTACGATGTAGTAGTGGCACATCTGGATGAGGTTATAGCGATGAATGACCTGTGGGGAGGAACATACATAACCGTCAGCGGTATTCCCGAACGCTATCATTCCTATGAGGGGTGTCTGCAGTTTGCAGAGGAGCTGGACAAACTTTCACAATACTTGGAAACAAAAGGTAAGATTTTAAATTTTCATCCACGACTTTCAGATATTTTTCACTATGAGAAGCAAAATTCTCTTGAAATTATCTTTGAAAATACAAGAAATGAATGCCAGTTTCTACTAGACATCTATCAAATCATCCATGGGGGGTTAGATCCCGTCGAATGGATTCATAAAGTTGAGGGACGCAATGACTTGATCCACTTTAAGGATGGCATGGAGACGGAGGATGGCAAACAGGTGCTCATGCCAGTTGGCCATGGATCCATTTCCTGGGAAAAAATCTTCACTGCCACTATAGAAACTGGAGTGAAATATGCTTTCGCAGAACAGGAAACATTTGAGAAAGAGCCGTTCCAATGTCTACAAGAAAGCTATGACTATCTTGTAGCCCACAAAATAAAATAAAAATATATAAAAAGCATCTGAAAAATTAATTTCAGATGCTTTTTTATATTTAAGAAAGGCTTATTCGACTCCAGGAGCACCCGCTTCGGTGTCCAAAACAAATTTGGCTACGACCGCTGCTAAACCGCCACCCGCAAGCGTTGCTAAAGTATACATCCATAGTTGTGATAGAGCAGCTCCACCCATGAAAACAGCAGGACCAAAACTACGAGCAGGATTCAAGGAAACGCCTGTCGTTGTTCCGCCCAGCAGAATAAGAGCAACTAATGTCAATCCTATTATAAGACCAGCAAAATGCGCATCGCCATTTTTCCCAGTGGCTGCAAGAATAACCATAACAAAAATAAACGTTAAAATGAGTTCGATCATGAACCCGCCAAAAAGGGTTACACCTTCAGCAAGGACGGTCGCTCCTAAATTACTTGTGTCGCCACCAACTTGAGAAAGAATGAGACGAAGAACTCCTGAACCAGCGACTGCACCTACTAATTGTGCAACGACGTAAGCAGCAAATGTCTGTAAATTAATACGTTTATTGATAAACATCGCCAAGCTTACTGCCGGATTAAGGTGCGCACCAGATATCGTCCCAACGCTGTAGGCCATTGCTACGACTGCTAAGCCAAACGCGAATCCAATTCCTAATAATCCTGTTGTGCCGTCGCCTAGAACGACAGTACCCGTCCCAATTAGTACGAGTGCAAATGTACCAATCATTTCTGCTAATGCTTTTTTTATCATCGATATGCTCCTTTTATATTTAATTAATGTACGCTTAATTATAGCTTACTATTACTATATCAGTAATCTACTTTTACTTATAGATAGGAATTAATATTACTAATAGGAGTAAGATGTAACGGATGGATGGCTATCAAACCGTCACTGGCTAAACTTACTTTCTTTTTGATACTCTAAAATATCTCCAGGCTGGCAGTCTAGTGCTTCACAGATCGCCTCAAGAGTGGAGAAGCGGATAGCTTTTGCTTTTCCGTTCTTCAGTATGGAAATATTGGCCATGGTTATACCGACGCGATCGGTAAGTTCTGTAACACTCATTTTACGTTTTGCGAGCATGACATCTAAGTTTATGATAATTGGCATTTTCTCACCTCACACTGTTAGATCGATTTCGTTTTTCATGCGGATTGCTTCTTCAAGCAAGAGCTCCAACATGTTAGCGAAAACAGCTACGACCAAGGCCGCCCCGACAAAAACAAGGCCGACCAAAATCACCCCTGGGGCGTCATCCCATTCTGCCAAAATGTAGAAAAAGGGCAGTGCGAGTGTATAGAGGCCGCAAATACTGAAGGCAAACCATTTAATTTTCCTAAGTGCTTGAACAGATAAGGTGGAGAAGGCTGTTTCACCATTGATATATTTTAGGAGCTTGTTAGCTTGGAAAAGGGCTCCAAAAAATGGTAGTGTTGAAAGGTAAACGAGGCCAGTAAGACCCAATACGGCCGAAGCAATAACAGGACCTTCCGACAGATGCTGGATAGCCTCACTAATAAATTGCGGTAAAACAAATACCATCACTGCCAGTACTGGAATCGTCAGGACCAAGAGCGCGATTTTAAGAAAGAGAGTTGCATATTTTTTCATATAAAGACACCTCACACTTTTTAGTTGTAAGTTCATTATAGGGTTTTATTTATCGAAAAACAATAAATAATTATTGATAATTAATTAAAAAAGAGTAAAGGAGGAGAGGGATGCTGTATAAAATGGTTTTCTTTCTGCTGGGATTGATAAGTCTGGCTGGATGCAGTGATGAGGGTTTTCGGACAATGGAAGCAGAAGATGAGGCATACTTATTTTTCAAAATTGAAGGTGAAAATGAAAACTTTCAAAATTATGGTTCATTATTTATAAAAAATGGTGACATGGCACCTACAGTTGTAGCCGAAAATGTGTTGGAATCAAGCTTTGAATATTTTGAAGAAACTGAGAAAATATTGTTCATTGATTCTGATTTTGATTTATACGCGTATGATGAAGAACAAGGGATTACCATGATTGCTTCCAATGTCCAGCGTTTCGACGGAGCGAATTTGGATGAAGAAAAGATTTTTTATACGGATTTGGATAATGCTGTCCATCTTTACGAGGATGGTTCTAACCGAGCATTGCCGGTTGATACCTGGTGGTATGAGTCGGCAGGGGATGAACTTTATGTGGTCGACAGGACGGGGATTTTCAGCGTGTATGATTTAGATAGTGGTACATTAAATCCCATTGATGAAGATGTTTACACTTTTAAATTATTAACCGAGGAACATAAAGCCTTGATCACCAATCTAGACAATCAATTGTTTTATTATGACATTCAAACGAAAGAACGCGTGTTGATTGAAGAGGGGAGGGTATTTTTGTCAGATGATGTGACGGTTATAGAGGATACCCTCTATTATCTCCAGAGCGATGATCCCTTTCAAAAGATCTTAAAAAGGTACACTTTGAATGGGTTGACGGAAAGTGAACGCGTGGCAGAGACGAACGTTTATCAGGTGGTAAATGGGATGATTTATTTCCAAAATCAGGACGGAACGGTATTTAAATGGAATCCGGAAATACAAAATAAAGAAAAAATGATTCAGGAGACCTCCTTGCTCTGGGAGGTTACGCCCCAAGGCAACCTTGTTTCGATGTCTTTGACTGACGATTTACTTTGGAATGAACAATTAATCGCTGAAGATTTGGAGGCTTTTTATAGTCATTCGAATGGCGTGGTTGTATATTCAATTTTTGATACCTTATATCGATTGGATGAAACCGGAAAAAGCCAAGTGGTGATGGAAGATATGTCGGATTACACAAGCGCTCATTATAATGGTTCATCTGTCTATTACAATACCGTGCAACTCGCAGATGTCATTGGGGTTTGGTATTTTGAAGGTGAAGGTCAAACGGGATATCTGGAAATCACCGATTCATCGGTCAAAAATTTTCCAGAAGGTGTCGAGAAAGAAGTAAGCATTATGCATGACCGTAGTCATAAACGACTTGACCTTCTGGTGGATGGCCAATCTTGGTGGCTGACGTTGGTTGGAGAGGGACTGGAACTTGATGCGGAAGGCGAGCGTTATGTCCTGACCCGTGCAACGAAAGAAGAAACGGAAAAATTTTATGAAGAATTATAAATAAAGAGACATGCGTGTCCCAATTTGGGTACGCGCATGTCTCTTTATTTATTTTTAGGGACTGGAAAATACTTTGAAAAATCAGAACGGATCCGCTAAGTAATCCAATGCATAAGTCACATGCAATTCGGCTGCAATCAACAAACCTTTTTCATCAATATCGAATTGTTCATGATGGTGATTGAAAGCTGTCTTCTCGTCGCTTTGGGTACCAACAAAGCAGTAAATACCGGGGGCAACTGCCAAGAAATCAGCAAAATCATCTGCACCCATGCTCTTCGGGGCATCGGTGATGATGTTTTCTGCGCCGACAATTTTTGCTGCGGCCTGGAAAGCATGCTCTGTTGCCCGTGCGTCGTTTATTAACGGCGCAGCTGCATCATAGTTCGAAAATTCGATCGAAGTGCGATGGGCTTCGGCCGTCAACCGGGCAATGCGCTCGACCGCTTCCAATACTTGTTCCCGTACGATTGGATCAAAGGTGCGGACTGTTCCTTCAATGATTGCTTCATTGGCAATGATGTTATAGTTTGTACCAGCACGCAAGACGCCAATACCCACAACGACTTCATCGCTTGGTTTTGTTTCCCGCGCTACGATGGTCTGGAGTTCGGTAACAATGGCTGCCGCACTCACCAAAGCATCACGTCCTTGATCAGGGTTGGAAACATGGCCACTTACTCCATGCACCTTGATTTTGAAAATATCACACGAAGCGTTATTGGGACCCGGCGTTGCGATGATTTGACCGAGTGCATTACGGGAGCTCAAGTGAATACCGAATACATGGTCGACATCATCCACAAAACCACCCCGAACGAACTGACGCGCTCCTGCGCCGATTTCTTCGGCTGGTTGGAAAGCAATGACAATCGTACCGGCAATTTCATCTTGGTGTGCTTTTAAAACACGAACGGCTCCAAGTAGTGCAGATGCGTGACCGTCATGACCACAAGCGTGGTTAGCACCCGGGTTTAGAGAAGCATATTCAGCGCCAGTGCGGTCTTCCATAGGTAGGGCATCAATATCTGCACGCAACAGTAATTTTTTTCCGGGACCTTTGCCACCTTGTAATGTTGCCAAGACGCCAGTTTCGCCAACATTTACATATGGTAGACCAATTTCTTCCAATTCTTCACGGATGCGTTGGATGGTTTGAAATTCTTTCAGGCTGACTTCCGGATGTTTATGAAAATGACGACGTAGCGCCACGATGTAATCTTCGATTTCTAGAACTTCTTGACGGATGGTTGCTTGATTTACCATAATTTGCCTCCTTAGATATAGAAAAAGGGCAAAGTCACCTTTGCCCTCATATTTTTAATTATTTTACTTCGTCCCAAACTGGGAAGTTGGATCCTTTTGAAGATTCTGCAATAACTTCAGCTGTTCCTTCAGATTGGTAGTATTCAACGATTGTTTTGTAAACTTCGTTGTCCACATCTTCAGTACGAGCCGCTATGACGTTGTAGTAAGGTTTTGAATCCTCTGTCACAGGTTCCAGGAAGATGGCATCTTCTGACGGAATGAAGCCAGCATCAACGGCCATGCCACTATTGATGACAGAAGCAGCTACATCATCCAAAGCACGTGCAGTTTGGGAAGAATCCAATTCCGTGATGACAAAGTTTTTAGGGTTTTCCGTGATGTCATCCACAGATGGGACCAAACCAGCTTCAGGGTCCACCGTAATCAAGCCGGCTGTCTGCAATAAGCGAAGGGCACGGCCACCGTTTGATGGGTCATTCGGGATCGCGATTTCTGCGCCGTCTTCCAACTCACTGACGTCACTGATTTTGTTTGAGTAGATTCCCAAAGGTGCCATCACCGTATAACCGATAACCGTCAAATCTTCACCGGAGCTTTCCAGGTAGTTATCCAAAAAGATTTCAGTTTGGAATGAGTTCAAGTCGATTGAACCGTCAGCCAAAGCTGCGTTTGGTGTTGTATAATCCGTAAACTTTTGTAAAGTGACTTCAATATTTTCTTTTTCTTTCAATTCTTCAATTACGTACTCCCAAGGTTCGTTGACTTCACCAACAACCCCAACCGTAACTTTTGTTGCTTCATCGCTGGCGCCACCGCAAGCTGCCAAGAAAAGGGCACTCGCTGCTACCAAACCACCAAAAAATTTCTTTTTATTCATGATTAAATTCCCCCAATTAGTTAAAGTTTAGTCCCAAGCTGGAACGTCGTTGCCTTGTGTTACTTCTTCAAGTTTTGCAGCTGTTTCTTCTGATTGGTATTCTGCAACAACTTTCAAGTAAGCTTCGTTGTCAGCATCTTCTTCACGTGTTGCAATGACGTTTTTGTAGATTTCATTTACTTCAGCAATGTTATCAGTATCCAAGAACAAAGCATCTTCACTTGGAACTAAACCAGAGTCAGTCGCGAAGTTTGTATTGATAACTGCTGCATCCACGTCTGGAAGAGAACGAGCTGTTTGGCTAGCATCCAATTCTGTAATAACCAAGTTCTTTGGATTTTCAGTAATATCATCAACGGTTGGTTCTGTGCCGGCTGCTTCATCCAATTTGATCAAATCGATTGCTTGCAATAATAGAAGAGCACGACCACCGTTGGTAACATCGTTTGGAATCGCAATCTCAGCGCCATCTGCTAAATCAGCGTAGTCCTCAACTTTATCGGAGTACAAGCCAAGTGGTGAAATATAAGTGTAACCAATTTGTACCAGGTTACCGTCATTGTCAGCGTTGAATGATTCCAGGAAAGCCACGTGTTGGAACGCATTGATGTCAACGTCGCCAGATTGTGCTGCCAAGTTAGGTTGTACATAGTCACCGAACTGTTCAATTGTTAATTCAATTCCTTGATCCACCAAACGCTCTTTAACATCTTCCCAAACCTCAACTTCAACTTCACTTACAACCCCGACTGATACTTCAACGGGTTCTTCAGTTGTGCCTGCTGTTGATTCCTGTGTTGCGTCTTCAGAACCACATGCTGCCAAGAACAATGCCAAACTTGCTGTCAAACCTAAGAATTTTTTATTCATGATTATTTCCTCTTTTCTTTTTTTATATTAGTGACTTACTTTTTTAACTAAATAATTACCAATTGCTTGGCTGATGAAAACGATGATTAAAATCAAGCCGGTTGCGACCAAGATAACATCATTCTGGAATCGGTTATACCCACGTGAGATAGCCAGGTTACCCAAGCCACCGCCACCGACAGCTCCAGCCATCGCTGTTAAACCAATCAAGTTAATGATAGTTACGGATGACACACGGATGATGGATGCCAAACCTTCTTTCAAATAAACGCGGAAGATGATATCCAAGTTACTTGTTCCCATTGCTTGAGCCGCTTCGACTACTCCAGGATCGACTTCCAGTAAAGCATTTTGGATTTGACGGGCAAAGAATGGAACAGTTGAAACAACCAAAGGAACGATAGAAGCTGTTGTTCCGATTGCAGTTCCGACAATCATGCGCGTGAATGGATAAATCAAAGCAATCAAGATGATGAATGGCAAGGAACGGAACACGTTCACGAGCTTGTCCAACACATTGTACAAGGCAGGGCGGGGGGTCAGGCCATTTTCATCGGTAATAAGTAAGATGACTCCCAGGATAATTCCCAATACGCCAGCAATGGCGCCCGAGATGAGTGTCATATACAAGGTCTCCCATAAGCTTTGCCAAACAACGTCCCAGATCGGGGTAACATTCGGTAATAAATTATTGATGAATTCCATTATTGTTCCTCTCCTTCCAGAGTTCTTCTGGCTTCGACTTCTTCAGCGTCGATAATTTCAACGGCTACGCCACTGTCTTGCAGGAAGCGAACCGCTTCAGCAATGTTATGTGGTGCTCCGGATAGAACCAGCAAGAGGGTACCAACAGGTGTTTCCTGAAGAATTTCGACATTACCAAACAGGATATTTCCGGCAACTTGGTAATCATTGCTCAATTTGGAAATAAGTGGTTCGCCAGTCGAACCGCCGACGAAGGAAAGTTTTACCAGCACATCGTCTTCTTCCAGATTCAGAAGGGTTGGATGCAACAATACAGTCTCGATTCCTTGATCAACGTGTGTTGCGGTATTGATGAAGTCTTTCGTCAATTGGTTGTGTGGTTTCGTGAAGATATCCAGCAATGAGCCACGTTCAATGACGTTCCCATCTTCCATCACGGCAACCTTGTTACAAATTTCCTTCACTACTTGCATTTCGTGTGTGATGATAACGATGGTAAGGTTTAATTCTTTGTTCAATTTCTTCAATAGTTCTAAAATAGAAGACGTTGTTTTTGGGTCCAGAGCACTCGTTGCTTCATCACAAAGCAGGATTTCTGGATCGTTTGCCAAGGCCCGTGCGATGGCAACCCGTTGTTTTTGACCACCGGATAATTGCGAAGGGTAAGCACTGGCTTTATCTGCCAAGCCCACCAGTTCCAATAACCCAGTAACTTTATCGGCAATCTCTTGCTTCGTTAAGTCTGAGCGTTTCAATGGGAAAGCAACATTATCGAAAATGGTCCGTGAACCCATCAAGTTAAAGTGTTGGAAAATCATACCGATTTTCTTGCGGGCTTCCCGCAGTTGTTCTTTATTAAGAGCCGTTATTTCTTTATCGTTTACAAAAACTTTTCCATCAGTAGGGCGTTGCAATAAGTTGATTGTCCGGACCAAGGTACTTTTACCTGCACCACTGTATCCGACAATGCCATAGACATCTCCGCGCTCAACTTCAAGAGAGACGTTGCGTACCGCATTAATTTCGCGTTTTTGATCGTCAACAAATGTAACCGAGACATTTTGTAAGTCAATCATTATTAATTCCTCATTTCTTTTGAATATAAAAACACACTCGTCCCGAATCATCTCCAATGAGAGGATTCAAAGGACGAGTGCACAAGCATTCGTGTTACCACCTTAGTTCGAACTGCCCTTACAGACAATCCCTCTGGAAGTGAATCTATCACTTCTACGCTGTAATGGGCGTACCCAGCAAAGACTTACGTTGCCGTTCATCCTCACCGCTCCAAGGCCATTTTCCAGTCGTTCGGTTTGCTTGTTCTCACCATTCCAAGCTCTCTTTGAAACTTCCCGCACTGTACTTTCCTTTTCATCGCGTTTTTTGAAAATAAAAAAATCTCGTCCTCTCCCCACACTTACGTACGGGAAAGGACGAGAATCAAGTTCGATTTCGTGTTACCACCTTTGTTCGTCAAAGCATCACTGCTCTAACCTTAACCAGTGCCTCCGCCCAATGCAACGGATGATACTGAGACACTATAACGGGCGTTCCCGTCTCAACCTAAAGCTCACGCATTCGGCCAAGCCACTCAGAGACCATCTTCCTGCATTCGTTCCTTGCTTGCTTTCACCTAACCAAGCTCTCTCTAAAAGGACATCCTGAAGTACTCTTCTCTTCACTGTGTTTTTCGATGTGCTTAATATAACCAATTTCTAATCTAATGTCAACCGAATATCTGAAAAAATTTTAAAATGACGCCAACGCGCTTACTCTATTTCAAAAGATAAAAAACATTGCTACAATGAGAACACGATAAAAATGAGGATTTTTTAATAAAGGATGTATAGGGGGAAAAGAAATGGCTTTAACAACAAATCGCCAATTAGAAAAAATCGTGCCATCCAAAATTCGGGAATTGGATGAAATTTTCCGTTCCGTTGATGGCTGTATCATGATGACGATGGGAGAGCCGGATTTTGGTATGCCGGAAAACGTGAAGGAAGCTGCTATCACGGCTATTAAAAATGACGTTTCTCATTATTCCCATTCCATGGGAACTTTGGACGCGCGCCAAGCGGTTGCGGAATTCCTGAAAAAACGCCACAATTTGGATTTTGATCCGGCCAGTGAAATCATTTTGACGATCGGCGCGACCGAAGCGATCTATTCGGCTTTGTTTGGCGTATTGAACCCGGGTGAAAAGGTAATTGTTCCAAGTCCTTATTTCCCGCTCTATAAACAAGCAACAACAACGGCTTATGGCGAAACGATTGAAGTCGATACTTCCCAAACGGGTTTCTTGATGACGCCACAATTGCTGCACCAGACGATGGCGGAAAATGAGAATGTTAAAGCGATTGTCCTGAACTTTCCGAGTAACCCAACCGGTGTTACTTATATGAAGGAAGAACTTGTGGCTTTAGCTGAAGCCATCAAGCAGTACGATATTTTCGTCATCAGTGATGAAATTTATAGCGAGTTGACTTACGGTGTTGACCACCTTTCAATGGCAAGTTTATTGCCAGATCAAACCATCTTGATTAATGGGGCGTCCAAATCATTCGCAATGACTGGTTGGCGTGTTGGATTTATTGCAGCTAAAAAGCAATGGATCCCACCTATCTTTAAAGTTCACCAAACGGTAGTGACGACCGGTGTTTCGGTTTCCTATGCAGCTGCGGCGGAAGCTTTCCGTAATGGCGAAGCGGATATCGAACGTATGCGTATGGCTTATGAAACGCGTCGAAATATCTGTCTGGACGCTTTAACGAAAGCAGGTTTTACAGTTCCCGAGCCAAAAGGGGCCTTCTATGTATTTGCGCGCATTCCCGAAAAATTTGGCAACGACGATATGGCGTTTTGCCAAACCTTGGCTAAAGAAGCACGCGTGGGGATGATTCCCGGCAGTATTTTCGGACCGGGTGGAGAAGGGTATGTGCGTATGAGTTTTGCCTTGGCGACCGACTTAGTCGAAGAAGCTATGCAACGGGTCAGTGCGTTTGTCGGGTAAATATTAAGTTTTGCCACACCAATGATTTTTTATTGACTGTGAACGGCAATTGCAGTAATATTTTTGAAGGGCACCCTACAAAGAGGTGCGCATAAATTGAAATTTCTCCCTGTTCCGATTACGGAACGGGGATTTTTTGATTTTATGGTTCCTACCGAAAAATTAGGAGGCATAATGATGACAAAGTATATTTTTGTAACGGGTGGAGTGGTTTCTTCCATAGGTAAAGGAATTATCGCAGCTTCTCTCGGACGGTTGTTGAAAGAACGTGGGTTGACGGTCACCATCCAAAAGTTTGACCCCTATCTAAATGTCGATCCCGGCACGATGAGCCCCTATCAACACGGCGAAGTTTTCGTAACCGACGATGGGACGGAAACGGACCTGGACCTAGGACACTACGAGCGTTTTACTGACATTCGTCTGAACAAATTTTCAAACGTCACAACCGGAAAAATCTATTCAGAAGTTATAAAAAAAGAGCGTCGGGGCGACTATTTAGGCGGAACTGTCCAGGTCATCCCGCATATAACCGACGAAATAAAAGACAAAATCCAACGGGCAGGTGAATCGACCGATTCCGATATTGTCATTACCGAAGTCGGGGGGACGGTTGGGGATATCGAATCCCTGCCATTTCTTGAAGCTTTGCGTCAAATGCGGAAAGACGTTGGCAACGAGAACGTGCTCTATATCCATGTCACTCTCATTCCCTATTTGAAAATGTCTGGAGAATTGAAAACCAAGCCCACCCAACATAGTGTGAAGGAACTGCGAAGTTTGGGAATCCAGCCGAACGTTTTGGTGGTGCGGACGGAACAACCGTTACCACGGGGAATCAAGGAAAAACTGGCTCTTTTTTGCGATGTGGATGAAGAAGCCGTTTTTGAATCGCGTGACGTATCTTCTATTTATCAAATTCCTTTGATGTTGAAAGAACAAAAAATGGATGACATTGTTCTCAAACAGCTGCGTCTGGAGGCGCCCGAAGCAGCATTGAAAGAGTGGTCAGAGCTTGTCGACACGGTGGAACATTTGGAAAGAAAAGTACGCATTGCTTTGGTTGGGAAGTATGTCTCTTTACAGGATGCCTATTTATCGGTGGCAGAGGCTTTGAGGCACGCGGGGTACGCCGAAAATACGGAGGTCCAGATCGACTGGATTCCAGCGGAGGAACTGACTGTCGAGAATGTGGCAGAACGTTTAGGAGCCGCGGCCGGTATACTGGTACCCGGTGGTTTTGGAAGTCGGGGACTGGAAGGTAAAATTCTGGCGATCCAATACGCACGGGAAAACAAGATTCCGTTTCTGGGAATTTGTTTGGGCATGCAGTTGGCAACCATTGAGTTTGCCCGACATGTGGTAGGGTTGACGGAAGCTGATTCAACCGAAACGACGCTTGACACGCCCCAACCGATTATCAGCCTGTTGCCTGACCAGGAAGCTGGGATGGATATGGGTGGTACCTTGCGACTAGGATTATATCCGTGTGATTTGAAAGAAAATTCATTGGCCCGGAAACTGTACCAAGCCGCTACCATTTCGGAACGCCATAGACATCGCTATGAATTTAACAACAGCTACCGCAAGACGTTGGAAGAAAAGGGCATGATTTTTTCAGGCGTATCGCCTGACGGCAGGCTGGTTGAAATAATAGAATTAAAAGAGCAGCCATTCTTTATTGCATGTCAGTTTCATCCGGAATTTTTATCGCGGCCAATGCACGCGCATCCGCTTTTCCATGGTTTTATAAAGGAAGCATTAACTAATAAACAGTAAATGATGTTGTGTTTTTTAATAAACCGTCGTAAAATAAACCAATCCCGTAAGGGAAATAAAAACCAGAGTAGAAAACAAAGCGTTAAGTGTCGGGTGGATGGGATGTTGCCCCCGAACGAAAAGCAGGAGCTAAAAATCTCTGCTTGCGGTTTTGTTCTCGCATTCGCTGCATAATTTGTAGCGACTCTAAGAAGGAGTTGCTGTCGATGACTAAGAATTCGTCACGTCAATTTTCAGCCAAGGACATTGCTGTCATTGGTCTGATGATTGCTATTAAAGTTGTATTAACACGCTTTTTAGCAATCGAAACACAATTTATCCGGGTTAGCTTTACGTTCATTCCAACGGTATTGCTGGCCATCATGTACGGTCCCTGGGTCAGTGCATTTTCAGGAGCAGGTGCCGATTTACTCGGATTCTTCCTGTTTCCAAAGGGTTTCCCATTTTCACCGGGATTCACTCTTTCTGCTGCAATCGGTCCGATGATTTATGCGTTGATTTTATACAAAAAACGTCTGACACTAGGACGTCTGGTTTGGGCAAATTTTGCGGTAACAGCGCTGGTTAATGTTGGATTGAACTCGCTTTGGTTGTATATCCTGTACGATCAAGCTTTTTGGGGCATGCTACCCATTCGTTTGTTTGAAAACATTTTGACCTTGCCAATTGAAGTGGCGATCATTTACTGGATCACGGGAAATCCATCCATTCAGCGTATGCTAGCTGAATATCCTATTAAGTGGCGAAATAAATAACAAAAAACAGCGTGAGCCGTAATGGTCTCACGCTGTTTTTGTGTGGTGCGGCGATTAGCTCTTCTGAAAGGTGCTTAACGCCGCATTTCGGGCGAAAGTGCGGCGTTAAGTTGCGGTTAGCATTCCTAAAAGCCGCACTTTTGCGAAAAAAGCGGCGTTCGCCGAAAAAGTTTTTTCTTAACGCCACATCCGAGTCTTATTTAGTAATAATTTCATCATTTTCAATATAGCTGCGGAATTCATCCGCCAAATTATCAAACAAATTAATGCCTTCTTGGGAGAATCCATGTGTGATTTCACGCGGGAAATACAAACGCTCATCGCCACGAAACTTTCCGGTCAACGATGATACAATGGCACTCACTTCCGATAGCTCAATAATTTCACCATTCTTTTGCATGAATTCAATTTGCGTTTTGCTACTGACTTGTCCGGGACGATACAAATCATACGGCAAATCGAAGCTGTTGTTGGAAGAAGTATAGTAGTCTGGATTATAACCCATATCCCTGATGAGAGATTGCAATTTTTCTACCGTTCCCAAATCGCGCTTCCGGTCGAAGCGCACCGATTTGAACGGCTTCCGGTTCAGGAAACGATCTGCCAAATCACTTAAGGTTGGATCATTTTCATCCATCCAGTGATTGAAGTAGGTGGTCAATACACCATCATCCAACCGTAAATAATCTTCGAGCGTCCAATCCTGGCGGAAAAATGGTTCCAGGAAGCTGGCAGAATATACCAACTCTTGTGTCTCGTCCATATATATATCTTTTGCCCGTTTCATTAAATGATACAAGATAACTTCCATCCCGCGTGAAACAGGGTGGAAATAAACTTGCATGTACATTTGATAGCGACTAACCACGTAATCTTCAACTGCATGCATCCCGGAGATATCAAACACAATCCCATTCAAACTTGGTCGAATAACCCGTAGTATCCGTGTTAAATCAAACGTTCCATAAGTAACGCCCGAGTAATAAGCGTCACGCAATAAATAATCCATGCGGTCCGCATCAATTTGGCTGGAAATCATTTGCACCACTTGTGGGTTTGGATATTCCTTGGCAATGACCGAAGCAACCTGATTGGGGAAATCATGCCCTACCTCACGTAAAACAGCATTGATTTCAGTGTTAGGTGAAAGAATAATCGCAATGGTTACTGCTTCATGATCGGTATCGAAAATCTTTTCAAACGTATGGGAAAAGGGACCGTGTCCCAAGTCATGCAATAAAGCGGCACACAAAGTAACCAAACGCTCTCTGTCATCCCAAAGGCCGTCGCCTTTTTCCATGGAAGGGTAGTTTCGGATGAACTTATCGCAAATACGCCGCGCTATTTCATAAACCCCTAACGAGTGATTGAAACGCGAGTGTTCAGCACCATGAAACGTTAAAGAGGAAGTCCCAAGCTGCTTGATACGACGCAGACGCTGGAATTCCTTCGTATTGATTAAATCCAGAATGACACGGTGTTGGATATGGATGTAGCCATGAACCGGATCCCGGAACACTTTTTCTTTTGGAAGCATGGTAGTGGTATAGAAGTTTTGCATGCCGTTCACCCCTTGTTGAAAATTTGGTCATTCCTTTTTTGCATTTTTTCATAGCCAACGTGATAATCTGCCAACAATTCCGCGTTAAAATATCCGGGGAGTACATCCTGTTCTTTTTTCACCGTTTCAAGAATCATTTCCTTGACCGTGTCTACCGTCAAATCAACACCCAGTAAATCACTTAAATTAGCCATGCAATCAGGGTCTACATCAGGGTAAGACCAACGCGTTTCTTCATCCTTTAACCCAGTTTGATAAAATTCCCGAATCGTCTGGCCACGCTTTGCTTGATCGCCTGTCACGCTTAAATAAATCATGACTCCGATACCATTCTTAAACCGGCGTTGGGCAATTCCTGCAAATTTTTTACCGTCGATGCTGAGATCGAATTTGCCGGGGCAGTATGAATCGCTTATTTCATAAGCTTCAATATTTTTACCAAAAGAAGCAAAAGTACGTTGAATCACTTTAACCATGATTTCGTAGCCTTCATCAATCGAAATTTTTGTGTCGGCGGGTTCCGCCAAAATAATTGAAAAGTTCAATATTCCTGGATCAGAAACAACAGCCAAGCCTCCTGCAGGGCGAACGACAACGGTGTAGCCAGCTTCCTGTAGCGTGGCAATGGCATCTGATAAATAGGGTAGCTTCGTATCAACCATCCCTAAAATAATCATATTGTCGATGGGCCAAAAATGCAGCATTGTCTGTTGGGGCTTTCTATTCACCTCGCGAATTAATGCATCCCCCATTGCAAAATGAAAAAGAGAGTCGCCTTGTAATTCACTTGGCACATGATCATATATGAAAGAGTTTGTCATAATTCCATTCCTGTCTAAAAAAGATATTTTATTCATTATAGCAAACTTCTTCTTTTGTTGACCGCGTTCAACTTAAAAAGTTATACTAGGGAGGTAAAGTGTAAGTAAAGGAAGTGTCTGATTTGCCGGTACAAAAAGGAACGATAATGGAATATCGCTTGGAGACAAAGATTGTACAAGATGGTCAACAAGAAGTTTTCGTTTATGAAGGACAGGGACAAATTGTCCAAATGGGCGAATGGTTATATTTGCGCTATGAAGAATCAGGAACCCAAAGTAAAGTGACGATCAAATTATCCCGGGTAGGAAAGATGACAGTTATTCGCCGACAAGGAGAGGAATTGCTATCCCGCCTCGCTTTTGATTCTGAAGGCAGGGGCTCAGCGCAAATTCCCACCCAAGCAGGACTAGTGGAAATCGAAACCGAAACGAAGCAAATGCTGCAGAATTACAAAGAACACCCTTTTTCTGGATATGTACAAGTGATGTATACCATCGGAACTGGTGAACAATCACTTGGGAATTACGAAATGTCGTTGCAATTTACTACCTAATTATTGTATGATTAGGAGTACAGTTTTTGAAAGGACGTGGCACCGTGAAGCTAACCGATTTAGATGGTACAAACAAAAACGAATTATCAATGATTGAAGTGGCGCATGAGATTTTGGAGACAACTGGAGAAGTCTTGGATTTCAACGATTTATTAGGTCGAGTTCAAGAATATTTAGGTTTGTCTGAAGCAGAACTAGATAGCAAAATGACACGTTTCTATACAAACTTGAATGTTGACGGTAGTTTCATCTCCTTGGGAGATAACCGTTGGGGTTTACGTTCATGGTATCCAATCGACTCAATTGATGAAGAGATTTTGTCTACAATTGATGAAGAAGAAGTTCAAGTTCGTCGTAAGAAACGCAAGAAACTTAATGCTTTTGCGACATCTGAAGATGACGATGTAATCGACTATAACGACGATGATCCAGAAGATACATTTGTAGCTGACGAAGATGACGAAGAAATTGAAGCAGATGAAGAAGAAGTCGAAGTAGAAGACGATGATTTAGATGGCGAACTGGACGAAGATTTAGATGACGTTCCAGAAAGCATTGAAGAAGATTTAACTCTAATCGATGACGATTTCGAAGAAGAAGAGGAAGAAGAGGAAGTATAGTCTTTTTCCGTAAAAGAACTCAAAATCACTTACAGTGGTTTTGAGTTTCTTTTTTTATTTTAATGAAAAGGTTTACATTATTAGACGATTATCATTATCGAGCCCTGCAATTTTTTTATGCTAAACAATTCGAAAAAAGGCTGTCTGAAGCCATTTTCAACAGATATACAAGGTCAATACGAGAGGCTAAACTTTTTATGCATAACCAAGAAAAAAATTCGCTTAGAAAACCCTATCATTTATTTTAAGCAAGTATAAAACGTAGCGAGCTGCTGTTTACTCACTGTTAATGGCTTATAAAAGAATGAGGATATAATATTATTGTAATTACCCTATTAACGTAAGTTTAGAACACTGTGTTTAAAATAGCGAACTTTGCTTTTATTAAAAGCTCTTTATTACATGAGTTATATAAAAAACCGAACTACTACTACAGGAATATTGACCTAAGTTCGCCCTATTGTGTTATTTTGTATGTTGATTACCAAGAAATTGAATGATTTTAATTTATGAAAATAAAATTTTTTTGGTGCACAAATATTACACTACAATAAATAGTTAGCGATTTCGGTGGTCATAAACACAAATGTTTGGTAGAATTATTATGTTAGTAAGTCCAAACACCACAGATTTTTTAGGAATACCAAGGAGGCAGAAACATGAGTCGTTTAGTAAGTATGACAGAGATGTTAAACAAAGCTTTAGAAGGTAAGTACGCAGTGGGGCAATTCAATATTAACAACCTAGAATGGACACAAGCTGTTCTTGAAGCTGCTCAAGCAGAAAATTCACCTGTTATTTTGGGAGTTTCTGAAGGCGCTGCAAAATATATGGGTGGACATTTAGTCGTAGCATCTATGGTTAGTGCATTATTGGAAACAATGGATATTACAGTGCCAGTTGCACTACATTTAGACCATGGTACAAGTTATGACAGCTGTAAATCAGCAATCGATGCAGGCTATTCATCTGTAATGATTGATATGTCTCATCATCCAATCGATGAAAACATTGAAAATACTAAAAAAGTTGTAGAATACGCACATTCCAAAGGAGCTTCTGTAGAAGCTGAAGTTGGAACGGTTGGTGGTACTGAAGATGGTATCACAGGCGGAATCCAATATGCAGATCCACAAGAATGCTTGCGCATGGTTAAAGAAGGCAATGTCGATGCTTTGGCAGCTGCTTTAGGATCCGTTCATGGACCTTATTCTGGCGAACCTAAACTAGGATTCGACGAAATGAAAGAAATTTCTGAATTGACAGGTGCACCACTTGTATTGCATGGTGGTTCAGGAATTCCTCAACACCAAATTGCAAAAGCAATCGAATATGGTCATACAAAAATTAACGTGAATACTGAATGCCAACAAGTATGGACTGAAGCAGTTCGTGACAAATTGGCAACAGATTCTAAAGTTTATGACCCACGTAAAGTTATTGGACCTGGTAAAGAAGCAATCGTTAAACTTGTTCGCGAACGCATGAACGTATTCGGTTCAAGCAACAAAGCTTAATTAATGAAATAATATCAGAATGGCCGGGGCTCCTGCTCCGGCTTTTCGTTTATGTAAAGAGGGATAATGATGTATACGCAAACCGATCTTCTGAACCAGCTAGACCAATTGGGATTGGATAAAGAAGGAACGTTATTGGTTCATTCATCTTTTAAGAGTATAGGACAAATTGCCGGCGGGCCCGATGCAGTCTTAAATAGTTTAACCGCATACATGAAAGATGGCTTGTTAGTTTTACCGACCCATACTTGGGAATATATTAACGCCGAAAACCCAGATTTTCATGTAGTAGATTCACCTTCAAACGTAGGAGTCTTGACTGAATTATTTCGTAAACGTGAAAATGTCGTACGTTCCCTTCACCCGACGCATTCTGTGGCTGCCTTGGGAAGCGAAGCGATTTCTTTTGTCAGCGGAGATGAAAAGTTTGATACGCCCTGTGCACGTGGCTCCGTGTGGGGAAAATTATTGGATCGTAAAGCGAAAATTATGTTGCTTGGGGTAGATTTAACCAGAAATACATTTATTCATGGTATTGAAGAGTGGTTGGATATTCCAGGGCGGATGACCGATACGCATGAAGAGTTGTACACCGTTTTGGCGGATGGAACAAAAATATCCGTGCCATCGCGTCGTCATTGTGGCTTATCGTGGTCAGAGCATTTTTGGAAAGTCGATGGCGTATTACAAAAATCGGGTGCCATGTGGCTGGGTAAATTAGGGGATGCCGAGGTACGTATTTGTGATACAGTAAAATTGACCGAAGTTTTGACAAGAATGCTACAAGATAATCCCGATTTGTTCTCGGATAACCAGCCTTTGTCTGAAAACACCATTAACGTTTACATATCAAAGTAGATTTTGATAGAATGTAGTTAACAATATTTTTAATGATTCGAAACGAGGCAGTTTACATGAAAAAAATTATCATTAATGGGAATAAACCCTTGAATGGTGAAGTTACCATCAGTGGGGCAAAAAATAGTACCGTAGCTTTGATTCCTGCATCGATACTAGCGGATTCAATGGTGACGCTTGAAGGGATTCCTGACATCCAGGACGTACGCTCCTTGATTGAAATTCTTGAAGAATTTAATGTTGAGGTAACTTTTGATGCTGAAGCGGGAATCATGAATATTGATCCGTCAAAGATGATTTCAATTCCAATGCCGACAGGTAAAATTAAGAATTTACGGGCTTCCTATTATTTCATGGGTGCCATTCTTTCTAAGTTTGGTGAAGGTGTCATTGGCCTTCCGGGTGGCTGTAATCTGGGCCCGCGTCCGATTGACCAACATATCAAAGGTTTTGAAGCACTTGGAGCATCTGTTCGCAATGAAATGGGTGCGATTTATTTAACGTCTCCTGAGGAAGGTTTAACGGGAGATCGTATTTATTTGGATGTTGTGTCAATTGGAGCAACAATTAATACCATTTTGGCTGCCGTTCGGGCAAATGGCCGTACGGTTATCGAAAATGCCGCAAAAGAACCGGAAATTATCGACGTTTGTACGTTGTTGAATAATATGGGTGCTAAAATCCGCGGAGCGGGAACGGATGTCATCCGCATTGATGGCGTCGACACTTTGCATGGCTGCCGTCATACGGTTATCCCAGACCGTATCGAAGCTGGAACTTATTTGGCAGCAGCTGCTGCAGTTGGCGAAGAAGTTTTGATCAAAAATGTGATTGTGGAACATTTGGAAGGTTTTGTAGCCAAGCTGGAAGAAATGGGCGTCAATATGGAAATCGGTGAAGATAGTATTTTGATCCGTAAATCAGACGACTTAAAAATGGTGCATATTAAGGCACTTCCATATCCCGGTTTTGCAACGGATCTACAACAGCCCATTACACCACTTTTATTGAAAGCAAGTGGAGACGGAACCATCATCGATACGATTTATCCTAAACGTGTCAATCATATTCCTGAATTAAAACGTATGGGGGCGGGAATCAAGGTGGAAAGTGGCACCATCTTTATGCAAGGACCCAATAGTATGACAGGTGCAGAAGTGAAGGCAAGCGATTTGAGAGCAGGTGCTTGCTTGGTCATTGCAGGATTGATGGCAAAAGGTACCACAATAATTTCAGGTGTAGAAAATATTTTACGCGGTTATGATGGTATCGTGGAAAAACTGACAGCTTTAGGAGCAGATATTGCCATGATTGAAGACGAGGCATAGGTACCAAAAATTCAAAAACAACGAGAATGAAGGTGAGAGTCTTGGAAGACATGCTTTCCATACAGGAGCTTGAAAAAAAGACGTTAAAAGAGATTTACACATACGCAAAAGAGTACAAAATTCCTTATTATAGTCAAATGACGAAAAAAGAACTTGCACATGCAATTATCCGTGCGCAAGAAGAAAAACAAGGTTTTTTCATGACGGAAGGAATCTTGGACATTATTTCCTCGGAAGGATATGGTTTCTTAAGACCAATCAACTACTCTCCGAGTCAGGAAGACATTTATATATCTTCTTCCCAAATCCGCCGATTCGATCTGCGGAACGGGGACAAAGTAGGCGGTAAAGCCCGTCCTCCAAAACCTTCTGAACGATACTATGGGCTTATGCAAGTCAACACCGTTAACGGAAAGAATCCCGATGAAGCAAAAGAACGTTCGCATTTTCCTGGTCTTACACCCATTTATCCAAATAAACGGATTAACCTGGAGACAGATCAAAAGAGTGTTGCCAATCGGATGATTGATTTAATTTCTCCAATCGGTTTCGGGCAACGTGGTTTGATTGTCGCACCACCAAAAGCTGGTAAAACAACATTGCTGAAAAGTGTGGCGAATGGCATCACCGAAAATTATCCTGATGTTGAATTGATTATGCTCTTGATTGATGAACGACCAGAAGAAGTAACCGATATCGAGCGCAGTGTAAAAGGTGATGTTGTTTACTCTACTTTTGATCAAATGCCTGCCAATCACGTACGCGTGAGCGAACTAGTGCTGGAACGCGCTATGCGCCTTGTTGAAGATAAACGCGATGTTGTCATTTTAATGGATAGTATTACGCGTTTAGCACGAGCCTATAATTTGGTTGTACCTCCAAGTGGAAGAACACTCAGTGGAGGGATTGACCCTGCTGCACTTTATAAACCAAAAAAATTCTTTGGAGCTGCACGTAATATTGAAGATGGTGGCAGTTTAACCATTCTTTCAACTGCCTTGGTTGATACAGGTAGTCGGATGGATGATATCATTTATGAAGAGTTTAAAGGAACAGGGAACTCTGAATTGGTGCTTTCACGTGAACTTGCAGACCGCCGTGTATTTCCGGCTATTGATATCAAGAAATCTGGTACAAGACGTGACGATTTACTGCTGGAGCAAAAAGAATTGGAAACAGTTTGGAAGCTACGTAAAACGATGCGAGGCGATACTTTGGAGTATACCGAAGAGTTCTTGAGACAATTACGTACCACAAAAAACAACGCAGATTTCATCAAACGTATTGCTTTGATGAAATAAATATCCATGCTAGTATTATTTAAAAGGGGAGATGCCAACATGGATGAGAAACAAAAACAATATGAACAGACCGTCAGCAATTTTGTGGAGCTCACAGCAAAACAAGTTGAAGAACGTTTGGAAAACGGTGAAAAAACAATTCTTTACATCGGAAAACCCGTTTGCCCATTTTGTCAAAAGTTTGTTCCAAAATTGGATAGCGTACGCGCGCAAAACGATTTAACTATTCATTACTTGAATAGTTTACATACACCGACTGATGCAGAAATTAAAGCTCTTCGCGACAGAATGGAAGTGCCACTGGTTCCGCAAGTTGTTACAATCGATGGACCAAACGCATTCACAAACCTGAACATCGACAGCGGTGCATCAGAAGAAAAATTAACAGAATTATTAGCATAGTATGCAAAAAAGCGAGAGTGGGAAAAAGGCGTTTAGCCCCGAACCACTGGAACGAATAAGCACAGGATGGTCGCAGACCATCTGAGCATTATTATGGGGGCACTGTGGGCTGACGCCCAAGTGTATCATGTTTGTAAGCTGCTGAAGCAGCAACAACCATGATAAAGTGGCGTCGGGGCTGCCTTTTTGAGCACGTTTGCGTTGAAGTATTCGTAAATAGATACGGGGCAGGGAGATAACTCCCAGCCCCGCTTTTTGGTTTGGTACGATTCGTTATTTTTTCTTCTCGATTGCAATAATTCCAAATGCACCGGGACCACCGTGGCTGGAAATGACAGCACCAGCATCAAAGCTATGGGGATTATTAAAACCGAACTCAGACACTTGCTTAAGCGCCACTTCTCTATCGGCTGCACTCATGCCCGGTGTTCCTCCGATGGTCAGCGTTTCGGGGATGATATCATAATCTTTAAAGAAGTCGTTAATAACATTTTTTATACAACGGTGGAAAGACCCGCGATATTTTTTAGAAGCAATTAACTGCCCATTCTTCAGTGCAATGGTCGGATGGATGTTGAGAAGGCTGGCACCAAAAAATTGGACATTGGACACACGTCCACCCGCTTTTAGGTAAGTCAGTGTTTGTGGTAAGAAGACAAAACGTGTCCGCTCCCTTACATCTTCAACAAAGGCAACAATCTCTTCGGGGGTTGCAGTGGGGTTTTCTTCGATGAACTGTGCGGTTGCTACCACGACAGCCGTCAATCCACCACTTACATTTTTACTATCCACAAGGTGGATATTCTCAAAATCTTCTGCAGCAATCCGCGCCGAATTATAGGAGACGGTTGTGACGGCAGAGTACGCAACGTGGATGATAGTCGCATCCGGGTTTTCGGCAAAAATCCGTTCAAATAAAACGCGAAAATCTTCGGGGGTTGATCCCGATGTTTTTGGCAATGTTCCTGTCTCGTCGTAATATTTATAAATCTCCTCAACGGGAATACTGCCATCGTCTATTGTTTTATCACCTAAAGTCACGTGCATGGGAACGACTTGGATATTGTAACGATCAATCCATTCTTGGGAAATATCGGAGCCACTTTCAGTCGTGATAATATACGGCATATCTATTCCTCCTGACAACTTCTTTTTCTCTATTTTAACATATGGGTGCCTTCATAACAGTAACCTTGTAGGTTCCGGGAAAAATAAAAACACCATCATTTAAACCTTGCATTAAAAAAATATGCGTGGTATTATCTTAATGTTATAGACGCAAGTCAAAAAATATCTCTGATTTAGGAAATATCTCAGGGCAAAAAGGAGAGAAATAACGATGAAACAAGAAATCCATCCAAAATACCAACAAGTAGTATTCATGGACACTTCTACAGGGTTCAAATTCTTGTCAGGCTCAACAAAAGGTTCAGGCGAAACTGTTGAATGGGAAGACGGAAACACATATCCATTGATCCGTATGGAAGTTACTTCAGATTCTCATCCGTTCTACACTGGTCGTCAAAAATTTGCACAAGCAGAAGGACGCGTGGGCCGTTTCAACAAGAAATACGGTTTCAAAACAGAAACAGAAGAAGCTTAATTTCAAGCGTAAAATCCAGTCCGAGAGGGCTGGTTTTTTTGTGGTATCGGGTTTTATAATTTTTCTTAGTTGGCAGGCACGACGATTAAGTTTTGTTGTGTGGGCTGATAGTCGTGATTTTTCAAAAAGGCGACGCTTAGGAAACAAACGACTATCTAATTGGCGTAAAATCGCAAATTCACGACGATTAGCAATTTTCTAAATAGCTAATCGTCGTTTTTTGTCTTAAAAATCAGCTGCCAATTCTTCTTGAATCCAGTCGCTCTTTTCTGGAAAAAACTTAAAAACCTTATCAGCATTTTGCGGTAAATCCAATCGGAAATATAGAATTTGCGTTTCCAGGGCACCAAATGCCGATTGATGGAACATTGGAATTTGCGCAAAATACTGAATCCAGTCAAAATACCACTCTTTATCATCCGTATCTTCCAGATGTGCCCAGAGCACATCCAGTTCATCTGGCTCTCCCGCTGTTAAAAAAGCATGCTCGGCCTCTGTTCGTGTCAACTGCCCTTCGAAAGGGACCGTGATTTTTCCCGGACGCAAGTTACTTAAAAAGGCAGTAAAATTGGATGCCACAACTTGCCAATTATCAGTTTCGGTATCCAAATACCGAATAGCAGGCTCTACCTCTCCCCTTGAATAATCAAAAGTAAAGTAACAACCTTTGTGAGAACTGAAAATAATAAAGTAATCCGGCAAAAAATCTTGATAAGGCAGTGATTTTTCTTTATTTTCATGCAAACCCAATATATAATGCAGATGCGCGCAATCCAGTCCGTCTGATGTCGGTTCTTGGGTTGGCACCACCATGTTTTTGACATAGCCGCCATTTTGTTCAGTTAAAAGCTGCAAATAACTCTCTGGTAAATCAGCTGTTGTCAGGGTGGAGGTTAAAGGTCTTTTTTTCAAAAGAAGATTTAAATTTTTTTCGGATGCTGTGGGAATCAGGTGGGAAGCCATGACTGACCTCTCCTTTCGTGGGTGGTTTTGAATATTTCCGTAAACTTAACTATTTCTTTCTACATATCGCTTTGAAAAGATATATAATTGTAATAATATTAACATGATGCTGAGACTCGTGTAGTCTCTTATTATAGTACAATAAATAATAAATTAAAAAAGAAAGGGGACGTCCAGTGCCAGAACAGATCGTTTACGTATATTATGACACAGTTGGTAATAATGTTCTAAGTAAAGGGATTGTAAATATGATTGAAGCTATTTCCCTGAAACGTATCCCTCAGAATCTGCTTTTACTCAATAATTACAAACATCCCCTAAGCACTTATGATAACTACACAGGTTTCAATGTAATTAAAGAACAAGAAAATGTCGTTAAATTTTTAAAATCTATTTCGCAAGATGTAAATAAACCGTGCTGGATTGATTACTCGAATATTGAAATGTTACACCAGTTGACACCAGTCGAGATTTCGGAAATTTTGTATATTGCCCATGCGCATAACTACCTTCATTCCCCTTTCTACTATAAACTTCAAAATAATTATATCTATTTAACGTTACCAAATAATTTTGCCAAAGTTTACTACCGCCACTTGGAGGAGTTCTGGGATTTATTTACCGAATCGATTACGCAACGAATGAAGGAAAAGGTAAATGGAAAACGTAAATTTTTCCAAAAAGAACGCCTGGTTTCGCCGTTCACGGTGGATGATAAGCAAGAGGTTATTCGGTTGTTCAAGGAAGGTATTTGTATTTCATTCCGCCAAATGACTGTGATTGGGGCCATTTATTCCGCACCGTTATTTGTAGTGGAAGATCAGCTTAGCATGCTGGAAGGGAGCCTCGACGAACGGTCTTCAATCGGGGACTTAACTTATGACGCAGATAAAGATTCGTGGAAACTGACATATAAGTTAAAATAAGGACCTGTCCGCAATGTCTGGCAGGTTCTTTTCTAATGTTATCGGTAAAAAGATTGTGGTACAATAACTTTGATAATTTTATAACTTAAGGAGAAAAATAATGAAAATCTTTCTTATATACGGAGGCAAGAGTGCGGAACATGATATTTCCATTCTAACTGCCCACTCCATCGTGAAAGAAATATACTATAATTACTATGATGTTGTACCTGTTTATATTACGCGTGACGGAGAATGGATCCAAGGTGAAACATTGACTGAACCCGTTAAAGAATCAGAAATGTTACGATTAACAGCGGGCGATGTCAAAAAAATGGCTACAGAAGAAGGTCAAAGTTCAATTGGTATCAAAATTTCTCCTGCGGCGATTAAATCCGAAGACGCTGTTATTTTCCCTGTTTTGCATGGACCAAACGGTGAAGATGGTACAGTTCAAGGGTTTTTTGAAGTGTTGGATATGCCTTATGTGGGCTGCGGCGTGCTTGCAAGTGCAGCAGGGATGGATAAAATCGTTTCTAAACAGCTGTTCCAACAAGCTGGCTTACCGCAAGTTCCCTATGTACCGGTAACGAAATTTGATTGGCAAAACCAGCAAGAAGAAATTTTCCAACGTTGCGAAGGGTCTTTAATTTACCCAATGTTTGTCAAACCAGCCAATATGGGTTCAAGCGTGGGTATTTCTAAAGCATCCAATCAAGCAGAACTTTTAGCCGCGATTGAAAAAGCTTTTATATATGACTCACGTGTGGTTGTGGAACAAGGAATCGAAGCCCGCGAAGTAGAAGTCGCGATTTTGGGTAACTCTGATGTGAATGCTTCAGTACCTGGTGAAATCGTTAAAAAAGTAGATTTCTATGACTATGAGGAAAAATACATCAATAACTCAGTGGAATTGAATATTCCCGCTGATCTGCCAGAAGAACTAGTTGAAAAACTGCAGGAATATGCTGCCACAGCATTCCGCGCTTTGGATGGTAGTGGCTTGAGCCGTTGTGATTTCTTTGTGACAAGTAACCACGAAATCTACATCAATGAAGTAAATACGATGCCTGGATTTACGCAATTCTCCATGTATCCTCTTCTTTGGGAACATGCAGGCTTGAAGTATAGCGATTTGGTGGAGGAGTTAATCCAATTAGCCCTTAAACGTTATTCTGGGAAAATCACGAGTGTTCAAGTAGACTAAACGTATAATGTGAAAAGCCGTTCTCCTATGAGGCGGTTTTTCTTGCAGAGAAGGGATGACACAAATGAAGCCAATCCGTATTATTGATATTGTAAAAGCAGTGAAAGCCATCGATTATAGTTCCCCCAACCGCTTCGCAGAAATAACAAGCGTCGTTTTTGATTCGCGTGAAGCGACAAGTGACAGTCTCTTTGTACCGTTAAAAGGGGAAACCGATGGTCATGATTATATTCAGTCCGCAATCGCCAACGGTGCTACCGCCGCATTATGGAGCCGTCCAGAAGCTGAGGCGCCACCAGACATCGCGATTATCTTGGTCGATGATACTTTAACGGCTTTGCAGGATTTGGCTAAATATTATTTGGGCGAAATCAATCCAAAAGTCGTTGCAATTACAGGCAGTAATGGGAAGACAACAACCAAAGATATGACCGCCGCTGTTTTGGAAGCGAAATTCAAAGTGCACAAGACGAAAGGAAATTTCAACAACGAGATTGGTTTACCATTTACAATTTTACAAATGCCGGAAGAAACTGAAATTTTGGTATTGGAAATGGGTATGTCCGATCATGGTGAAATTTCATTCTTGAGTAAGCTGGCGACACCGGATGTTGCGGCAATCACAATTATTGGTGAAAGCCACCTGGAATATTTAGGCAGCCGCCGGAACATTGCCAAAGCCAAGCTGGAAATCCTTGACGGGCTTAAACCTGATGGATTGTTCATTTACCCAATCGATGAGCCCTTGATCCGCGAAGAGATGCCGATTGATGGTAACTATCACAAACGTACTTTTGGTATCGATCATACCGCGACTGTCTTTGCTTACGGCATCGAGAGTGGTAAAAATGCGACGTCATTCAAAGTGAGTTTAGACGATGGTGAAATATTGGAAATTCCTGTTTTGGGCGAGTACAATGTCCAAAATGCCTTGATAGCATTGACGATTGCCGACTATTTTGGCTTATCCATGTTGGAAGTAAAAGGTTATCTGGAACATTTTGAATTAACCGAAAACCGCAGTCAATGGCTAGAAGGAATCAATGGTTCCCAATTATTGAATGATGCTTACAATGCAAGTCCAACCTCGATGACGGCAGTTCTGGAAGCTTATGCGAAACTACCGCGCGAAGGCCGTAAGTTTGTTCTTTTGGGAGATATTCGTGAACTGGGCGAGAAATCTGCAGAACTTCACGCGAGCTTATCGGCTTCCCTGGAACCGGAAGATTTCGACGCAGTTTATTTGTATGGAGACGAAATTGCACCGCTGTACCAGGCCCTTGAAAGCAAATTCCCGACAAATCAACTGCATTATTTCACCGGAGATAAGGCACCTTTAATAGAAGAGCTGAAAGCAACACTCGACCATAATGACCAAATTTTAATCAAGTCCAGTTTCGGAACTGATTTGCTGTCGGTTGTAAAAGCTCTGAGGGAACAATGATTTTTTGAAAGCAATATTATTAATTTTGTTTCAAGACACGCCCACGCTATTCTTTAGTGCTAGGCGTGTCTTTTTGCTTAAAAACGCCTTTTTTGGAAGCGAACACATTAAAAAGGTTTTCACATAATGAAGGTTTAAATTTGTAAATAATTGAAAGTCATGGTATGATTACCTTTGTTAAAAATAGAGGAATAAAGAGGGTTTTCTTCGCGAACGAAGAATGAGACCAGTAACTTACTATTCAAACGATTAAATGATCATTTGCATATGATTTATGATATCAATCAATTTAGAGGATTAAGAAGGCACAGAACGACGCTTTCTTACGATTTTATAAAAAAACTCTCTTAATGTTTCTCAAAAACTAGGAGGAAACATGAAATTTACAGAACTGGGATTATCTCCCGAACTACTAAAATCCGTCGAAGCTATGGGTTTTGAAGAAGCAACGCCAATCCAGGAGCAAACAATTCCCTTAGGTTTAAAAGGAATGGACGTAATTGGACAAGCACAAACAGGTACAGGTAAAACAGCTGCATTCGGTCTGCCAATGTTGGAAAAAATTGATCGTAACAAACGTTCAATCCAAGGTTTGATTATTGCACCAACTCGTGAATTGGCTATCCAAACACAAGAAGAGTTGTACCGTCTAGGCCGCGACAAACGTGTTACAGCACAAGTTGTTTACGGTGGTGCTGATATCAGTCGCCAAATCCGTGGCTTGAAAAACAACCCACATATTGTTGTAGGTACACCTGGCCGTCTTTTGGACCTTATCCGTCGCAAGGCACTTAAATTACAAGACATTGAAACATTAGTTTTGGACGAAGCAGACGAAATGCTAAACATGGGCTTCTTGGAAGACATCGAAGCTATTATTTCGGAAACACCATCTGAAACTCGTCAAACACTATTGTTCTCAGCTACAATGCCGCCAGCAATCAAACGTATCGGTGTGCAATTCATGAAGAATCCAGAACACGTTCAAATTAAAGCATCAGAAATGACTGCTAACTTGATCGATCAATATTTCGTGAAATGTAAAGATTTCGAGAAATTCGATAACATGACTCGTCTATTCGACGTTCAAAACCCAGAACTTACAATCATCTTCGGTCGTACAAAACGTCGTGTTGATGAATTGTCAAAAGGTCTTGAACTACGCGGTTACCGCGCTGAAGGAATTCATGGCGACTTGACTCAGAAAAAACGCATGAGCGTTTTGAAAGACTTCAAGAGCGGAAACTTGGACATCCTTGTTGCAACTGACGTTGCTGCACGTGGTTTGGATATTTCTGGTGTAACTCACGTTTACAACTACGATATCCCACAAGATCCAGAAAGCTACGTTCACCGTATTGGTCGTACAGGCCGTGCTGGTAAGGAAGGAATGTCCGTTACTTTCGTAACACCAAACGAAATGGACTACTTACGTACTATCGAGAAATTAACACGTAAAGAAATGTCACCACTTCGCCCACCTTCAGATGAAGAGGCAATGGTAGGACAATTGAAAAATGCGATTGACACAATCGAAGATATTGTCAAAGATACAGAAGCTGACAAATACGAACGTGCAATCAAACATTTATTGGACAAGTATACAGCAGAAGAATTGGCTGCTGCATTCCTTAAGAGCCAAACAAAAGAAGCATCTGAAGTGCCTGTAAACATCACTCCAGAACGCCCATTGCCATCCCGTAAAGGCGGCAAAGGCGGCTACCGTGGTAAGAGCAGCGGTGGCGGCTACAAAGGTAAGAGCGGTGGAAACCGTTCAAACGACCGTCGCCAATCAAGCGACCGCAATAGCGGTGGCGGAAACCGTTCTTGGAACAAAGACCGCGACAGTAGCCGTTCAGGTGGTGCTGGTAAACGCCGCGACGACCGTAAAGGTGGAAGCAGCAAAGGCGGAAGCAAACCAAGCTTCAAAATCAGAAGCAACGACTAATCGTTAGCAAAAGAGTGAGACATCTGTCTCGCTCTTTTTTTTTGTGTGCGGCGTTAAGTGCGCGAAAAAAGTCTAAACGCCGCATTTTAGCGCCAAATGCGGCGATGCTGAAATATAGTAACGCTAAACGCCGCATTTTTTCCAAAAGTGCGGCGTTCCCACTGAAATAATTTTCTGAACACCGCACTTGGGAGCCATAGTGCGGTGTTCAGTACCAAAAATCATTTTAAACGCCGCACCTTGCACCAATTTCTTGAAGTCATGCGCTATTTTTGCAATAATTAATTGTTATTACATGAAAGAGGGCATACGCATGATAAAAAAATTAGCAATTCTATCCGCACTTATTATTTCGGGCGGTTTTTTATATCGCTTTACAGCAGCTGGGACAACGGAAACAGAATTTCGAAACATAGATCCGCTTGTCTCTGAATCAGAAGATTTGAAAATATGGATGGTGACCGATATCCACTATATCTCACCGGAGCTCCATGATGTCGGTTCAGCTTTCGCACAGATGAAAGCATCAGCGGCAGGAAAGGACTTGGCGCACATCGACTCCGTGATGCAAGCACTCGTTTGGGAAGCGGCCATTGAGAAACCCGATTTACTGATAGTCAGCGGCGACTTGACCTTTAACGGTGAGTACCAAAGTATGGTGGATTTAGCGGCCTACTTTGAACAAGTCGAGGCAAACGGAACCCAGGTCAGCGTTATTCCCGGAAACCACGATATTCATAGTGGATGGGCCCGTAAATTTGAAGGTCCTGAAATGAAACCGACCAAGCAAGTCTCTCCCGACGATTTCCGCGAACTGTTTGCTGATTTTGGTTTTGACTTGGCAATTAATCAAGACCCCAATTCACTCAGCTACGCCATCGAACCTGCAACAGGCTATCCCATCCTTATGATGGATACAAATATTTACACGGATACCGAAAATACAAGTTCGCCAACCGTAGAAGGGAAAATAAAAATGGAAACAGCTGCCTGGTTATCCGATTATTTCCAGGTGCATAATGCAAAGATGTGGGTGGGACACCATCCGCTCCTTTCGCATAACGATTCCAAGCGAACCGGACATACCTTGGTAAATGCAGATGAAATCAATCCTTTGTTAAAGGAACAAGGGATTACAGCTTTGTTTGCGGGTCATATCCATGCGCAAAACATCTCGTCCGACGCCGATACCCGGGAAGTCATAACAGGTGCTTTGTCGATTTTTCCCAATAGCGTCGGTGAAATTACTATTTCGCCAGAGGGTCTGAACTATAGCCACCGCGAATTGGCAGTCGAGGAGTGGGCACAAGCGACCAATCAAACTGATCCGGATTTGTTGGATTACAAACAAACAGCTTATGATATTTTTTATGAAGATGGCGCGACATTGGGTTTGAGGCAGATGTTTGAAGAGCAGTGGTACGAGGAAACTTACGAAGAGGACGTAATGGATTTTGTGGGACGACTGAATGTCCGCTACTTCTCCGGCCAAGACTTTGAAACCGATGAAACACTCGAAACTCACCCAGGTTACAAAATTATTCAGGAGAACAGTGATGGGTTTTTGAAACGTTATTCCACCCGTTCCCTGCAAGATATTGATTTAGATGACCGCAATCTATTCATACCAAATGATTTTCTGGTAAAATAAAGACATTGAACATGAGGAGTGACAAAGATGATTGTGGGAATTGGCCTGGATGTGACTGAACTGGACCGTATCACGCGGGCTTACGAAAGGCGCGAGCAATTTGCCACCCGGGTCCTGACAGAAAAAGAATTTGCTCTTTTTGATAAAATGACCGGCACCCGGAAAATGGAATTTCTGGCTGGTCGCTATGCGGTCAAGGAGGCTTTCTCAAAAGCCTACGGAACCGGAATCGGGAAATTATCCTTTCAGGATATGGAAGTTTTACCCGGTGAACGCGGCAAACCAAATGTGACGAAATCACCATTTGAAGGCAACGTTTGGGTTTCCATTTCGCATTCTTCAAATACAGTGGTTGCGCAAGTAATCTTAGAAAAGTAAGGGGATTTTATTTTATGGTGCGAGGAACACATCGCCCAACAGTGGCGAAAGTTGACTTAGGTGCAATCAAATGGAATATTAATCAAATTCGAAAATATATTAAACCGGAAAAGAAACTATTGGCTGTTGTAAAGGCGGATGGATACGGACATGGTGCCGTTCCAATAGCGAATGCCGCCAAAGAAGCGGGAGTGGATGGTTTCTGTGTAGCCATCCTTGATGAAGCAATCGAACTGCGCCAAAATGGTTTTACCGAAGATTTCTTATTAGTGATGGGACTGACCGAAGTACGGGATGTGGCATTGATGGCGGACTCCAATATCAGTGTGACCGTTTCTTCCTTTGAATGGTTGGAAGCAGCATTGCCGTTGTTGAATTTGCGGAAAACAACCAACCCTTTGCGCATTCATTTAGCACTTGATACAGGGATGGGCCGAATTGGTCTAAGGACTGCCAAAGAGGTCCAGGCATTTGAGGCGTTCTGTGACAAACACGAATCGTTGCACTTGGAAGGGATCTTTACCCACTTCGCAACCGCGGATGGCGAGGATGACGCCCAAGTCGAGCGTCAATACGCGCGTTTCAAGGAACTCGTACAAAGTATGGAAAAACGCCCAGAAATCGTTCATTTAGCAAATTCAGCCATGACGTTATGGCATGAAGACTTCCAAACGGATGCCGTCAGGATAGGGATTGCCATGTATGGCTATAACCCGTCGGACTTAACGATTCCTTTGCCTTATAAGTTAAAACCAGCCTTTACGCTGGAAACAGAAATCAGCTATGTGAAGCAAATGCACGAAGGCGACACCATCAGCTATGGTGCCCGCTACAAAGCGTATGAAGGTGAGTGGTTGGCAACGTTACCGGTTGGCTATGCTGATGGCTGGCGTCGTGACCTAGGCAGCCAAACGCTATTGGTGGATGGGCACCGCTGTCCTGTCCGTGGCGTTGTCTGCATGGACCAACTGATGATCAGTTTGCCAAAAGAATATCCAGTAGGTACGAAAGTAACGATGCTGGGCGAGAATAACGGCGAAGTGAACAGTCCTTCCGAAATGGCAGTTGCTCTGGGAACAATAGGTTATGAGATTTTGTGCGGCATCAGTACACGTGTACCACGTATTTACAGCGATATAAAAGAGGGGTGAAGACAAAATGAAAATCATGATTGTTGAGGATGATCGCACCATTTCATCCGTTTTGGCTGCAGAACTGAAAAAATGGGGCTACGATTCCTTTGTGGTCACTGATTTTCAAAATGTCCTGAACCATTTCCATACCGAGACACCTCAACTTGTATTAATGGATATCCAATTACCTGCCTTTAATGGTTATTACTGGTGTCAGGAAATCCGTAAAATTTCCCAAGTGCCGCTCATTTTTATCTCCAGTCGTACCGAAAATATGGACATCGTCATGGCCATTCAAATGGGCGGGGATGATTATATCCAAAAGCCTTTTGACTTGAATGTTGCACTGGCGAAAATCCAGGCTTTATTGCGACGCACCTATGATTTCACTGGAAATGAAAACTACTTGCACCACGGTTCGGTTATCCTCAAACCAGGAGAATCGAAGTTAATATACGGGGACAATGAGTTGGACTTAACGCGCAATGAGCTGCGAACGCTCGAACTCCTTTTTCAAAAGAAAGGAACGTTTGTAGCCCGTGAGGAGATTATGGTGCGTTTGTGGGAAGATGAATCGTTTATCGATGATAATACGTTGGCTGTCACTATTACACGGTTGCGTAAAAAAATGAAGAATATCGGCTTGGATTCATTCATTGTTACCAAAAAAGGAATGGGTTATTCAGTGACAGAGGAGGATACCCCGTGATGACCATCTTCAAAGCCTTCTTGCATGCGATGCGACCACAAGCCGTTATTGCTGGCGTTGCTGCTCTTTGTTTTGGTATTGTTGCTTTCCTGACACGTTTTCCCGGTCCTTTTTTTAGGTATAGTTTATTGTTAACGGGATTATTTTCAATGATTTACTGGCTCTATCAGTGGTTGCGATATGCTGAAAGATATAGAGCCCTTAAACAGGAGTTGGCATTGGAAGATGAATTTACTTCGATTGAACAGATTTATCAAACAAAACTTGCGTTGTTGGAAGAAAAACTGCGGGACCAGGAACAGAGGAATCGCGAAAAGGAACAAGAGCAAATGGATTATTTTACGCTTTGGTTGCATCAAATCAAAACGCCCATTGCAGCGATGAGCTTACTTCAACAGCAATTACCGCACTCTGAATCTAAAAAGCAAATCGAACAAGAATTGATTCGGGTGGAAGATTACACCCACATGGCGCTAAATTACTTGAAGTTGGAAGGAACCAATCAAGAGCTTGATTTAGTTAACGTTGATTTAGATAGTGTAATCCGTAAAGTTATCAAGAAGTATGCAAGCCTCTTTATTTATAATCGTATCCAGCTTGATTACCAACCGATGCAATTATCGGTGGTATCGGATAATAAGTGGTTGGAAGTCATTGTGGAACAACTTCTGTCCAACAGTTT
Organism: Jeotgalibaca sp. A122; assembly: GCF_052266715.1. NCBI lineage: Bacteria > Bacillati > Bacillota > Bacilli > Lactobacillales > Carnobacteriaceae > Jeotgalibaca > Jeotgalibaca sp. A122. The sequence goes on along the minus strand of NZ_JBQPRB010000001.1, from coordinate 470,130 downwards.
GAAATATGCACCCACCGGCCGAATCCGTATCTATGCGGAAGGTGATAGTTTGATTATTGAGGATAATGGGACGGGTGTTCGTGCAGAGGATCTGCCCAAAATTTTTGAAAAAGGATATACGGGTTTATCCGGTCGCTTGCATGAAAAGTCAACGGGTTTGGGTTTGTTTTTAAGTCGAATGATTTGCAAACGACTTGGCCATCGACTGGAAATTGAATCTGAAGTCGGTATTTACACAAAAGCCATCCTCCATTTGGAGCGGAATGATGTCTTATTATTTGATTAACGCGGAACCTTACAAAAGTGTAAGGTTCCTTTGTTTGATTGTAAGGAAAAATAAAGGCTAGGAGGGATATAATCCTCTATTATTATAGGCAAGGAGGAATAACAATGACATTTATTGAAATTAAGAACTTAAAAAAAATATACCGTGCAAGGTTGGCTAATAAAGGGACGGAAGCACTTAGTAATGTGAATTTTTCTGTTAATAAAGGTGAATTTATCGCAATCATGGGAGAATCTGGATCTGGAAAAACAACGTTGTTGAACATTCTTTCCACGTTGGATAAACCAACATCTGGAGAAGTCTATTTAGAAGGACAACCACTATCCAAAATTAAAGACAAAGAGATTTCACGTTTTCGTCGCGACACACTGGGATTTGTATTCCAGGATTTTAACTTGTTGGACACATTTAATTTGAAAGATAATATTTCCTTGCCACTTGTTTTATCCGGAATACCCGTTATTGAAATGGAAAAAAGGTTGTTGCCTCTAGCGAAGAACCTGGGTATTCATGAACAATTAATTCGTTTCCCCTATGAAGTTTCAGGTGGTCAAAAACAACGTGCTGCTGTGGCGCGTGCGTTAATTACCCAACCAAAAGTACTGTTAGCCGATGAACCAACAGGTGCGCTAGATTCGAAAGCATCACAAAACCTGTTGGAGACATTTGAACGGATTAACGAAGAAGGGCAAACGATTATGATGGTTACCCACAGTGTGCAGGCGGCCAGCTATTCAAACCGCGTATTATTTATTCGCGATGGCATCGTATACCATGAATTGTATCGTGGGAACCTTTCGGTTGAAGATTTCCGGGACAAGATTGCCCAATCGATGTTGGTCGTGACCAATCGAGGTGAGCAGCATGCAGAGTAATTTTTACTTGAAAATGGCACTGCGTAATATCCGGGCCAACAAGCAACTCTATCTTCCCTACGGAATCTCTGCAACCCTGACGGTTTCCATGCTTTTTCAAATGTTCTCACTCATGTCCAACGACTTTGATGGGATGCGTGGAGCAGATATATTAATACTCCTGTTCCGATTCGGAGCCATTACCATCGGGCTGTTTTCATTGGTTTTTCTACTTTATACAAACAGTTTTCTTATAAAAAAGCGTAAAAAAGAGGTTGGGCTGTACGGGATTTTGGGGCTGGAAAAACGACATGTTGCGCGTATTTTGTTGCTTGAATCCATTATTGTTGGGATGGTTACCATTCTACTGGGGCTAGTAATGGGGTCTGTGTTAGGGCGACTGATGTTTCTCTTTTTGAATTATTTGTTGAAATTACCGGTTGAAATGCCTTACTCATTTAATCCCTTGAATTTTGTCCTGACAGCTGCTGTGTTTGTCACTATTTTCTTTATTGCCTATTTGTATAATGTCAGTCAGGTGACGTTTTCCAACCCGATACAATTACTGCGTGGAGAGAAAGAAGGGGAGAAAGAACCTAAAAGTAACGTCTTTCTATTTCTGCTGGGACTTTTGTTATTAGGGGCAGGTTACTATATTTCCCTAACAATAACAGATCCAATCGCAGCTTTAGTCAACTTTTTCACCGCAGTTTTGTTGGTTATTGTTGGAACCTACTTGCTATTTACTTCTGGTTCCATCTACATTCTGAAACGGATGAAAAAAAATCAAAAACTGTATTACCAACCACGCGCTTTTATTTCTATTTCGGGGATGCTTTACCGGATGAAACAAAATGCAACAGGTCTCGCCAACATTGCGATTCTTTCCTGTATGGTCATTATCGCTTTGGGTACAACTACCGCAATATATGTGGGATCGGAACAAGCTTTAACGAGTCGTTATCCATCCGATCATCAGGCTACCGTTTATTATGATGATGAGAAAACAATGGAAGCTATACAAGCAGATATTGATAAAGTAACAGCACGTATTCAATCCGATACATTTGGTTTAACAATTTCTGATTTAGAGAGTTACTCTTATGCAAACGTCTTTGGTGTTCTGAATGGGAATGAAATAAAAGGAGACGATGGTTCTTATACGTCTACAACACTTCTGACAGCGGAAACTATAAATGAACTTGAAGGTCTTTCCTTGGCACCAAAAACAGGAGAAATTTATATTCATGAAGCAGCGAAATATCAATTTGATACGATTCGGATAGCGGATGAAGAATTCAAGGTGAAGACTTTTAGCGATGAATTAGATCATTTTATGACTGACGAAGAATTGGGACAAACGTTCTTATTTGTAGTCCCCACCGTGGCTACGATTAGTACAATTCTCGATACATATGAAGAAAAAGGCCAAAGTTACGATACAAGTGTTACGGGAAGTATTCTATGGAATACGCATGCATCGGATGAAGCTGGGGCGGCATATTCAAAAAAACTACGACCGTTAATTGAAGAAGAAGCAATCGTTAACTATGAAACACAGGCTGATATGCGCGAAGAATGGTATTCCATGACGGGAGGGTTTCTGTTCCTGGGAATTTTCTTGGGCACGCTTTTCACAATTGGGACTATTTTAATTACTTATTTCAAGCAAGTTTCTGAAGGCTATGAAGATCGGACGCGGTTCCAGATTATGCAGAAAGTTGGATTGGATAAAGAGATGATCCGTGACACGAGCCGTAGCCAGGTCATCTGGATGTTCATGTTGCCGATTATTGTTGCAACGATTCACACGGCATTTGCATATCCAATCTTGTATAAAATGTTACTCATTTTTGGATTGCATTCACATACGATCTTGATAGGAAGTATAGTAGGTGTTGTTGTTGCGTTTGGGTTGATTTACTGGATTATCTACCGATTAACAGCGAGAATCTATTACTCAATCGTGCAATAAAGTTCGAGCAAAAGGGAAGCAATGATGATCATTGCTTCCCTTTTAAATGCTCCTTGTTGCTATTCTTTTATTGTGCTAAAATAGATAAGCTTGTCAAAAAGCAGTACGTGGTTCGTCGACCATCCCACGGAAAAAAACTAGGAGGAATAATAAATATGGGTACAAGAAAAATGGTGGTAAATACCATCATCGCAGCCCTGTATGTAGCAATGACAGGGATTTTTAGTTTTATGTCTTTTGGAGCCGTGCAGTTTCGGGTTTCGGAGATGCTTAATCATCTAGTTGGGTATCATAAGAATTATAAATATGGGGTTTTAGCAGGTGTCTTCATCTCAAATCTTATTTTCTCCACACTGGGTGCATGGGATTTAGTGTTCGGTTTTGGACAAACCTTCATTTCATTCCTCATTTTGGAACGCCTGTTTAAACCGGGAGATTCCGAAATGAAACGCATGATGAAAACGGCAGCCGTTTTTACGATAACAATGGTTTTTGTGGCAATTGAATTGTATATCGTTTTAGATTTACCTTTTTGGTTCAGCTACGCAACCACAGCGTTCGGCGAAGCAGTTGTATTGATTGTTTCTGCACCATTAATGAAGTATTTAAATAAACTGATTGGCTTCACCGAAAAAATGGCATAAACCTGCTCCTTTTTATATAATTGAAGAATAAAGAGTATGGGAGGAAAACATCCATGGAATTACTTGCCCTAACGGTAGGACCTATCCAAGAGAATTGCTATTTCCTGATTGGCGAAAACCGCGACACGATCATTTTCGATCCAGGTGCTGAAGCTGATGAAATAATGAATGTTATAGATGTTAATAACTTAAAACCATTTGCGATAGTTTTGACACACGCACATTATGATCATATTGGTGCTGTGAATGAAATCCGTAAAGAATATCGTATTCCTTTGTATCAAAGTTCAATCGAAAAAGAATGGCTGGTAGATCCAACGCTTAACGGATCTGGCCGACAACCACTCATTCCGGAAGTTGTCATCGACAAGCCCGCCGATTTCTATTTGGATACAATGGGACCGACTCAAATCGGACCATTTAACTTTGAACTCCAACATCTTCCAGGTCATTCACCAGGTAGTCTGGTTTTCCTTTTCAAAGAAAATGGCTTTGCAATAGTGGGGGATGTCATCTTCCAAGGCAGTATCGGACGCACTGATTTTCCTTATGGCAGCCAAGAAACTTTATTGCAAGGAATCAAAGAGCATATCGTGCCACTGCCTGGAGATACAGTCTTATTCCCAGGTCATGGTAATCCAACTACTGTTGAACAAGAACTTGCACAGAACCCGTTCTTAAATGGGGAAATATAAAGATAAAAGCTCACTCAGACTGAAATTTTAGTCCGAGTGAGCTTTTTTTAAAAAATTAGCTCACTCATGGCAAATTTTCCGCCTGAGTAGGCCATTTCATAAAAAAAAGCCTACTCAACAGCTTAAATTAAGCTTGAGTGAGCCTTTTTTCATACTCTATTCGTTACGTAAATCTTCTATTGAAACAACACGGAATTCTTGTTTTTCAAGTCCTGCTACAACTGTATCAAGCTCAGCTTTTGTTGTGTCAGCCGGCAAAGTCACAAGAACACGACGCAGTACATCGTCACGGTTCACATCCAAGGTTATCACGTTAGCGATGGATGTTGTTTTGTTGATGATTTTGGTAATCTGGAACAAATCACCTTTGCGGCTAGGAGCAACAATCGTCAGTACATAGCTCCCGACATCTACACTCCAGGATTGCGCCAACATATTCAACAAGCTACTGTGTGTCAGGATACCGAAGAAAGTATTGTCGCGGTTCAACACCGCAATATATGGAAGTTCTTTAATCGTGAAGAAAATTTTGAAAAATGAACTATCTATGGAAATGAATTTTGTGGCATTTTTCAGTAAATGCGTTACCGGAAGAGTCATGTCTCCTCCGTTAGCTTTATGGCGGTAGATATGCATCTTATAAATATTACCTCTGAAAAGTGTGCCCGTTTCATCAAGAATCGGAACACAACGGAACCCGGATTCTTCCAAGATGTCGATTGCCTCTTGTAAAGTGGCAGATTCTTTAACCACAGTCAGGTCTCTTTTAGGGATGGCAAGCGAGCGAATAAGCATGGGTAGTTCCTCCAATCTAATTTATATACCGATAATAACATTAAAATGAGAAAATGCAATGGCATTCAAGAAAGTCATCCATGTCTTAAAAACGTATAAATGACCCAAAAGAAACCCCTTACTTTTTCGATTTAAGAAAATAAATATGAGAATTAAAATGAGAGAAGCGCCTGAGCGCTTGTGAAAAACTCCTTGCTTTTCAACTTGATATTTCCTATTATAGAAGTATACTAGCGGTATTATATAGAAAAAAATAAAACAATCTAAAGGAGAAAAGATTTAAATGAACCCAGACCCCGAAGCCCAGAGGTTATTATCTGATATTTTAGTTGTGATAATCCTGACAGCTGTGAATGCTTTTTTTGCCTCAGCAGAATTAGCTTTTGTTTCCATCAATCGCCAGAAAATGAATACGATGGCCGAAGAAGGCGATCGTAAAGCACAAAAAGTATTGAAACTTCTCGACAACTCCGATGACTTCTTGGCAACCATCCAAGTAGCCATTACACTTGCCGGATTTTTCAACAGTGCATCTGCATCTTCCAACTTTGTTCCTTACCTGGAACCATTTTTAGGAGGAATATCTGGTTGGGAAACAATTGCCACAGTCATTGTTACATTAGTACTTGCTTACATTACCCTTGTACTAGGTGAACTTTATCCGAAACAAGTTGCTTTGCAAATGCCAGAACAAATTGCACGTTTCACTGCCGGACCGATTTCAGTGGTCAAAGCTGTGACGAAACCCTTTGTATGGTTGTTGTCAGCTTCTACGAATATTTTGAAAAAGTTATCACCAATCGACTTTACCCAACAAGAGGAAAAATTAACGCGTGATGAGATGCGTCAAATTCTTGCACAAAGTCGTGGTCAAGGTGCAATCGATCCATCAGAATTTACGATGATGGAGGGTGTTTTGTCGCTTGATACCCGTTTGGCACGTGAATTAATGGTGCCGCGTACGGATACACTAATGATAGATTTAGACGACAGTTTAGATGAGAACCTGGAATTGGTATTGAACAGCCCGTTTTCACGGATGCCTGTTTATGAAGGTGACAAAGACAATGTAATTGGGGTTCTGCACATGAAGAATGTGCTGAAAGCTTCCAAAGATATTGGCTTTGAGAGACTGGATTTCAGGACTTTGGTAAATGAACCATTATTTGTGCCCTCAACCATCTTTATTGACGATTTACTGGTAGAATTCCGTAAGAAACATACCCATATGGCAATCCTGAAAGACGAGTACGGTGGGGTTGAAGGTATTGTGACGCTGGAAGACTTATTGGAAGAAATCGTTGGTGACATCGAAGATGAGTATGATGAAATTCAACGCTTATCCCGTAAAATGGATGAGAAGAATTACTTCATTAATGGTAAAATGAATCTGCAGAAATTTAATACTCTTTTCGATACAGAAATAGAATCAAGCGAAGTGGATTCAATCGGTGGCTACATGATTGAAGAAGCAGGTTACTTCCCAGATGATGATGAGAAACTCAGTGTCCGGGTAGGCCCTTACGTGCTGACAACTGCTAAAGTCGAAAACGGACGAATCCGTTCGATTCATGTGGAACACAGGTCTAAAGAGGAAGACGAAAATAACAAAGAATAATACGAGAAGGCTTAATCTCAGGCGTGCGGTCGTTCCGGCGCTTAGATAAGCTTTTTTTATTGGGAGTGGAAAAGTAAATGGAGAAAAATCCGATGATGAGCCGTCCGGTTGTAAAACCGGAAATAGTAGATTTTATGCGTAAAGAATTAAAACCTTTTTCTGGCGGGTTAGCCGAACTTGAAAGTTATGCCAACGAGCGCGGCATTCCAATCATCCCTCATGAGACAGCAGTTTTCCTGAATATGATGGTAGGTATTTTACAACCCGAACAAATTTTGGAAATTGGGACAGCAATTGGATTTTCAGGCAGTTTGATGGCCCAACATCTTGGCGAAACGGGTCATCTAACCACGATTGATCGTTTTGATATTATGATCGAACGGGCGAAAGCTAATTTTGAAAAAATGGGTTTGGCTGACAAAGTAACCTTGCTAGAAGGCGATGCTGCGGATATCCTGCCAACATTGGACCAGACTTACGATTTGATTTTTATGGACAGTGCCAAGGCGAAATATTATGAATTTCTACCACACTGCCTACGCGTCTTGCGCACAGGCGGTATGTTGATTATTGATGATGTGTTCCAGGGTGGGACCATACTGGATGATGAAAAAGAAATTCCACGACGCGTCCGGAAAATCCACCGCCGTTTGAATTTATTGATGGATACGGTATTGAACCACCCAGCGTTGGAAACCGCCCTTGTACCGCTAGGGGATGGATTATTGATGATTAAAAAAATCGAGGAATTCGACTTCAGTTATATCTTGGACACTATATAAAATGAGCTGAAACTATAGCAAAAATGTATCAGGTGCGTTACAATAATCTGCAAGGAAGGCTGTAACACAATTGTAATGATTGGGTAACAATTTGAAATATAAAGCGTTAACCCGAGATGTACGGAGGGATATGGATGAAGAAAAAGCCGCTTATCTTTACTGTTATCAGCATTTTTGCGATTTTCGTGCTTGCTTACATAGGCGGAAGCAAGTATTATGATAATCATTTTTTACCCAATTCGAAAATTGGCGAAATAGATGTAGGAGGCAAGACTCTGGATGAAGCAAAGCGTGTCGTTACGCAAAAGCTTCATGCTAGTACCATCATTGTGACTGAAGATGGCAAAACAGTCACAAACGTAACGCCTCAAGATTTGGATGCCAAAATTGACAGCGATACTTTTCTGGGCGAATTAAAAAGTCAGCAAAACAGTTGGTCTTGGCCACTTGCTTTCTTCAACACCCATACGGTAAAAGCTTCAGAAGTTGCGATTCAATTTGATGAAAAAGCTGTTTTTGAACTGATTGAAAAGTTGACGCTATCTAAAGTCGACCGAATCGCACCAGTCAGTGCAAACGTTAAAAACAAGGATGGACAATTTGTTATTGAGGAAGAAGTACCGGGTACCATTATTGATGCGGATCGTTTCGAGGAACAACTGATTGCAACGATGGTTGCTGGTGAAGAAACGCTTGCTTTAGAGGATGCGTATGTATTGCCGGAATTGACGGCCGATAGTCAAGACTTGACGCAAGTCGTTGAAACCATGCGGGATTTGGCTGATACGAATATTACGTATACGATAATCGGTGAAGAGATAGCCGTTCCTAAGGACCAAATTGCTTCGTGGTTATCCCTGGACAACTCGGGAAAACCGACCGTTAATAAAGAAGCAGCCAAAGCATTCCTGAAGACGTTGCATGATAAATATGCAACCTATGAAAAAACACGTACCTTTAAAAGCACGAATCGTGGCGAAGTACAAGTACCACCGGGCGAATACGGTTGGTCCATTGCAATGGAAGCCGAATCTGAAAATCTGGCTGGTTATATTTTAGCGGGTGAAGACGTGAAGACGACACCGGAAATTCTTGGTTCGGGTTACCATGAAGATGGCACCGATATTGGTGATACTTACGTTGAAGTCGATCTTCAAAATCAAAAAATGTATGTCTATAAAAATGGTAAACGCGAATTAGAAACACCTATTGTTTCCGGACATGCAACCACCCCAACGCCAGTCGGAGTATTTTATGCGTGGAATAAGGAAGAAGATGCAGAGCTGATTGGTTACAACCCAAGACGAGGCAATGATTATGCACAACCGGTAAATTACTGGATTCCAGTTGACTGGACGGGTGTAGGGATTCATGATGCAGGATGGCAAACATCTTTTGCTCCCGATCAATGGAAACATGATGGGTCTAATGGGTGTATCAATACTCCGCCAGGCGCCATGGAAAAACTATTCTCACTTATCGAAGTGGGGACGCCTGTCGTATTCTTCTGATAGTACATTCCAATCCGGGGTTTGGCACCAGCAACAGAAGCCGAACACCGGATTGAAACGTTTACACAAAGAGTTTTGCACTTGCCTTTGAACACCTGTATAATGTAAGGGAAGCACTGAAAAAAGGAATTTATCCTTTAAGGAGTCTGATAAATTATGAAAAAAATACTTGTAGTCGATGATGAAAAGCCGATTTCCGATATTATTAGCTTCAACCTTGATAAGGAAGGATACGAAGTTTTCACAGCTTTTGACGGAGAAGAAGCCGTTGCACAATTCGAAGCTGTTGGGCCTGACTTAATTTTGTTGGACTTGATGTTACCAAAAATGGATGGCTTGGAAGTCTGTCGCATAATCCGGAAGACAAGTGATGTTCCGATTATTATGCTGACTGCCAAAGATTCTGAAATTGATAAAGTATTGGGCTTGGAGTTAGGCGCAGACGATTATATTACAAAACCGTTCTCCAACCGTGAATTGGCAGCACGTGTCAAAGCCAACTTACGACGCGTTGGAACGAATGCGCAAGCACAACCTGAAGAAGAAGTTGCCAATGAAGTCCATGTCGGTACTTTGACAATTCATGAAGATGCTTATGCCGTTTCCAAACGTGGTGAAGAAATCGAATTAACGCACCGTGAGTTCGAATTATTACATTACTTAGCCAAGCACTTAGGGCAAGTCATGACCCGTGAACATTTATTGCAAACCGTATGGGGTTATGATTATTTTGGTGATGTCCGTACTGTTGATGTAACTGTACGACGTCTACGTGAAAAAATTGAAGATACACCCAGTCATCCAACTTGGTTGATTACTCGTAGAGGAGTCGGTTACTTCTTAAGAAATCCAGATCAGGAGTAATACGATGCAAAAAAAAATAAATTGGATTCAATCCATACATTTCAAGATACCAATGCTGTTTATCTTTCTGCTATTGGTATCTTTACAAATTATTGGGGCTTATTTTATCCGGCAACTTGAAACGGATTTGATTGATAACTTTGACAGTCAAATGAGCTTGAATGTACGCTTTTTGGAAAATTCACTTGTTCCTGTATTTGAAGATGAAGACCAAAACGACACGCCAGAAAATGTCCAAAGTATTTTGGAGGACTATATTGGTGGCGACTTTTTGGAAATCCAGGTTATTGATTCCGAGGGGTATATCATCGGAACGAATGACCAGACCCGTCAATCAATAGTGGGAACAAAGTCAACGGATCGTGATGTTCAACAAGCGCTTCTATTGGAAAGTGAACGCAAATACCAATACATGGACGAGGAAAAATCGGACCGTGTCCTCAAAACCGTCTCACCGATGTTTGCGACCACCAATCCAGGTCAAGTCATCGGTGTTGTTATGATGGAGTCAAATATTGAGACTGTGTATACCCAAATCAGTGAAATTGTGAAAATATTTGTCAATGCATCCTTGTTTGCGATTGTCGTGACGATTGTATTGGCGATCATTATTTCCCAGGGGATATCCAAGCCAATCGCTGAGATGCGGACGCAAACATTGGCGATTGCACAAGGAGACTATTCGGGAAAAATACGTATTTACGGAAATGATGAATTGGGTCAGTTGGCTGATACCATCAATCACCTGTCAACAAAAGTTAAAGAAGCACAGGAAACAACCGAAGCGGAACGGCAGCGTCTGGACAGTGTCTTGAAGCACATGTCGGACGGAGTTATTGCTACGGATCGCCGAGGTAAAATCATTATCATCAATAACCGGGCTGTTGATTTGCTGGGCATTACCCGCGAAGAGGCTGTTGGAAAATCCATCATGAAAGTTTTGGATTTGAGTAAAGGCTATACATTCCGACAATTGCTTGAAGCAAATGAAGATCTCGTTATTCATATCGACGAAGGTGATGACAAGACGGATAGTATTTTACAAGGCGAGTTCTCGGTTATTCAACGGGATACCGGCTTCATCAGTGGGGTCGTTTGTGTACTGACGGATATTACCGAGCAAGAAAAAGTAGAGCAGGAACGACGCAATTTTGTTTCCAATGTATCGCATGAGCTGCGTACACCGTTGACCAGTGTGAAGAGCTATACAGAATCCTTACAGGATGGTGCCTGGAAAGACGAAAGAATTGCACCGCAATTCCTGCAAGTCATTGCAACTGAAACCGAGCGGATGATTCGTATGATTACAGATTTGCTGAATCTATCCCGGATGGACCAAGGGAAAATGCAACTGGAACTGGAATATGTCAGCATGAATGATTTGTTTACGCATATTCTGGACCGTTTCGATATGGTTCTTCAATCCGAAGCTTACCGTGATAAAAATTATCGAATCCAGCGCGATTTCACTCAACGGACATTGTGGGTGGATATCGATCAGGACAAGATTACGCAAGTAATCGATAATATTATGAATAACGCTTTGAAATATTCTCCGGACGGCGGAACGATTACCTGCCGGTTGATGGAAACACATAACAGTGTGGTCCTCAGCATCACCGATGAAGGGCTGGGAATCCCTCGTAAAGATTTGCAGCATATCTTTGAGCGTTTTTACCGTGTTGATAAAGCGCGCGCACGTTCCATGGGAGGGACCGGCTTAGGCTTGGCTATTTCCAGAGAAGTCTTGATGCTTCATGGTGGCCGCATCTGGGCAACCAGTGTGGAAAATAAAGGTTCCACATTCTTTATTTCCTTACCATATGAATCGTTTGAAGAGGAGGAGTGGTGATGAAACAGATAGATTCAAAATGGATTAGTTTCACCCTCTATACCTTGGTTGCAATCAGTTTGTTTTTAACATGGCGCATCTTGAGCGTTCCTTCTGGGGCAGCCAATATCCAAAGTATTGCGCCTACTCAATCAACGACCAGTATTTCCAATGTGAAAAATATCGATGATATGTTCGCGCCCCATCGCCTGACTTTCCACACCCAACTGAATACCTTTGTCTCACAGGACGAAAGGATTGTGAACCAGGCTGATGCCTTCCTGGAGGAGTGGAAGATGCAGGACGTGACATTCGTATCAGCCTATACAAAAGAGGACTATGACGCGCTCATTTTGGAGAGAAATAGAATCGAAATACGGTTTCCGGGCCCTATGCCTATAGGGATGTTATCGCGTTATTTTGACACAGTTCCGGAAGAGTTGGAAAGTAGTACCATTACCCGTATTTTGATTACAACAGTGAATGCTGATCCGATTTATTTGTTGGATGACGGCAGTAAAAATGTCTACACCGCAACCCGGTCGAAAGATTCGATTGAACCGCTTATGAAGCTCTACTCTGGTAATAAAGAGTCCTATATTAATTCCAATGCCTATTCTTTTAAGGATGTCATCACTTATTTACCGCAAACAGAAATCCAGTTGGATAAACTGGATTACCTGGTAGAGAAACAACCGAACAGTTTTTTTATTGGACAGTTATTCGAAGATACAACTGAGTTACGTGATGACAGTAATGATGTTTTTACGATATACAGTGATAACATTTCTGAACTGCGTATCCATAAAGAAACAGGGATATTGTATTATTACCGCAATAACCTGGATCAAGAAAATTTAAGTGTCTTCCAACAAATTCGTGATAGCTTTCATGCTCTGAAATTTTTGGATACATGGACCCAAGCTTCTTATTTTGAAGGGTTTGATGAAGAAAGTGGCCAAGTTACTTATCGCCGCTATTTAAACGGTTTGCCAATTGCTGGTGCATTGGACCGTGGTTTAATCCGGATGGAGATGGAAAACAGTGGTTTGGTGGAATTGTATTATCCAACCGAAATCATTCAAACCCCTTTGGAAGATCGCCAAGAGAAGGTTGTTTTGCCAAAACCACAGGAAATGATTGATAAGTTAGCTAAAGCTGATATTCCATATAGCGCCATTGAAAATATGGCAATCGGCTATGAATGGATCAGTAATGACGAAAGTACCCGCATTGCAAGTTTGGTTCCAAGATGGTTTATAAAACTCGATGGAACATGGAATACCATTGATGGTTGGATTACTGTGGCACGAAGGGGTGACGCTAGTGGATTATAAAAGAATTCAGGTTATCTTGATTATTACCTTCTCTATATTGAATATTTATCTTCTGGCTGTTTTTTTAGAGAAGAATGATGAACTAAATTTCGGAGACCCTAGTGCTACCGTCAACCTTGAAGAAGGATTGCGAAACGATAAGATTGAAAGTCCGGAATTGAGTCGTGAAGCAGAAGAAATACCCGTCATTAAAACGGATAAGAATACGTACCTCCGTGAAAATGCCGCTTCATTGAAAAATCAAACAACGCGGATGGAGAACAATTTGTTATTCAGTGTTTTGTCTGATCCCATTGCGTTGGATTTTGAGACCGATAATGTCCCTTTATCGCAACGACTGGAACCCATCCAAGTTTTTATTGATGATGGTAATGTTCTGAATGGTTATGAATATGCCTACTTATCCTATCAAGCGGTTAATCAGCGCGTGGTTTATGTCCAATATACCAAAGAGGGGATACCCATTGCGGATGGAACAGCTTCTTTAATTTTTCATCTGAATTCCGATCATGAAGTCATTTCCTATGAACAAACCTATGTGGGTTCGGCGGAACCGCAAGGTCGGCAACGGAATGTTATTTCCGAGCAAGCTGCGATTGAATCCTTGTATTTGAATAATCAGATTCCTGATAATTCAACCATTCGCTTGCTGACGTTGTCCTATTATCAAACGCTTAGTTTGACTGATATGAATATCTACAGCCCGATGTGGTATGTCGAAATTGCCCGGGAAAATGTTCCCGTACAAATCAAGCGCGTGGATGCCTTAACAGGAAATATCATTTCCGCACCAGTCGTTCAAGAGGAAGAAGAGGAAGAAAGTTCCGAGGCAGAAAGCGAAGCCGAAACTGAGAATGTTGTGAGTGAAATGAGCAGCAGTACGGAGCCGGTTGAAGAATTAACTGAACGCCTCTTAATAAGTGAATAAAAAAATCCAGGACCTCGTTGGGCTCCTGGATTTTTTTATGGAAATTGCTTAAGTGTTTTTATTTACTGAAGCATCATAGATTGAAGTGACTGCTTCTTTCAAGGTTTCATTAAATTCAGCATCGGACTGTTTCGCCCGTAGATTCTCGGATAAAGCCCTTGAAAAGCTGGCAATGAGGCCGTGATTATTTTTTAATTTCTCATTGGCATCTTCACGCGAATAGCCCCCTGACAAGGCAACCACGCGCACCACATTTGGATGCTCAATCAAATCCTTGTAGGCATTTTTTACTGTCGGAATCGTGAGTTTCAACATGACCCATTCATTCTTACCGAGAGTATTTAAATGCTCCAGGATTTCCTCTTTCAAAATCGCTTCGATTTCTTCTTTCTTATGGCTGTAAATATCTACTTCCGGTTCGATAATCGGCACCAAGCCAGCTGTTATAATCTGTTTGGCAACTTTGAATTGTTGATCAACGACGGCTTTAATCCCCTTAGGATTCAATTCCTTAATAACCGAGCGCATTTTGGTACCAAATACGTTATGTTTTTTCGCCCGTTGCAATAAACCAGCTAGTTCTGGCATGGGTTTCATCAACTGAACACCATTCTCCAGCTCCGCCAATCCTTTATCCACCTTTAAGAAAGGAACGATGTCTTTTTTCTTGGCCAAATATTCAGAGGTATAGAGTCCTTCGATCTTTCGATCCATGGTTTGTTCAAAGAGAATGGCCCCAAGGATATATTTTGAATCAAAGGCAGGAGAGGTGATGATACGCGTTCGCATCTCATGTACCAAATCAAACATCTTATCTTCCGTGGCATAGCTACCTTTCAAGATGCCATATCTCTCCAGTGCTGTAGGTGTACTACCTCCACTTTGATCCAAAGCTGCAATAAATCCTTTGCCATCACGTACTTTTTGTAGCTGTTTGTTATTCATGATTTCTTTTCCTCCCTTTCTCATTCTATTTTAATTATAACGCACAAAAAAGAATTAGGGGAAAAGAAAACAAGAGTAGCGCCTTTTAGTTCTCGCCCACTACAATCGTCACACTGTAGGATTCGTCTGCTGTTTGAATAGGTAATTCTTCCAAAGCAGCAGCTGCTTGAGGTGGTGCAACGGTTGGTTCGGGAATGGAATCAACAAATATTGCAAGACCAGTGGCGATGAAAAGCGTGCTCGCGACTAAAACGGTTGTAGCCCATTTTGGTACCGTGAAGCGTTTATTTTGGTCGATCAAATGGTAATGCTTTTCGTCGCGGTATGAAATACGATCTCCAATCCGCATGCCTTTTTTTAACTTGATCCGGTGCAGACTCCCTTCCTCGTCGATAACGAGGCCATAATGTTGCCTAATTTCCGCAATAACGGTTTTCTTGTACATCACTTTCACGCTCCTTTTCTAAGCCAGCTCTGCACTCGGTGCCAAGACGTTCACCGTATCCACGCCTTCGACCGACATGATTTCTGTTGCCAAACGTTGTTCATCTGCATGCTTCGTTTTAATTTCATAAACAAGTTCAAAAGAATCCTGCAACAAGTTTTGTGCTTTCAAACGGCTGTTGCCAGGCGTATCGAACACGATATCGGAAATATACGGAATATTTGCCTTATTGCCGCGGATAACCAACAACATGGTATTTGAAGAAGCAATGTTATCGCCAGTCGCAATCATAAAAATCATTAAGAGAAGGGAACCGATAAAGCCGATGAACCAACCTTCGCTGGATGAAGCAATACCGATCGCCATCGCCCAGAAAACGAAGCCAAGATCGCGCGGGTCCTTGATGTTGGTACGGAAACGCACCAAGGAAAGAGAGCCCAACATACCTAAAGAGAGCGCAACGTTTTGTTTAATCAGTTGCATCAGAATTGTTGAGACAATTGCCAACATCACCAAAGTGATATTATATTTGTGATCGTAAGACATCTTTGCGTGGCATTTCTTGAAAGTGAAAAACATGACAGCGGAAAGGAAGAGGGTATACCCCAAACTTACCAATACCGTTGCTATAGTCACCGTGTTTGTCATTGTTCCTGAGTTTTGTTGGATAAGATCGAATACTTGATTCATTTGTAAATTCCTCCTAATAATAATAATTTTCCAATAGTTGTCTTGATGATCCGAATTTACTGATTGGACATTTCTTCAAATTACATCTAGTCAGTACATCCTGCAATTGCGGAAACAGGAAGCGATCGTATTTTACTTCCAGGATGGTATCCGTCAAAGGCATGGCATAGTGATAGTTTGGCTTTTCCGCAAACAAGTCATAATCGAAATTACAATACTTCAACTCGTTATCAAGGGTGATCCGGGTGCTGAAAAAGGGATGGGTAAAGGCACGGCGTTTGTATTCAACCATGGAAATCGGCCGGTAGCCCATCGTCGTACAAATTTCGTAACCAAGCTCGGCCGTGTCCCCTTCATAATTTTTCAATACTTCGAAGTTCCCTTTTAACATTTCCTCTGCGTCTAAACGGGTAACGAGTAATGTATCCTTGATTTGGTTTCCAGGTTTCTTTTTCTTGATTTCAAACTTGACCATCTGATCCTTGATATCATAGATGCGAAGCCGAACCCGTTTAACGAATTCAAACTTCTGCATTTTCTCGTTATAGTCCTGATTATCCAGGCTGTCGAAGTAGACGCTTCTGACGCTGTAGCCATTGTAGCCACCGTAAGCGTCGGGAACGAGGATCGCATGCAAGGACTTAATCAACTGCATGCGGTCTTCCAAACCGAGTAAGTATTTCCTTTCACTGCGGAAAACGGTGATTTTATTTAATAATTGCTCCATAAGTAAGTGCCTTCCTCTCTCATTTTTGGGTGATAGTAATAGATTACGGAGGTCTTTGTAAATTTTCGGGGTCCTTTTTGAAAAAATATTTACTTTTTGTTTATACAAGGGATATATTCGCATCATGACGGGCTTTCAACTATAATTTAGGAAAGGAGGAATTCGGATGAAAAAGTTAATGGCTATCATTAGTTTTACATTTTTTCTATTATTTGGCCTTTCCCCACCAGAAGTAGCGGCCAGGTCGTATGAAATCAATAATTACGATGTGCAGGTAAATATCCAGGAAGATGGGAGCGCCTTGTTTACGGAGCGCATTACCTATTATTTTGATGGTGAATTTAATGGGGTATTGTTCAACCTGGATTATTCGCCGCACCCAACTCCAACCGATGTTTCGGTTGCGATTGAGGAAGAGGGGGAGGCAGCTGTTCCATATAGTCAAGATACGACGCAACAGCCAGGCACCTATGAAATGACGGATACAGGGACGTTTTTAAATTTCACGGTCTACAATCCCATTACGGATGATGATATGACCGTTATTTATTCATACCGGATTCCAGAGATGGTAACGAATTATAATGATGTCGCCCAATTTAACCGTAAAGTGATTGGTTCGGCTTGGGATGACGAACTCCTTGATGTCGATATCCGGATTGAATTGCCGGCTGCAGTGGAGCCTGGTGAGTTAAAAGCCTGGGGACATGGTGATGCCAATGGGAATGTGACCTTGGAAGAGGACAGGGTTGTCAACTTAAGCCTGAACCGTAATCCGGCGAACACATTTGTGGAGGCAAATGTCATTTTCCCAACTTATGTGACGTGGAATAATCCCAATACAGTGAATGAAAATAACCTTGATCAAATCATTGCGAACGAAGAAGCAATTGAAAGAGCAGAGGAACAACGTTACTGGCTACTGGTGATTGTGGGTGCCGTTTTCGGCGTAATTGGCCCGCTTTTGGCATTGGCAGTTCTGTTTTGGTTACGGAAGAAATATAAAGAAACCAACCCGGTGCCTTATCAAGAACCGGATTACGTTTATGAATTGCCGGAAGACATGTCGCCTGCTGTCATGAACAAGGCGATATTTAATCAAGAACCGGATTCCGAAGCTGTTTCTGCGACCATTCTCGATCTGGTTCGCCGTGGTTATCTACAGATGAAAGAAATCCCGTTGGAAGATGGCTTCGATTATGAATTGCGGAAATTAAAAGAGCCGGACAGCGGACTTTTGAAACACGAGAAGCAACTGATGCGTTGGTTCTTGAAAATTGGAGGAGATGGCAAGGCTGTTACCTTTGGCAGGATTGAGTCCATTAATTATGATACCAAGTTGGGGGAACGTTTTTACAAAGCGCGCATGGCATGGCAACAAGCTGTTCGCGACGACGCGAAAGTATATGAAGAAAGATACCGTGCCCCTCATGCAACGACAGCGAGGACTTGGTCGATTATTACTCTAATTGCAAACAATATTTTCTTTATCCTCTTAACAATCGGTGTCTTTGCGTATCAGCTGCCTATCTGGCTATTTTTGCTGGGATTCACGGGATTGGCATTGGCCATCTATGTGCTGCTTTATCATGTGAAACATCCTGCTGTGACCCCTGAAGGCGATAAAGCCAAGAAAGATTGGCGTGCCTTTGAACGGATGTTGGAGGATGTTGGGGACTTTACGATGCAGGACATTGGTTCGGTTGAATTGTGGGATACATATCTCGTCTACGCAACGGCAATGGGGATTGCTTATCATGTTCTGGAACAAATGGCGATTCAGTATCCAGATGATGTCATTTACGGAACATCTTATTTCTATCCTTTCTACTACCACAATCCGGGTTATATTGACGGTGTCAATGATCCGATAGCAAGAGGAATTGATGCTTCCACGCCGCAATCTGATTCTTCCAGTGGTTCGGGAGGCGGATTTAGTGGCGGTTCCTCGGGAGGTTCCGGTGGTGGATCAGGCGGCGGTGCTTTTTAAAGTTTAAAGTCAGTGATTTTTTCACTCAGATGCGTTAGAATAGATAGGACAAATTGGAGGGAATCTGAGTGATGGAATTAGATAACATGAGCGGCTTTAAAGTCAGTATGCTGGCGAGTGGCAGTTCAGGTAACTGTACCTATATCGAAACGCCCAAACGTAAAATATTGGTGGACTGTGGCCTGAGTGGCAAGAAGATTCAAGCCTTGATGAACCAAGTGGGACGTGACTTGGCTGAAGTCGATACCGTCTTGGTAACCCACGAACACCGCGATCACGTGCATGGCCTGGGTGTCTTGGCACGCCGCTATGGGTTTGATGTTTATGCGAATGAAGCAACGTGGCGCGCCATGCCAACGACAATCGGGGAAATCAAAACAGAACAAAAGCACATTTTTGAAATGGGCGAAGTATTGACTCTCGGTGACGTTGATGTACAAAGCTTCGGGGTTTCCCATGATGCAGCAGCGCCGCAATTCTATTCCTTCCATTATGAAAACAAACAATTTGTGATGTTGACGGATACGGGATATGTGAGCGATCGTCTGCGCGGTTTGTTGAAAAATGCCGATGCCTATTTAATCGAAAGTAACCATGACCTGGAATTGTTGCGGATGGGACGCTATCCTTGGTCACTGAAGCAACGGATATTAGGCGACCATGGACATTTGTCCAACGATGATGGTGCTTTAGCCGTGGCAGAGATGATAGGTGATAATACGAAACGTATTTATTTGGGCCATTTGAGCCAGGATAATAATATCAAGGCACTGGCCCATGAAACGGCCGAAAGTATTTTACTTTCCAAGGGTCATGGTGTTAATGAAGCGTTTCGCGTATTGGATACCGACCCTAACGTACCAACTGATTTATTTCCTGTTTAAAATGAGACCGAGAAAATGCGTTGGATAAGCATTTTCTTGGTTTTTTTCGTATACTTATAGTTGTACAGGAAAACTGTTTTTACCAAATTCTTCATATTTTTTTCAAAGTTGTTTTATATAATAAGCTAGAAAGAGACAAGGAAAGAGAGGAGAAAACGAATGAGTGAGAGATATTCAAATAAAAAACCAAAAAAACAATCAAGCATGAAAAGTGGCCTATTGGGTGGTGTCATTGGTGGGGCTACCGTAGCCTTGTTGGGAACGGGAATTTTGTTCGGTTCAGGTGCGTTGGATATGGAAAATAATGGCAATGATATAAATACATCTACTATCACGGAATCGGATGGCTCCCAAACAACAACAATCAGCCTGGATGTAAATACTGCCACAACGGAAGCGGTGGAAGGCGTTCAGGAAGCGGTCGTTTCTGTTATTAATCTAAAGGAAAATTCCGGGAACCCGTTTGGTTTTGTCATTCCACAAACAGAGACGGATGACAGTGGTTTGGTTACCAATGGTACGGGTAGTGGGGTTATTTATAAAAAAGATAACGGGACCGCCTATGTGGTCACGAATAATCACGTCATCAACGGTGCGGACGCCGTGGAAGTGTTAATGAAGGATGGCACGAAACTTGAAGCCGAGGTAGTCGGTGCGGACGTCTGGACGGATTTGGCGGTATTGGCGATTCCTTCTGACCAAGTTGATGTCATTGCGGAGTTTGGCAATTCTGAGGCATTGAATGTAGGCGAACCGGCAATCGCTATTGGCTCGCCTCTGGGAACTGAGTTTGCAACCTCGGTAACGCAAGGGATTATTTCCGCAACTGAACGAACGGTTGAAACGGATATTGACGGCGATGGTGTGGTCGATTGGGACGTAACGGCGATTCAAACCGACGCCTCCATCAACCCGGGTAACTCGGGTGGTGCGTTGATTAATATTGGTGGTCAGGTTATCGGAATCAACTCGATGAAGATTGCCTCCTCAAATGTAGAGGGAATGGGATTTGCGATACCAAGTAACGATGCGGTAAGTATCATTGCAGAATTAGAAGCACATGGTGAAGTGATTCGTCCCGTTCTTGGGGTAAGCATGATGGACCTGCAACAAGTTTCTGTTTCGCAACAACGTAATATCCTGGATCTGCCGGAAGAAGTGACGGCGGGTGTAGTTGTAGCAGATGTACAAGGTATGTCTGCCGCAAGTGAAGCTGGTATTGAGCAATATGATGTCATTGTCGGTATGGATGGCGAAGAAATCACCAACATGGTGGGACTGCGCAAGATCCTTTACCGTCAAGAAGTGGGTAGTACCGTTAAAGTGGAGTTGTATCGTGGCGGCGAAAAAATGACCATTGATGTGACCCTTAACGATGGGCAAGAAAAATTGTAATTAAAAATGGCCCTTCCGAGCGCGTACGCTTGGAAGGGCCGTTTTTTACTTATTTAGGTTCTATTATTTATGGTGTTGGTAGGTATTCTTCTCGGAAATCCCGAAGGACGGTGGGGTTGCTTGTGGCCGTGTCAAGGATGCAATGCGAAAGTAGGGACCGTTGATGCTTCAGCGTCTACGGTCCCTTTGAGGCTTGCAAGCCCGGAGACTACAGGCTCCGGGCGGTCCCACGGCAGTACACAAGCAAACACGCAGGCCGAAGGGCATTTCCTTCACCAACACCAGATAACCAAGAACCCTTATTAAGCGACTTCTGCCAACTCTTTTGCCAATGAAATCATCATTTCGTTAAATTCGTTCTGGAACTTGTTTTGATGACTATCTTTATTGAGTATCAAACTAATATAAAAAAGTGGTGGATCAGAAAGGGGTATTTTAACTAAATCCTTGGAATCCTTGACCAGGATATCAATCATAAACGCAACCATATCGGTAGATGATGCAATCGAAAGGGCGGTCTGGATTTCTTTCGTATACAAGGTTTTAGGAGGATGGGTAAATTTTCCCTGGCTCCATTTGCTAAAGATACGCTCGTGCGTATAGCCTTTTTCCAGAGAAATAAAGACGGTATCTTTCAAATCCGCAGCCGACAACTTTTTCCTTTGGGCCAGGGGGTTATCGGGCGAAGCCCACAAAGATAATTCTTGCGTGGCAATGGGTATTTGAATCAAGTCCCCATCGTTGAAAAGGGGGACGTCGCTACCCGTAATAGCAATCGGCACTTCACCGGAGCGCACCATTTCATGCATGATATCAGAACTTTCTTCCTCGATAAATTTAACTGAAGAAGTAAATTTCCCCAGCCGAGGCAAAAGCCCAGACATGAAGTGTCCCCCAATCGTTGGCAAGAACCCGAAATAAACGATTTGATTTTTATAATCATGAATCTCTTCTTTTACCTCAGACAATGACTGGAGAATAACCTGCGCATGTTTGAGTAATATTTCTCCTGACTCCGTTAAGCGCAAGCGTTTATGAAATCTTTTCCTGTCAATCAACAGGGTATCCAGCTCTGCTTCAAGTCGTTTTAATGACATGGAAATGGACGGTTGGGAGACATAAAAATGCTCGGCAGTATCAGTAAAACTGAGACTCTCAGCTAAATGGTTAAAGTAAATAATATCTTGTAAATTCATGGGAGTTCACCTCGTGTTTTATAGTATCCTTGCTTTTGTCATTCTAACAAATGGGTAAATCGGCATTATAAAACAAAATTTCAGTTTCTTCTTCCGACTTTTTCAAAAACTCGGAAGAAGAAACTTTTTTCTGCTGCTCTCCTTCCGACTTCATTTAAAACTCGGAAGAAAAACAAAATCATTTTCCGATTCTCCCCCCTAAAATACCTCCAGCTTGTGAAATCGATTTCTTTTAATGGTTACGTTCCCTATTCAGCTATCTTCATCCAACTTGCTTACTTTGTGAAAGTGTTATCATAAATAATATGTATAAATAAACCGTTACATATAAATTATATTTATAATACCATAAAAATTCAATATTTATCTCTAATTCGAATCAAGTGCTATATTGAATGCATCAAACAACTTGTAATTAATAAGCCGAAAGGAGCAGCACATTTGAAAATTTATAAACAGTTATTCTGGATCTTCTTATTTTCGTACCTGGGCGAAATTGTATCCGCCACCATTTCTTCATTCATCGCTATTCCAGGTAGTGTAATCGGTATGGTTCTGTTATTCGTCGCCCTCCATACGAAAGTATTACGACTTGAGCAAGTCGATGAAATCGGAACGTGGCTCACTGACAATATGGGCATATTCTTTGTTCCAGCGGGGGTGGGCTTAATGGCTAACTTTGGCGTACTAGCTAACACTTGGTGGCAACTATTAATCATCATGGCAATCACAACCGTTTTGATGATGGCCTTCGTTGGCAAAATCGTTCAATTTGTCAAAGCCAAAGTTGAAAAGGGTTTCGTAGCGAAAGAAAGAGGTGAAACACATGCTTGATAAATTAATTTCCAGTCCCTTGCTGTGGATTACCTTAACTGTCGGACTGTATCTAATGGCAGCCAAATTAAACAAAAAATGGCCGAATCCTTTATTCACACCGCTGGTATTCGCAATCATCATGGTGATTCTGATCTTACTCGTTACGAACACGCCGCTTGAAACTTACAATACCGGGGGACAATTCCTTTCCCTGTTTGTAACGCCAGCAACGGTAGCTTTGGCGATCAAGCTTGAAAAAAACTTTGTTTACCTTAAACAATACTACTCAGCAATCTTGACGGGAATTTTCTCCGGCGTAGTCCTGCATACTATCATGATTTACCTATTTGGCTTCCTATTCCGTTTCGATAAAGAAATGGTCGCAACCCTGGTTCCAAAATCCATCACCACCGCCATTGCAGTTGGGGTTTCGGAATCACTCGGTGGAATCGTCTCGCTGACCGTCGCCGTCGTTGTCTTTACCGGCGTCATCGGAGCAGTAGTCGGACCAACCGTTTTCAAACTATTCAAAATTGACGATCCTGTAGCACAGGGCGTGGCGTTGGGAAGTTCCTCCCACGCCATGGGAACGACAAAAGCAATCGAAATGGGCGAGGTCCAAGGCGCAATGTCCGGACTTTCCATCGTCGTTACAGGTATTGTCGTCGTGATGCTGGCGCCACTGACGCAGCCCATCACACAACTATTCTTTGGTTAAAAATAATATAAAATAAAGAAGGGAAAGTGGAAATATATGGCAACAGTAGAAACAAATCACTATGGCGCACCAACTGAAATCAAAGCAATCGAGGTCATCAACGCTTACGAACTAGAGGATGCAGCACGCGAAATCGTACCTAAAGGCGGGTTCGATTATATCTCCGGAGCTTCGGGAGATGAATTTACCTTACGTCAAAACAATGAGGTTTGGAATAAAAAAGGAATCGTTCCCCGCGTAATGGCGGATGTGGAAAATCCCGATACAGCGACATCAATCTTTGGTCATGACATTAAAGTTCCGTTCATCATGGCTCCAATCGCAGCGCATGGTCTGGCCCACGAAACAAAAGAAGCCGGAACCGCAAAAGGTGTTTCCGAATTCGGCACAATCATGTCCATCAGTGCATACTCCGGTGCCTCCTTCCATGAAATAGAAGAGGGGTTGAAAGGCAGTCCGCGTTGGTTCCAAATTTACATGAGTAAAGACGACGAGTTGAACAAAAATATCCTGGATGAAGCTAAAGCAGATGGCGCAACTGCAATCATTTTAACTGCAGATGCAACCTTGAGCGGAAATCGCCATAGAGACGAACGCAATAAATTCGTTTACCCATTCGGTATGCCGATTGTTTCGCGTTACTTAACCGGTACAGGTAAAAATATGTCCCTGAACAATATCTACGCACAATCCAAGCAAAAAATTGCGCCAGCTGACGTGAAATTCATTTCTGAGTATTCGGGATTGCCAGTATTTGTGAAAGGCGTACAGTCTGCTGAAGATGCCTTGCTTGCAATTGGGGCTGGTGCAGCCGGTATCTGGGTATCCAATCACGGCGGTCGCCAATTGGATGGGGCACCAGGATCATTTGCAACATTGGAAGAAATTTCCAAAGCGGTAGCCGGTCGTGTTCCGATTGTATTCGACAGTGGTGTACGTCGTGGAGAGCATATCTTCAAGGCGCTAGCAAGCGGGGCAGACATTGTGGCATTGGGACGTCCTGTTCTTTATGGCTTGGCATTGGGTGGTTGGAAAGGTGTTCAATCCGTTCTCGAATATTTCGAACGAGACTTAAAACGTGTGATGCAGTTAGCCGGGACACAAACCATCGAAGATGTTAAAAAAGCACGTTTAGTAGATATAAAATAAATCAAACATTCAAAAAGAGAGACTCGGGAAACTCCCGAGTCTCTCTTTTTGTATAACCGGTTCTAATCATTAACCGCTGTGTTACTGATCGAGCTTCAAAAATACATCGTCTAAGTTTTACTTATACAATTTTTAAGCGCTCAAAACCATTTAAATAGCCGTTTTCAACAGATGGCAAGAGAAAATTAGATTAAAAAACAATGAATTTCATTAAAACGGCACTTATGAAAAACCCCTGAAAACACTTTAGTATCAACATTATAAGTTCAGCTTATACTCAGCGTAATTTTAAGTAAGTTGTTGAAAAGGCTTTCTGGTTCTAAACTGAAGTTACAGAAAAGGTTGAAAGCGATTTCCGAAAAAGGAAATATTTAAACCTAAAAAAATTAAAAACTTGGAAGGAATGAATCAGCATGACAACAAAAATTCAAACACTTAAGGAACTTTACCCAGAGGACTTATTAGGTTATTCACACGACTTAACAGAAGGAGAAATTGCTGTACTTAGTGAATTACGCGTTGCATTGGAAAAACACTTGAGACCTGTTGTAAATGAATATTACGAAAAAGGAACATTTCCTTTTGATGAATTCTACAAAGTTGTAAACGATGTTAACTTCATGAACGACGACCGTCTATTCGAAGGTCGCGAAAATCGCCTAAAAACAACTGAATTATTCAATATGTTCCTATACCTAGAATTGGCACGTTTTGACGCATCAGTTGCAACATTCTTCACCGTACACGGTGGTTTGTGCTTAAACACAATTTTGGTTGGTGGTTCAGAAGAACAAATCAATGAAATCGTTCCAAAACTACGTTCATTCGAATACCAAGGATGTTTTGGTCTGACAGAACCTGATCACGGATCTGATATCGCAGGTGGTTTGGCAACTTCAGCTAAACGCGATGGCGACAAATGGATCTTGAATGGTGAAAAACGTTGGATCGGTGGATCTGATACAGCAGATATTATTCCAATCTTTGCTCGTGACACAGAAGACAACAAGATCAAATGCTTTATCGTTCGTAAAGGTGCACAAGGATTGAATGTAGACGTTATCCAACAAAAAGGTTCGCTACGTATGATCCATAACGGACACATCACATTAGAAAACGTTGAAGTTTCTGAAGCAGATCGCCTACCAAACATCGAAGGCTTCAAATCTGTAAATGAGATCCTAACATTCACACGTGCAGACATCGCACATTTGGCAATGGGTGTTTCTGCGGGATCATTCATCGCTGCTCACAAATATGTGACACAACGTGAACAATTCGGTAAAAAATTGGCAAGCTTCCAACTTGTTCAAGAAAAATTGGTTCGTATGCAATCTAACTTCGTAGCTAACTTGGGATACTCCGTACAAATTTCTAAATTGCAAGAAGAAGGCGCACCATTGATGACCAACTCTGCATTGGCTAAAATGCACAACTCACTAAATATGCGTGAAAACGTAGCATTGGGACGTGAAATCTGTGGTGGAAATGGTATTACGCTTGAAGCAGACGTTATTCGTTTCTTCTTGGATGCTGAAGCGGTTTATACATACGAAGGTACACACGAAATCAACGCATTGATCGTAGGTCGTGCAATCACAGGAGTAGGGGCGTTCTAATACGCCTCTTTCCCCTTAATACATAATGAATACGAAAGTAGTGAAATAGATGGAAATTAAGAACGTAATGGTTATCGGTGCCGGTCAAATGGGCAATGGGATTGCACAAGTTTTTGCTCAAGCTGGATATGACGTTTACTTGAATGACATTAAAGATGAGTTCGTCAGTAAAGGGATGGCAAACATCGACAAAAACCTTGACCGTCTTGTTAAAAAAGAAAAGATGACTGAAAGTGAAAAGGCTGAAGTTTTAGGTCGTATCACTGCTTCCACAAGCTATGAAGACGCAAAAAACTGCCAACTTGTCGTTGAAGCTGCAACTGAAAACCCAACAATTAAATTTGATATTTTCAAAAAACTTGATGAACTGACATCAGAAGATACAATCCTAGCATCAAACACGTCTTCTATCTCAATTACTTCAATCGGCGCTGCAACAAGCCGTCCTGAAAAAGTTGTCGGACTCCACTTCTTCAACCCAGTTCCAGTCATGAAGCTGATTGAAGTGAACATGGGCTTGCTGACATCAGAAGAAACACTTGAAGCAATGCGTACAGTAGGCGAAAAACTTAACAAAACAGTTGTTGTG
This sequence comes from Jeotgalibaca sp. A122, assembly GCF_052266715.1. Lineage (NCBI taxonomy): Bacteria > Bacillati > Bacillota > Bacilli > Lactobacillales > Carnobacteriaceae > Jeotgalibaca > Jeotgalibaca sp. A122. The sequence goes on along the minus strand of NZ_JBQPRB010000001.1, from coordinate 442,847 downwards.
GTTAAAGATTCGGCTGGTTTCGTAGTGAACCGTATTTTGATACCAATGATCAACGAAGCTATTTTTGTCCTAAGCGAAGGCATTTCTTCAGCAGAAGAAATTGATGAAGCAATGAAATTGGGTGCAAATCACCCAATGGGACCGATTGCCCTTGCTGACTACATCGGTTTGGATGTTGTGTTGGCAGTTATGAACACACTATACACTGAATTTAAAGACACAAAATACCGTCCAGCACCATTATTGGCAAAATATGTTCAAGCTGGACAATTAGGACGTAAGACAGGTAAAGGTTTCTACGACTACACGAAATAAGGAGAATAATGATGACATTTGAATCAATTATTTACGAAGTGAAAGACTCCCTTGCGTATATTACGTTAAACCGTCCTAAAGCACTGAATGCCCTGAATCAACAAGTGTTAACGGAGCTTGATAAAGCCATTGACATGATTCAAAACAACACGGCAGTAAAAGCTGTCATCGTTACAGGTTCAGGGGAAAAAGCATTTGCTGCTGGAGCAGACATTACCGAATTGCAAAAACTGGATAGTGTTGGTGCAGCCAAACAATCTGAATTCGGGAATGCAATTTTCTCTAAACTGAGTCAGCTCCCACAACCAGTGATTGCCGCAGTAAACGGTTTTGCACTAGGTGGGGGAATGGAATTGGCATTGGCTTGCGACATTCGTTTTGCTTCAACAAATGCGAAACTGGGTCTACCCGAAGTTGGGCTTGGTATTATGCCCGGTTACGGTGGAACACAACGCTTGGCACGCTTGATCGGACTTGGGAGAGCGAAACAACTTGTTTTCGCAGCCGAGACAATTAACGCTGAAGAAGCTTATCGCTTAGGGATTATCAACAAAGTGGTTGAACCAGAAACATTAATCGAAGAAGTTGAAAAATTTGTTTCAAAAATGTTAAGTAAATCAGCAGCCGGTGTCCAAATGGCTAAGAAGACGATGGACCGTGGCTATGATATTCCTTTAGAAAATGCGTTGGCTTATGAAGCCGCAAATTTTGGCACGCTATTCTCAAACGCCGATCAAGAAGAAGGCATGACCGCTTTCCTGGAGAAACGTGCCGCAGATTTTAAATAAAGAAATAGTGATTGAAACCTACAGACACCAATAAAAGTTAAAAGGCGTTGCATATCGCTGACGCAACGCCTTTGACTGTATCAATGAGAGCTATCAAGGAGGGATTACCACATTGGAACCATTTAAAAGTTATGTTGTTAGAGCAAACGAAAATAATGTTGTGACCCATCAGATCGAAGAAGTAACCGAATCATTTTTAGGTGAAGGAAATACATTGATTGCAGTAGAGTATTCTTCCATCAACTACAAAGATATGTTGGGAATGGAAACAAAGGGTGGCGTTATTCGCACCTACCCGATGATACCGGGAATTGACTTGGCAGGAACAATTATTTCATCAGAAGACCCGAGTTTCAAACCCGGCGACCGCGTCTTGGTTACAGGTTATAAACTTGGAACGGAACATACAGGTGGCTTTAGTGAAGTTGCCCGCGTACCAAGTGAATGGGTTGTGAAATTACCAGAGAATTTATCGACTAAAGAAGCGATGATGTACGGTACAGCAGGATTTACTGCAGCTCTTTCTATTGCCGCTTTGGAAAAGAACGGGATGCGCGTAGAAGAACAGCCTGAAATTTTGATAACTGGTGCAACCGGTGGTGTCGGAAGTGTTGCGGCACAGATTTTAAGAAAGCTCGGTTACAAAAATATCACAGCAACCATCCGTAAAGATTACCAAGCAGAAAAAGCAAAAGCATTCGGTGCCACCAAAATTTGGGATATTAACGAAGTAACATCGAATGGTCGTCCCTTAAACCGTCGCGAATTCAAATATGTAGTGGATGCAGTAGGTGGCGATTTAACAGCAGATATTTTATCTAAAGTTGACGAATACGGAAGTGTCGCAATCAGTGGGAACGCTGGCGGCATCAAACTTAATACAACCGTTTTACCGTTTATTTTACGAGGCGTTAATTTATTGGGCATTAATTCAGTAAGTACGGACATGAAAGAACGTCAATTTCTGTGGAATAAATTAGCGAATGAATGGAATGTTACAGAGGAATTGCACTATAACGAAATAGCACTTGATGAAGTGTCGGAAACCGCTACAAAAATCAAGGCAGGCGCACATATTGGAAGAACCATCATCAAAATAAAATAATCGTGTTAGAAGGGTGATAATATGCAATTTGTAAATGAGTACAGGCAAAAGCTTGTCACTGCCGACCAGGCAGCTAAAGTTGTTAAATCGGGAGATTGGGTTGATTACGGCCAGTTTGTTTGCCAAACACAATTAGTAGACGAAGCATTAGCAAAACGTAAAGACGAGCTGCAAGATGTAAAAATTCGTGCAACGACAAGAACGACACCTTTGGCAGTCGTGAATGCTGACCCACACCAAGAAGTATTTACCTACAATAATTTCCACTACAGTGGTTACGACCGTAAATTACAAGATCAAGGCTCTGCTTTCTTTATTCCGATTTTTTACCATGAAAAACCAGGCTACTACAAAAACTACCTGGATGTAGACGTAGCAATCCTGGCAGTAACACCTATGGATGAATATGGTTACTTCAACTTCAGTACTTCCGTGGCATCCAGCCGTGCGATTGTAGAAAAAGCAAAAATCGTTATTCTAGAAGTAAACCCAAACCTTCCACGTGTTATGGGTGGAAACAATGAAAACGTTCATATTTCTGAAATTGACTATATCGTAGAGGCGAACTGGGCAATTCCGCAAATACCGAATGCAAAACCAACGAAAGAAGATGAAATGATCGCAAACTTGATCATTCCAGAAATCAAGAACGGCTCTTGTATTCAATTGGGTATTGGTGGGATGCCAAACGCTGTAGGTTCGCTTATTGCTAAATCTGACTTGAAAGATTTAGGCGTGCATACAGAAATGTTTGTGGATGCTTTTGTGGATATGTACGAAGCAGGTTGTTTAACTGGAAACATGAAGCAATTGGATAAAGGGAAAATTGTTTATACCTTTGCAATGGGAACGAATAAAACATATGAATTCTTAAATAATAATCCGGCTGCTGCAGCTTATAGCGTGGACTACGTAAATGACCCAATGGTAATCAGACAACAAGAAAATATGGTTGGTATCAATAACTGTATGGAAATCGATTTATATGGACAAGTAAGTTCGGAGTCAATCGGCACACGTCAAATTTCCGGTACCGGTGGTCAAGGAGACTTTACAATTGGTTCTTACGAATCAAATGGTGGGAAATCCTACATTGCAATGACATCTTCTTATGTAGATAAGTCAGGAGTGCGTCACTCACGTATCAAAAACTTCCTAACACAAGGTTCAATCGTAACGGTACCACGTTCGCTTGTATCAAACATCGTAACGGAGTACGGCATCGTCAACCTAAAAGGAAAATCAACTTGGGAACGTGCCGAAGATATTATCTCCCTTGCTCATCCAGAATTTAGAGAAGATCTAATCAAAGAAGCGGAACAAATGGGAATTTGGAGACGTTCAAATAAACGCGCGTTTCAATTAAACTAAGAAAAGGAAGTAAAAAAATGACTGAAGTTGTTATAGTTGCAGCGAAACGTACGGCTATAGGAAGTTTCGGTGGCGTTTTTAAGAACGTTACTGCGGTTGAGTTAGGTACTGCTGCTGTTAAAGCAGCGATGGCATCCATCAATCTGGATCCTAAAGAAGTCAAAGAAGTAGTATTCGGTAATGTTTACAGTGCAGGGAATAAAGGGAATGTGGCCCGCCAAGTATTAATTAATGCCGGAATCCCCCAAGAAGCACACGCAACAAGCGTCAATATTCTCTGCGGTTCTGGGTTAAGGGCAGTAGTCAGTGGGGCGCAATCCGTATTGCTGGGTGATAGTGATGTCGTTGTCGTTGGCGGGGCAGAAAATATGTCCCGTGCGCCATACATTCTTCCCAACTATCGCTTCGGTGGCCGCATGGGTAATGGCGAAATTATCGATACCATGTTGCATGACGGTCTCCATGATGCGTTCCATGATTACCACATGGGCGTGACGGCAGAAAACATTGCTGAAAAATATGGGATTACACGTGAAGAACAAGACCAATTGGCACTTGAAAGTCAAAATCGCGCTGAAGCTGCAATCACATCCGGTCGCTTTAAAGACGAGATTGTTCCTATTTCAATCCCACAAAGAAAAGGGGATCCCATTGTCATTGACACAGATGAATTCCCTAAATTTGGTACGACTGCTGAGACTTTGGCAAAACTAAGACCAGCTTTCAAAAAAGACGGTACTGTCACAGCCGGTAACGCTTCAGGAATCAATGATGGCGCAGCAGCTTTAATCTTGATGACTCGTGAAAAAGCAGAAGCGATGGGCTTGGAAGTGCTAGCTACGATTGCTTCTTATGGTATCGGTGGCGTAGACCCACGTATTATGGGAACAGGTCCGATTCCTTCCACTCAAAAAGCTTTGAAAAAAGCAAATATGACAGTTAGGGATTTAGAACTGATTGAAGCAAACGAAGCATTTGGAGCGCAAGCATTGAGTGTCATCAATGAATTAGGCTTTGACCGTTCCATCACGAACGTGAACGGCGGGGCGATTGCACTTGGTCACCCAGTTGGTGCCAGTGGCGCAAGAATTCTGGTGACGTTGGTTCACGAAATGCAAAAACGTGACAGTAAAACAGGTCTGGCAACACTTTGTGTTGGTGGCGGCCAAGGCGTATCAGTGATCGTCAAACGCTAAAACAAGTTAAGGACACTGGGGTGTATACAAATATGAAAGACACAGATGTTTGGCTCGGTGAATGTGAGGTCGGGGACTATTATGTCTCCGACACTTATGAGGTTACGGAAGAAGAAATCATTACTTTTGCCAAACAGTATGATCCACAACATTTTCATCTGGATGCTGAGAAAGCAAAAGATTCTTTTTTTAAAGGTTTAGCTTCAAGTGGGTGGTTGACCGCCGGCATTATGATGAAACTGCAAGTCGAATCAAATCCTTTTGGGTTTGACCTTGTCGGCGTCGAAGTGAAGCTGGAGTGGCCAAGCCCAACCCGGCCGGGAGATATTCTCCAAATCAGAACGGAAATTTTAGATATTAAAATGTCCCGTTCCAAACCGGAGCAAGGCATTTTAACCATCGAAACAACAACCAAAAACCAAGACGGAGAAATACGCATGGTCATGCAAAATAAAATACTGGGGTTCGTCCGACCTCAACAATAATAAGTTATAGATAGAATAGCAATATTTTGTTAATCGCACATAATAAATTGTTCGGTCAAAAATAATGGCTTTATAAGCTGAACTTAGGTAAGATAGAACTAATAAACGAAAACTTAGAAAAGGCATGATAAGAATGGATATTCAACAACTGTATTACTTTATTAACATCGTTGAATGCGATTACAACTTATCGCTAGCAGCGAGGAAAATTCATATCAGCCAACCCGCGCTTAGTCAATTTATCTCAAATTTTGAATATGAAAAAGACGTACTACTTTTCAATCGGAAACAAGGACGCCTTCACAGTCTCACAAGAGCCGGCGAAATTATTTATCAATACGCCTTGCAGATTGTCAAACAGCATGAAGAGATGCAGGAAATCGTGCGTGTTGAAGGGTTGAAACAAAAAGGTACAATTCGTATCGGTCTGCCTTCCTTGATTTTGCGTGTCTATTTTTCCGACTATTTCCCAAGCCTGGTTCTTGATAACCCCAATGTTCATTTGGAAATTATCGAAAACGGGAGCAATGATTTGCGGAAAAAGTTGATAAATGGTGAAATTGACATTGCAATCTTAATAGAACCAACGAGTCTGGATACGAAAAATTATGAACAACATGTTATTCAAATTGACGAGATGGCTGCTTTTATGGATCCGAATAATGCCCTCGCTCAAAAAGGTAAACTCGAATGGTCTGATTTAAAAGGCTATCCAATTGCCACCTTTAATTCGACTTTTATGACGAATCAATTGGTGACACAAAAATTGGAGAATTATGGCATTCAGGACCAATTGCAGTTTACTTCTTCATCGTGGGACTACTTGATTGAAGCGACCCGTAATAAAGATATTGTCTCGGTGCTGCCACGTCCGGTAGAAAAATTCTTCCCTGGCGAAATTATTAAAGTGAAGCATTTTCGTGACTTTATCCCGTTTAATTTCCATTTATGCAGACCTTTTAAGGATAAGTATAGTTCTGTCGAAAACTTCGTCTTCAGTGATATCATCAATCATTTTTACCAACCGATTGATAACTAGCCAGGGTTATAATGCTGACTTATAGATGGGATAATATATTACAAAGCGATTTCAAAACCTTATCGTTTCATTCACGTTTCATGGTTTATATAATAGGAGTAATGTTCAGTCAGACGAATATAAAAATCTTTATCAATTGAAGTATATCAGGAGGAATTTTTTTTATGAAAGAAGTAGTAATTGTTTCAGCACTACGTTCACCAATGGGTAAATTTGGTGGCGCGTTTAAGAATGTCTCAGCCGTAGATTTAGGAGCTAAAGTTCTAAAAGAATCTTATGAGCGCATCGGCCTGGATCCAGCGAAATTTGATGAAATCATCATCGGAAATGTACTGAGTGCAGGCTTAGGGCAAAACGTGGCGCGTCAAGTATCCATGCATGCAGGCGTTCCGAAAGAAGTGCCTTCATTCACGATCAACCAAGTATGTGGATCAGGCGTTAAGACTGTCATGTTAGGTGTTCAATCCATCGTAGCGGGCGATAACGACATCGTTGCTGTTGGGGGAACTGAAAACATGAGCCAATCGCCATTCGTCATGAATGACTACCGTTGGGGTGGCCGTATGGGAAATGGTCAAGTTATCGACACTTTGGTTAATGACGGTCTATGGGATGCTTTTTATGATTACCATATGGGTATCACGGCAGAAAACATTGCTGAAAAATTTGATATTTCACGTGAAGACCAAGATGCATTTGCATTGGAAAGCCAATTGCGTGCCGAAGCTGCCATCAAAGCAGGTAAATTCGATGACGAGATTGTTCCAATTGCCGTACCACAACGTAAAGGTGAGCCAATCATGGTAACCCAAGACGAAGGCCCACGTTTTGGTGCAACTTTAGAAGGTTTACAAAAACTTCGTCCAGCCTTTAAGAAAGATGGCGGTACAGTCACAGCTGGTAACGCATCAACAATCAACGATGCAGCAGCAATCATGATCTTGATGTCTAAAGACAAAGCAGAAGAATTAGGAATCAAACCATTGGCTACAATCGCTTCATACGCAAGTGCGGGTGTAGATCCCCAAATTATGGGAACAGGTCCAATCCCTGCTTCCAAAAAAGCGCTTGAAAAAGCCGGCTTAACTGTTGCTGATCTAGATTTGATTGAATCAAACGAAGCATTCGCATCAGAAGCAATCTGTGTGAACCAAGAACTAGGCTTGAATACGGATATCGTTAACGTAAATGGTGGAGCTATTTCTCTAGGTCACCCAATTGGAGCCAGTGGAACGCGTATTATCACGACGCTATTACACGAAATGATGAAACGTGATGCGAAGACTGGTCTTGCGACATTGTGTATCGGTGGCGGACAAGGTAACGCGTTGATTCTTAAACGTGACTAATTAAAATAAAAGGAAGGTGCAACTTGATGACTTTTTCGATGCCCTCAGACCATTCAAAATCCCAACCATTTATAGAAGCCGTGGAAGAGTATGCAAACCAGACACTGGCTCCCATTGCGCGTCATTATGATGAAACGGATGAATTTCCGCACGAAGAAATGCGTTATTTCTTCCAAAATGGTTATTTCTCATTGCTTACTTCAAATTCCGCTGAAGATTTATCAGCTTTTTTTGAAACCATCCGAATTGTATCCAAGAAATTTGCGGCCTTAGCAAGTATCTTGTTGACGCAGGGATTTTATGCTGTCACGCCCATCGCGCAATTCGGAACAGAGGGACAAAAAAAGAAGTACTTAACGGGTTTGGTTAACGGTGAACTTTACGGAGGATTTGGTCTGACGGAGGAGAATGAAAGAGGCGATTCCTTTTATATTCATACCACAGCTACAGAAACAGAAAACGGCTGGGTTATTGATGGCGTCAAGAAATACATATCCAACGCACCAATCGCAGATCTATTGTTTATCACTGCTAAATGTAAACAAAGTGACGGTACGGAGGAACTTGGTATTTTCTTGATTGATTCTAAAGCAAATGGGGTAAAGATTTCAGAACCAATGGCTAAAATGGGGATAAAATCTTTACCCGTAGCTTCCGTTACGCTCGAAAACGTAAGGGTTTCACGTGATTCATTACTCGGAGATACCCTAAACGGATCAGCTCAAGTGGAATTTACGATGAATCTGATGAAATTGTCAGTAGCTATGCAGGCAGTTGGTATTTCACAAGGAACCTTTGAAAAAGGATTGGATTATATGAGCCTGGTTCGTAAATTCGGCAATCGACTTATCGATAACCAATCCACCCAACAAAAAATGGCGGACATAAAAACGAGTATCTATTCATCGGAAGCATTTGTGAGGATGGTTATTAAGGAAGATACACAAAATTCAATCGAAGTTGCAATGGCAAAACTCCTGACCGCCAATGTTGCGGTTGAAGCGACCGAATCAATCATCCAGCTCACGGGTGGCTATGGCTACATGAAAGATAGTGAAATCGAAAGATATACCCGCGATGCGAAGGTGACGGCTATCTATGGTGGTTCATCTGATTCTCAAAGAAGGATGATCACAAAACCATGGCTTGAAGGACAAAAGGAGTATTAGTCGCCTTAATGGATGCAAGTAAGGAGAGAGCTCATGGAGAAGTTTAATACCCTCTTATTAAAAGTAGAAAAAGGGATTGGCTTATTGACGATCAATCGTCCCCAATCGCTTAATACCTTAAATACAGAAGTACTAACCGAATTAGCACGGGCTCTTGATAGCATCGCACGTAGTGAGGCGATTCGTGTTTTAATTATCACGGGAGCGGGGGATAAATCATTCGTAGCTGGAGCAGACATTAACGAAATGCTGGCGAAAAATACAATCGAAGCACATACGTTTTCGACATTGGGGAATACTGTTTTCTCTAAAATCGCTGATTTGCGTCAGCCTGTGATAGCAGCTATCAATGGTTTCGCGCTCGGCGGTGGTTTAGAATTGGCACTCGCTTGCGATATTCGCATTGCTTCTACCAATGCCCGTGTGGGACAGCCGGAAGTGAAAATCGGGGTAATTCCCGGATTTGGATCGACAAAACGTCTCAGTCGTATTGTCGGTTTATCCCGAGCGAAGGAATATATCTTTACCGGGCGGACCATCAAAGCGGACGAAGCACTCCGTGTCGGGCTTTTCAACCGTGTCGTTGAACCGGAAAACTTGTTGGACGAGGCGCGTTTGATGGCATCTGATATTGTTCGTAACGCACCACTTGCCGTCGAAAATGCCAAACGTACGGTTAATACCAGTTATGAAATGCCCGTTAGCGACGCGTTGACGTTGGAAGAGAATGCCTTTAGTTTCCTCTTCAGTACGCAGGACCAAAAAGAAGGCATGCAAGCTTTCATTGAAAAACGTGCTGCTTCATTTAAAAGACAATAATTTAAAGCCGTACGGTCCGTCATTCATTTTTTGAATGTGGCTGTATGGCTTTTATTATATAATGCATAGAAGAGAAGGAGTGAAAAGATGGCGGACACCTATACATTTCATGACATGGTTTTTACTTGGCTGGATGGGACGACGATGTTAAGTGATGGGGGAATTATATTTGGACCCGTTCCAAAGGCTGTTTGGAGTCGGTACTATCCTTCAGATGAACAAAATCGTATTCCAGCAAAAACGGATCCCATTTTAGTTCAGTATCACGGAAAAAATTACCTGATTGATGCAAGTCTGGGACCGGACAAGATGGACGAAAAAGCAAAACGGAATAACGGCATTCAAAGGATAGGAAATATAGCGTCGAGTCTGAGCACCCTTGATTTAACGCGTGAAGATATTGATGTAGTCATGATGACGCATATGCACAACGATCATGCAGGCGGCCTGACTTTCTTGGAAGAAGGGAAGCTCCATTCTACCTATCCGAATGCCATCATTTATGTGCAAGAAAAAGAATGGGATGACGTCAGGAACCCATCAGATCGGACACGTAACGCCTACTTAAAGGAAAACTGGGAACCGATTCAACATCAAGTCCAAACGTTTGGTGAAAGGTTGGAAGTGGCTCCGGGCATCACCATGATTCATACTGGTGGCCATAGCCGTGGTCATTCCCTGATTCGTTTTGAACAACAGGACAAAACACTCTTACATATGGCCGACCTTTTAATCACATCTGTCCAAACGAATCCGCTTTGGGTTGGTGGCGTCGACGATTACCCAATGGATTCCATTGCGGCGAAGAAAAAGTGGATGGAAGAAGCACTTGCTAATGAGTATGCCTTTATATTTTATCATGATCCATTTTACCGGGTTATCACCTATACCAAAGACGGCAAGGCGATTCAATCCGCCATGCCATGCTCGCAGGAATCGGTTATTCCGATGACCGGAAAACAGGATAAGACCCATAGGATTGTTTAATATCAAAAAATACCGGCTCAAATTTTGAGCCGGTACAGTTATTTCTACTCCCATACCCCTGTTATAAGGTTCATGTGTAAGGTAGTTTGTTCAGTTGCATCATATCGATAGATACCGATGAGATTGACATGAGTGCCATCAGGGGAGTCAGCATAAAAGTCATACTGGTAAACATTGTAGGATGGAGAGGAGACCATAAAGAAGTCATAGTCCGTTAACCCATAAGCAGCAATGATAGCTGCTAATCCGAGTGTCTCTTGATCTTCAACCGATTCTTCTTCAGAAATTTCAGGTTGAACGGATTCCACTTCCGCCACATCGCTTTGATCGGTCTGGTTAAATGTTACAGGTTCCTCCGATTCTGATTCCTCTTCGACAACTATTTCAGTTGAAACAACTTCTTCAACAACCTCGACACTTTCCTCAATAATTTCCGCAACACTTTCTTCTTCAGGTTCCGCTTCAATCACTGCTTCGACTTCCGCTTCAGACTCTTCTATATATATATCTTCTTCAGGTAAATAAGATTCTTCGATTACAATAACTTCTTCAACTAAAGGGGGCTCGGTCAGGTATGCCATGGCGCTGATACGTTCCATTGAACCACCCGATAAAGTGCCCCCGGAAATAGAAATTCCAATAAGTGCAGTCAATAATAAGTATGTTTGCATAACTTTCCCTCCTATTGAGAAAACGAATGAACGAGATATTTGGCATCCTGATCTAAACCTACCTTTCATTAATGGAATCGCTTACAACTTTATTATAAGCTATTTTCTGAATTACGTCATCTCAGATCCCAAAATTGAACAGTCAGTCGTGTAATCTCATGAAACAACCCATTATGAGTAATTAAACCATTTAGTCGATGGATTTAGATCCAAATGGTTTAATAATGATTAATAAAACCATTTCAAGGAAAAAATTGCGGTCAAATGGTTTAATAATGGTTAATTAAACCATTTCAAGAAAAAATTAACACTCAAATGGTTTAATAACCAAATTCAAGAAATAAACAAACCATTTTTCTTATTAAAATAGATGAAAAACGTGCCATGGTTATGTCATAATACACATATTGTGTGATTGGAGAGGAAGATTGGCATGAAGATTATCATCGCAGGTGGCGGTAAAGTCGGTTCCGTCCTATGCGCGGAACTTGCGACTGACGAAAATGATATTATCATCATTGAAAAAAACGAAATGCGTCTTGAACAACTTATTAACCAAGTTGATATTTCCGGTATTGTCGGAAATGGGGCGAGCATCGATATTCAAAAAGAAGCAGGTGTTGAGAATAGCAATATTTTTATTGCAGTTACACCGCAAGATGAAGTAAACATTATGGCGTGTATCTTGGCCCAGAAATTAGGTGCTAAATATACCATTGCACGTGTTCGTAATCCAGAATATTCCAGACATTTTGATTCTTTCCGTGAAAGTCTCGGAGTGAATCTGATGATTAACCCGGAAATGGAATCAGCCCGAAGCATTGCCAGAATTATTAAATTTCCAAATATATTGAGCATCCAGTCGTTTGCTAAAGACCAGGTTGAATTGATTGAATTAGAGGTTCGAAATGACAGCCCTATGGCAAATATGTCCTTGAATGATTTTAGAACGCGATATGGTGATGTTCTTGTTTGTACCATTCGTCGTAAGGACGAGACGTTTATCCCATCCGGTCAAAATACAATTCGTATCGGTGATCATATATTTGTTTTGGGAAATAAAGCCACCATTCGTAAGTTCTATAAAAAGATTCGCCGTAAAACAAGAGACGTTCAGTCTGTTTTAATTATTGGGGGCGGACGTTTAACGTATTATCTGTTGGATGTGCTCAAAGACCACCATATGGCCATAAAAGTCATTGAACGAAATCGAGAAATCGCGGAAGACTTAAGCGCGAGCTATCCCGATGTGGAAATCATTCTCGGTGACGGTACGGATCAAGATGTCCTGAAACAAGAAGGCATTGAAAATTATAGTGCTTTTATCAGTTTGACCGGGGTAGATGAGGAGAATATTATTGCCTCCCTCTATGCCCTACAACAAAATGTTGATAAAGTCGTTACCAAGGTAAACCGGGAGATTTTGTTGAAAATTTTTGATTCATTAGGAATGGAGTCCATCATCACGCCCAAGCGCGTCATCGCCAACTCCATTCTGCGCTTTGTGCGTAGCTTAGGCAATACGTCGGTGTCGGATGTCGAGGCGTTGTATCGTCTCGCCAACAACGAAGTAGAAGCCATTCAGTTCAAAGTCAAAAGCGGTAGTAAGGCAGTTGGCATTCCTTTGGAAAAACTTGCGACCAAGGAAAACCTGTTGGTTGCCTATATTATCCGTAACCGTAAATTAATCATCCCGACAGGACAAGATAGCATTCAACCTTCGGATCAGGTCATTATCATCACCAAAGAAAAATATTTCGATGATATTGATGATATTTTAAAATAGGGGGATGCCAGTTTGAATAAACAAATTGTTCGTTATGTAGTTGGACGATTATTGCAAGTCGAAGCGCTTCTCTTGATTCTTCCATTGATTGTGAGCTTTATTTATAAAGAAGCATCCATTTATAAAATGAGCTTCTTCGCGGTTATTATTTTCTTGTTGGTTATGGGACAATTATTGGCGTTTAAAATGCCAACCAACACAAGGCTGACAGCCCGGGAAGGGTTTGTTATTGTCGCATTGTCCTGGATTCTGTTTTCTTTTTTTGGTGGACTGCCCTTTGTCATTAACGGGGATATTCCATCCTTGGTGGATGCCTTTTTTGAAACGAGCAGTGGCTTTACTACGACGGGTTCCAGTATTCTAACGGATGTGGAAGTACTTGCCTATTCCAGTTTGTTCTGGCGCAGCTTTACCCATCTGGTCGGTGGGATGGGGATTTTGGTATTTGCCCTGGCTATCCTTCCAAAAATCGATTCCCAATCCGTCAATATCATGAAGGCAGAAACACCAGGTCCTACCTTCGGAAAGCTGGTTTCCAAATTATCTACATCTGCCCGGCTACTCTATATTATCTACCTAGCTATGACGGCGGTTGTCGTGCTACTCCTGTATATCGGGGGCATGAGCTTCTTTGATTCCTTGCTCCATGCATTTGGTGTGGCTGGTACAGGAGGATTTGGGATTCGAAATGGGAGTATTGCGCCTTACGAAACACCTTACTTCGAATGGGTAATCGGCTTCGGGATGTTGGTCTTTGGGATAAATTTCAATCTTATTTATCTCTTTTTAATCGGGAAGTTCAAACAAGTATGGCAAAGTGAAGAATTGAAGTGGTATATCTGGATTGTCATTGGGGCAATCGGCTTAATTTCTCTCAATTTGTTAAGTACCTATGATTCTATCTTAAAACTCATTCGGGATGTATTCTTCACTGTTTCTTCCATTATTACGACTACCGGGTTTTCAACAGCTGATTTTGGTCAATGGCCTCTGTTTTCCCAGATGATTTTGTTGCTGTTGATGTTTGTGGGAGCCTGTGCGGGTTCCACTGCTGGTGGGTTGAAGGTGTCACGTGTCGTTGTTTACGCAAAAATATTTGTAGCGGAAATTAAACGAATGGCCAATCCGAGCCGCATAGTGACAGTCTTGTATGATAAAAAATCATTAAACAAAAATACGAAGCATAGTGTTGCAAATTACCTTGTCATTTATTTCCTCCTTTTTGCCGGGATCCTTGTATTGATAACGTTGGACGCACCGGATTTCCTATCGGGATTTAGTGCGGTTGCCGCCACTTTCAATAATATTGGCCCGGCATTGGGAGTAGTGGGCCCCGCGCATAGTTTTGCGGAATTGAATGATTTATCTAAAATTATTCTCTCCTTCAGTATGTTGGCCGGCAGATTGGAGATATTTCCGATCTTAATTCTATTCGCTCCACGGACATGGAAAAAATAGTGGAAAAAGATGCTCTCACGAGTGTCTTTTTTCTTTTTTTGTGGATAAATAGGAGGAAAAGTATAAATAGCATGTGAGTAACCTTTTGAAAGCCGGTTATTCGGGTGTTTATAAGATAAAAAGTTATCCACAGTTTTCCACAAACGATGTTGACAACTCCACTCGACTTGTGAAATAACGGTATCAAACGTTGATTAAACAACCTGAAGATTGTGAAAGTTGTCTGGGCATAACTATTTTTTATCATGGGAGAGTGATATTTTCAGAAAACAACATCTTGATTGAAATCAAAAATAGTTCCTAAATATAGTAGCGAACGTGTGTACATGTGCATAACTTCTGTGCATAACTTGTGGGGAGAGGTGGAAAACTGAACAGTTATGCACAAAATAAAAAGCAGTTAAGAACTTTATAAGTTCCCAACTGCTTTTCAACATGATTAATTTAATTGATTCAAGTAATCGACTTGTTCGAACTTGTCGGATTCCGTAATCCCCACTAAAACAAAATCTTCAGTAATGGGTTCATTGGGATCAAAAGAAACGAGTAATTTGCCATTTTTAGTACGGCGCATGCCAATGATATTGATATCGTATTTACGACGTAGGTCTAACTGGATTAAAGTTTTACCTAGCCAACGCTCTGGTGGATAGAATTCCACCACCGATGTTGACTCATCCAGACGCACAATATCTTCAATATTCGTCCGTAACAGGTTTTTCGCCACGCGAATACCGGCTTCTTTTTCCGGTTGAATCACGACGGTCGAGCCAATTTCTTCCAATACTTCACGGTAATTCTTGTTTTTCGCTTTGGCAATGATACGTTTGATCCCCAATTTCTTGCAGTTCAAAACACCCAGCACACTTGCTTCCAAATAGGTTCCCGTTGCGATAACAACCGCGTCACAGTCTTCCAAACCGATTGTTCGCAATAGTTCTAGATCAGTGAAATCCCCGACTACCCCTTTAGTAATATAAGGTTCAACGCGATTTACATTATCCTGATCCATGTCAATGGCAATAACATCACTACCGAACTCAGCCAAGGTTTTGGCGATGGTGGATCCAAAGATACCCAGTCCCAGGATGCCGATTAATTTACTCATAACGTGACTCTCCTAACCAATGATAATGTTGCCTTTTGTATAGGCAATGTCTTTAACCATTCTATTTTTTCTAACCAAACTATCCACTAACGTGATAGGACCAATTCGGCCTGCAAACATAAGAAACATGATAACAAACTGACTTGGTATTTCCAAAGTAACGGTGAGGTTAGCTGACACACCCACAGTCGCTAATGCCGAAACAGCTTCGAACAATAAATACAATGGGTTCACGTCCGGATTAAACATTAATAACAAACTTGTCCCCAGTGCCAACGTAGCTGACATAGCAATAAAAATCGTAAGTGATTGTCGCACCACATTTTGTGGAATTGTGTGATTGAACACATTCACATTATTTTGCCCTCTGATTTCATTATAAATCATCAACAAGACAATCGCGAATGTGGTTGTTTTCATCCCACCAGCCGTCCCTCCAGGCGAACCGCCAATGAACATAGTAATCACACTCATGAACATGGAAATAGGGGTGATGGTTGTGTAATCAATAGTTGCAAAACCCGCAGTCCGCATCGTCATTGTATGGAAGAAACTCGCCAGTACTTTTTCCCCGAAAGAAAAAGTGCCGATAGTGGCGTCGTTTGAATATTCCAGAAGGAGAAACATAAATGTTCCACCCACAAGGAGGACCACCGTCATCGCAATGGCGAGACGCGTATGAAGGGTTAAAGAACGTAGGCGACGCATCAATGACGGTGTTTGCTTCATTTTGACGGAAGCATGGACCATGTTGGAAACGTCAAACCAAACCGAGAACCCGATTCCGCCCAAAATAACTAAGGCAGCAATAACCAGGTTAATGAGAGGGTTGTGAACATATTCGATTAAACTTATATTTCCCATCGTGTCAAAGCCCGCGTTACAAAAGGCGGAAATTGCCAGGAACATGGAGGTAAACAAACCTTTTGCCCAGCCAAATTCCGGTACAAAATATAAACTAAGCAAAAGCATGCCTGTTCCTTCGATAACGGCTGTATATTTGATGATGGTGCCGATGTAGGTCCGGAAATCCTTCCCATCTCCGCGGTTGATTCCCTCCTGGACAGCAAGTTTATTCCGGAAACCAATTCTGTGTTTGGAAATTTGGGTGATGAAGTAAGCAATCAAGGTCATCAGTCCCAACCCGCCGATTTGAATAAGTATCATCGAAACGATTTGCCCAAATAGCGTATATGAATCCGCTATGGACTCGGTAAACAACCCCGTCACACATACCATCGAAACAGCTGAGAAAAGATTATCTATATAAGTAGCGTTTGAGGTCGGGAGTTGACTGATTGGTAAAGATAGTAAAAGCGAACCAATGAATATCACGGTCGCAAAACTGGAGGCAATTTTTTGTGAGGCGGTCCAGCTTTCCATTCTATTTAGCAAAATGAACATTCCCTTTCTTTCTGAAAATGTTTTAGGATAGACGTATTTTAATACGAAAAAATGAAAAAAGATAGCAATTATTTATTTGTGCAGATTTCACCCTAAAATGATTTTTCCATCGGTAAATTGGATGTTTTTTGTTTCTTTATCCTTACGTGCCAACGTTTCAGCCATCGTGATCGGCCCAATCCGCCCAATGAACATCATCAGCATCAAAATAATCCGGCTGATAACGCCCAAAGTCGGCGTCAGTCGCGCCGACATCCCAACCGTTGTAATAGCCGAAACCGATTCAAACATCAATAAGATGAAATTAACTTCGGGATTCAATAACGACAACAAGCCCGTTCCGGCGATAAACGTCGCCAGGAAAATCAGGAAAATCACCACTGCGTTTCGAACCAGATTAACAGGCAAAGTATAGTTCCAGATATTAACGTTCTTTTGCCCCTTGCTCTCATTGATGATCAATAAAACAACCATCGCAAACGTCGTGGTTTTGATTCCACCAGCCGTACTCCCGGGCGAACCACCCACAAACATCGAAAGTATAAATGAGAACAGCGTAAAGGAATGGACTTCAGTAAAATCGATTGTAGTCATACCGGCTGTCCGCATCGTGATCGTTTGGAAAAAGCTGGCCAATAATTTTTGTCCGGTCGTAAAATTGCCGATGGTATCCGGGTTATTGAATTCCACCAACAAAAAAGTAAGGGTCCCCGAGACAATCAAATATAAACTGACCGATAAAGCCAATCGGGAATGGAGGGTGAGTTCCTGGAAAAAATAACGCAAACTCTTGCGTCGGCTTCGTTGTGGCCATTTGCGAATGAGTTGGGAAACGTCAAACCAAACATGGAAACCAATCCCACCGAGGAAAATCAATAGGGCTATGACAATATTAACCAAGGGGTCATGGACATACGCAGTAAGTGACACCGCACCTAACGTATCAAATCCACCGTTTGTAAATCCTGAAACCGCTAGGTACAAAGCGGTAAACAAGCCTTTTCCCCAACCAAAATCAGGTACGAAACGGAATGATAACAAGATAAAGCCAATACCTTCGAAAACAAAAACGTACCTTAAAATCAAACGCATGAATGATCTGAAATCCGTCGCATCTTCGCGGTTGATGCTGGCCTGCACGACCATTTTGTCCCTCAGATTCATTTTTTTGCCCATAAAAGCAATGGCGCTGGCCACGATGGTCATGAGTCCCAGCCCGCCCACCTGCATCAATATTAATGAAACAATCTGGCCGAAGAGGGAATAGGTATGGGCGACTGGATGAATAACCAGTCCCGTCACGGTAACGAGTGAAACGGCATGGAAAAAGTGGTCAAACAAGGTCGCTTCCGAACCGGGAGCCTGGCTGAAAGGTAGAATCAGGAAAATAAAACCGATTAAAATCATGACCAGAAAACTGACACTAATTTTTAAAGAGGTGTGCCAACCATCCATCCAATTGCGCAAAGCCTTCACTCCTTTCGATTTGGTATTGCACGAACGCCCAAAGTTCTCTAACATGAAGATGAATTTAAAAAAGGGGCGTAATCATATGAATATCAAAATTATAACAGTTGGAAAGTTAAAGGAAAAATATTTGAAGCAAGGCATCGCCGAGTATGTCAAACGTCTGGGCAGCTACTGTAAACTCGAAATCATCGAGGTCAACGACGAAAAAGCACCCGAAAATTTGAGTGACAAAGAAATGGAAATGATCAAGGACAAAGAAGGCGAACGCATCCTCGCCAAAGTCAGCGATCAAAGCTATGTTTTCGCCCTGGCCATTAACGGCAAACAATACGATTCCGTTGATTTCGCTAAAAAAATTGAAAACCTCGGCATCACCGGTAAAAGTGATATCACTTTCATTATCGGCGGTTCGCTGGGATTAAGCAAGCAAGTGCTCAAACGCGCCAATGAGGAGATCTCGTTTGGGAAGTTGACGTTCCCACATCAGCTGATGCGGTTGGTTTTAGTGGAGCAGGTTTATCGAGCGTTTCGGATTATTAAAGGGGAGCCGTATCATAAATAGACACAAAAATTACTCATGATTTAGGTTGGGCGATGCCTTATAGAGCACCACTAACCGGTCGTGAGTAGGTGGAACAGTCTGTTTACGCAAAGGTTAGGCGATTTAGGGTGACCTTTGCGTTGAGAAGCCATTTAGCGCGCAAAGGTCTGGCTTGGGAGGTGGACCTTTGCGCAGTTGTGAGGCTGTTTAAGCAAAGGTCGGCGATTTTGGGCTGACTTTTGCGTAATCAAAAAATGCTGCTGGTTGGGATATTCAAGAAATGACTTGAAATAACATGGAGATAATACTAGGTAGACTACTCCTCACTGAATTGGAGAAGGCCTTAGCGTTATTAGCAGGCGTTTTTACTCGGTAACAGAATATCCCTGTAGAGTTAATTGATATAGATACAAAATTAACCCGATTTGGTGTTGTGCAAAGATTGACACGGAAATGGTCGATATAGGAAGATATGGATGCAATTCGTCTTGATAATAGAACCTAGTTATATCTTAATGCGATTGACGGTGCTCAAGTGATATGATATTTTCAGATTAGAAAATCTTTTAAACATACAATTCTACGGTGTTGTGTTCGTTAACTGTAGTATTTAATTACTTAACAAAGGAAGGAGTCTTATGCGAGTATTAAATTTTGGTTCGCTGAATTATGACCGTACTTATCAAGTAGAGGCGTTTGTTGAGGCTGGCCAGACGATTTCAAGTTTGAAGTATTCGGATTTTTTAGGTGGTAAAGGCCTCAATCAATCTGTTTCATTGAGTCGCGCTGGCTGCGACGTGTACCATGTTGGCGTTGTGGGCCCGGATGGTAGCGAATTAAAACAGATGCTTCATGAAAATGGCATTCATACGGATTATATTTTTGAAAGTCCCATTCAGTCTGGACATGCCGTCATCCAAATTAGCCAGGCTGGAGAAAATGCCATTATTGTTGATGGGGGTTCGAATTTAGAATTATCAAAAGATTTAATCGATTTTGTTTTTGAGCAATTCAAAGACGAGCCTTGTTATGTGCTTGCACAGAATGAAGTTTCAAATATTGATTATATTATCAGTCGTGCAAAGCAGTTTGGGCACACGGTATTTTTAAATCCATCGCCTATGAATGCGACTTTACTACAAGCACCTTTGGATCAGGTCAATTATTTTATTTTGAATGAAACAGAAGCGTTTGCGATTACAAGTTTGGAAGATGCAGATGCGAGCATTCGAAAAATGCATGAAGTTTACCCAAATAGTCATATCATTTTGACACTCGGGGAGCATGGCGTCATATATTTTGACGGCCAAAGTACTGTGAAGCAAGCTGCTTTCAAGACAGAAGTTGTGGATACGACTTGTGCGGGGGATACATTCACGGGTTATGCGATGGGTGGCATTATGCAAGATAAGCCCATGGAGGAAGTGTTGCGAGTCGCAAGTATCGCAAGCAGTCTCTGTATTGGTATTAAGGGAGCGTCCAACTCCATTCCTACATTAGAAGAGGTTTTGGGCAAAGACTGATGGCAAAACCCTGCACAAAGCCCATGATTGGTGCAGGGTTTTTGCGTGTGCGTACGAATGAGACGAGCGAAATTATAGGAGAATGATAAAATGACACATAAAATTATTATTGATTGTGATCCAGGGATAGATGATGCAATGGCTTTGTTGTATGCCATTGCTTCTGAAGAAATTGAAATTCTGGCCGTTCATACCGTAGCGGGAAACGTAAATGTTGATCATACAACCAACAACACGCAGGGTGTATTGGCCTTTTTAAATCGCCATGATATACCTATTTGTCGGGGAAGTAATATGCCATTAGTGGTAAAACCAAGTTTTGCGGATGATATCCATGGTGCCAATGGGATGAGTGGATACGAATTTGACAGCTTTGCGCCTTTATCCGAAAAAACCGCTCTTGAATCATATGTTGCTATCTTACGAAATACAACGGAGAAAGTAATCATAGCGGCGGTTGGGCCGCTAACGAATGTCGCCATTTTACTGAAAGCTTATCCAGAACTGGCAGATAAAATTGAAAAGATAATCATTATGGGTGGCGGACTCAAAGGCGGAAATATTACAACGACAGGTGAATTTAATTTCTACGTTGATCCACATGCTGCGCACGTCGTTGTCAACTCTGGTCTTCCTATTGTCCTAGCAGGTTTAGATGTAACTGAATTAGCAAGGCTCTACAAGGAAGATTTACTGGAGATTGCGTCATATGATGAGAGACTAGGTCAGTTTATGTTAACGATAAATGAGAATTCAATGTCTATTTATAATAGCTTGGGTTTTGGCATGAGTTGTACCCCGAATGATGTTGTCCCTCTGGTACACCTGCTTCATCCTGAAGTTTTTGAAACAGAGGATTTGAAAATTGATGTCAGTTATGACAGCTGTGAAACAAGAGGTATGACTTATGTGGATGCCCGGATTCGCGCTCCTCAAAAACCGAATGTACAAATGATTACGGGAGTTGACTTAGCACGTTTTAGAGCTGAGTTTAAGGAGACTGTGATTAAATATGTCCAAAATACCAATAATCATTAATTGTAATCTAGGGGTGTCCGGTAATCCATCTTCCTTTCTGCGACGTTCTTGATAGGACAGGTTGGTTGTGCAAAAGTTAGGTGATTTAGGATGACCTTTGCACAATTGTGGCATTCTTTACGCAAAAGTCGGTGATTTGGGGCTGACTTTTGCGTAATCAAAAAATATTGCTGGTTGGAATATTTAAGATAGGACTTGAAACAACATGGAGATAATACTTGATAGACTACTCCTGGCTGAATTGGAAAATGCCCTAGCATTATTAACGGAGCCGGTTACGCCTGTGACACTAAAGCGGGATGCTTTCGTAGCTATGCAGGGTATTTAATAACTGTGCAACTATCCGGAATAACCGGATAGTTCAGCTGCTGGGGATTAGATGTGAAAAAAATAGAATATAAAAGACCTTGTTTTGTGAGAGTTACAAAATAAGGTCTTTTATAATGTGTTAAGTTTATAGGAAACACAGGAAGTTGAAATTAGAAGATTCACTATTCCTCTTTTCTGTGATCAGTTTCAATCATTAAAATTGTTAGCGTCTCATTTTTGATATGATATAATTATCGAAAAAATAAAACGCTCTCATTGTATGCGAATTCGTAAGAAATACACATCCTATAATAGAAAGAGAGATTATTAATGAAAAAAAGGTTTGATAAAAATTCATTCAAGAAGAAAAAACAAGAAGATGGAGAAGAAGTTATTATGGAAGAAACCAATGAATTTTCCATGTTCTTCAATGAAGTACTAAAGAAGCTGCCTCAAAAGACAGCGACGATAATAATGGGATCATTTGATAAATCTAAACAACAAGCTGAAAAAATATTATCGAACAGTAAAGAGCAGTATGAAAAGATCTTTGATGAGTTTCTTGTAGGGGTTGATCCTGAGATCCGGAATAAATGTTATAAAACTATTCATGCTGCGACGTTGACAGCTGCAATTATTGGTTGTTCACCAATTCCTTTCTCGGATGCGTTTCTATTAGTCCCTGTTCAACTGACAATGATGTCACGCCTGCATAAAACATTCGAGCAGTCATGGTCAGAGAACTTAGGCTCTGCATTATCTAAAGAGCTTGTTGTCGTGGGATTAGGCAGAAGTGTTGTCGGGAATCTTTTGAAAATGGTACCGACTGTAGGGACTGTTGCCGGAGCGGCTATAAACGGTGCAGTGGCCAGTACGATTACAGCTGCATTGGGCTGGGTAACTGTCAAATTATTGAACGAAGGTGAAGATATCTTTGATGATATCACGTCCTTCAAGGGGCAATTTGATATCCTCTTGAAGACCCTCCAAGCATCAAATAAGAAGAGTAAATAATGCAAGAAGCCCCACTGTAATCAACATCTGATTACGGTGGGGCTTCTTTCGTTTAGTCTACGCGGACACGAGCGTCCTATCCTCATTGAGGTATGGCTTGAACTGGGTTTCGTACATTAATTTGTACATGCCGTCATTTTGCAGCAGCTGTTGGTGCGTCCCTCTTTCGACTTCTTGGCCATTTTCCAAAACGATGATTTTATCGGCAGACATGACTGTCGATAAGCGGTGCGCAATGACCAAACTTGTTTTATTTTTAAGTAAGGAACTTAAGGCTTCTTGGATCAACCCTTCAGAAAGCGAATCTAAACTGGATGTTGCTTCGTCCAAAATCAAGATTTTTGGATCTTTCAGAAACACGCGGGCAATGGATAGGCGTTGTTTTTCACCACCGGACAGCTTAATGCCACGATTTCCAACTTGTGTGTCGTAACCATCCGGCAGATTGGAAATGAAGGTGTGGATGTTGGCTTCCTTACAGGCTTGAATCAGTTCTTCTTCAGTCGCATCACTCTTGGCATAGAGTAAATTTTCGCGGATGGATGCGTTGAAAAGGTACGTTTCCTGGGTAACCATCCCGATATTTTGTCTCAGGAAATGAAGATCCAAGTCTCTGATATCGTGACCGCCCATTTTAATCTCGCCGCCAATCACATCGTAAAGGCGGGGGATAAGATTGAAAATAGTTGATTTCCCAGCACCGGAAGGACCGACAATCGCGAGTGTTTCGCCTTCGTTCACTTGGAAGTTGATTCCTTTCAGAATAGGCGATTGTTCGTTGTAATGGAATGTGACGTTGTTAAAGCGCAAATCACCTGTAATGTCTGTTGGAAGTGTGGCGTTTGGTTTGTTTTCGATCTCTACCGGCATATCTAAATAATCGAAAATACGGGTGAAGAGGGCGAGTGAGCGGATAAATTCAATCTGGATATCCATCAGTTGCATGACCGGTCTGTACATGCGGGACATCAAGGCAACCAAGACGGTTATATCCCCAACTGTCAGCCCTTGGTATTTATTTATGAGGATCATAAAACCACCGACCAAATAAATGAACATCGGACCGGCTTCGACGAAAGTCTGGGCAATCATCCTGAACCAGCGGCCGACTGTTGTTTCTTTTATTTTAACTTTGGTCAGATTTTCATTGATGGTACGGTAGCGCGTGTACTCAGTCTCTTCTTTCGTAAAGAGCTTTACGAGTTGTTGGCCACTGACGCTCAGCGTTTCGTTTAAGATTTCGTTGGCTTCATCGTTCAAATCTTGGGATTCATTGGTGAGTTCCCAACGCTTTTTGCCGACCATTTTAATCGGAAAAATCAATAGCGGCACAATCAAAATAGCCACAATGGCTAAAGCCCCGTTTAGTTGGAACATAGCGAACATGGAGGTTGTGAGTGTTGCGAGATTGGCGATGGTTTGCGTCAATGTTCCCGTTACGAAACTTTGAACACCGCTGATATCACTGGTCATACGGGTAATGATTTCGCCTTGTTTGCCGGAAGAGTAAAAGCCTTGCGAGAGTTTTTGAAGGTGGCCGTACAGGTGGTTGCGCATATCTTTTCCAATGTTTTGAGACAGCCAGGAACCCAAGTAACTTTGCAAAAGACCGACCAGTCCTGTCAAAATCAAAACAAAAAACGATGCTGCGATGAGGGTGACGAGTTTGTTGAAGTTTCCGCCGATAAAGCCTTCGTCGATGATCCGACCGGTCAGCATGGAGGGCAGAACACCGAGGAGAGAAGCAAAGAGAATAACAAGAATACTTAAGCCGACTTGAAGTTGATAAGGTTTCAAATATAAATAGATGCGTTTCAGCAATTGGCGTGTGACTTTTGGTGGCTGCGCAGTAATTTCTTTGTCCAGTTCTCTTGTATTGATTCTTCTCAATCAATCACGCTCCTCTATTAAAGTTCCCAACCTTGTTCATCGATAACGATTTCCAGTGCGTCCAATACGCGGATAAAAGCCTGGATGTCCTGTTCATCGACCCGGCTCACCAGCGTTTGAATAAGCTTTTCCTGTTGGGCTTTTTTCTCTGCGGCAATTTTTCGGCCTTCATCACTCAAGGTAATAAAAACATTGCGGCGATCTTCAGGTGAGATGTTACGTTCAATCAGGTTTTTAGCTTCCAGTTTATTGAGAATAGTCGTGATACGGGGTGTAGAGACATTCATCATTTTTCCGAGCTCGCTGGGAATGACGTTAGTGTCATTGTCATAGAGGTAAGAAAGAACGATTCCGGTTCCGCGCCCAGTTTTTTGTTGGGATTGACGTTGTAGCTTTAAGCGGTTGATGTGTGTGAGTATTTCAGTGACAGGGGTATTCGGATTTTTTTCCATCGAACCATCCTTTAGTTCATATTTGTTAATGATTAACATATGTTAACTATTATAAATGATTAAGTATGATTTGTCAAGGTGGGGAGCGTTAAGAAGCATTGAATAAGCTTAGTAATATTGAGATAATAAAAACAAAATGAAATATCCGTTTGGCTCAGTGCAGGTAGAGGATAAGGGAGTCATCCAAGCTATACTCACTGTAGGCATTGATGGGCTTGAATATAAAGTCGTTTTTATGCAAACAATACGATAACAAAAAACAAGGATAACTGCATAATGATTCCTAGAAATGATGAAAAGTGAACGTGCGCGGGAGTCATGAATATCATAATTAAGGAGGAACAGTATGGAAAAAAATATTGAAGAAATAGTTGGTTTCCTGTGTCAACAATACGAGCGTTTAAAAAACTCTATAAATTTTGTAAATGATGATTTGTTGGCAGAGCAACGGAATTATTTTACAACCAAATTTTCGAAAGAAGTATTAGAGAGGATGACACCGGAGGAAGCTCTTGAAAACTTGATGAACTCAAAAAATAGAGATAGTCTGGTTTATCATTTGGAATTTAAAAATGATGAGGATTTCAATACAAGTAACTTTGGCGGCATCGGTGGGGGAACGGCTGGTAAATTCACGATTTTTCATTCTAATAAGTTCGATCAATGGGTAAAATGGGAGGGGAATTCTCAAGTTCCTATTTCCGATCAGGCGGCACAAGAAAGAGCTTATGAAATTAGACAAAACCTAGTTAAACTACATCATCACATTGAGAATAGCCCGCATGAAACTTTAGAAGATGTTCGCGAAATGATTAAAGCGATTGAAGTGGATCAAGAACTTGCTCGCTTTTATCAATATGGGTGGGTTCATAAATATTTCCATCTTTTTTATCCAGAAAAAATTTCAGATTTTTCCTCAATGAACACATTCAGATCCTTATTGGTAAAGCTCAAGCATCCATTTGTAAATGAAATTTCGGTGGAGGAAGAAAATAACACCTATATTCTTGACTTCCTTTATAACGAACTTGTAAAAAGGATTGGCTTGTCACATCCAAATTTAAGCAAAATTGTTTATTCCGTCTTCGAGTTAGGTTCAACAAATTACTATAAAGTGGAACTCAACAAATATTCTGCATCCGACCTTAATAAGATGATTCAATCAGAATATTTCTTCCCACCTATAAAATTAAACAGAGACTTGTCTGACTTTACCTCCACAAAAGAGTTGAGAGAGTTTACTAAAGGAATTGATTATCGGGAGTATAGTGCTACACAAATCAACTCATTAACGATAGGCCTGAAGCGTAACGATGTACTTTTGCTTGTTGATGAGCGGGAGGCTAAATATGTTGGCGTCTTAAAAGGGGAGTATGAATTTATAAACGAGGAAGCCTTTCAACACCGTGTGCCCATTGTTTGGCACAAAGTCAAAGATACTTTTGAAATCAGTGGAAAAGTGCCAAAACTAATCAACAGAATTTACCCTATAAAAGATCAAGTAAACGTGGAACTGGCAGTTGAGAAGGGCGACACGGTTTCTTCTACAATCTTGCCAAACAGAAAAGAAATAAAACCACTTAAAGGGATTATGAGGGAAATCAACTCGCTATTGATGAAGAAGAAGCAAATTATACTGACAGGCGCACCAGGAACCGGTAAATCGTATTGGGCCTTAAATACGGTGTATGAATTAGTGGCTCGACAAAACTACCAGAATAGTTTTGTTAATTTACGCTTTGAGGAACAAGACCAAGTTAAAAGTTCTGAACAAATCAAAGTAGTTGTCATGCATTCAAACTACGGTTATGAAGAATTTGTAGAAGGCTTACGTCCTGAAAATATCAATGGTGATTTAGTTTTTAATGTAAAAGAAGGTGTATTAAAAGAATTCGCGAACAAAGCTGCATTGAAACCCGATAAAAATTATTACTTAATTTTAGACGAAATCAATCGGACAGATTTGACGAAAGTTTTTGGTGAATTGATTTACTCAATCGAGAATACCAAACGTGGTGAGTATATAGACCTTTCAGTTTCAAAAGATAGGTTTACGGTACCTAGTAACCTCTACATAATTGGAACAATGAATAATGCTGATAAATCAGTCTCCCTGATTGATTTAGCTTTAAGGCGCCGGTTCGGTTTTATAAACCTGGAAACAGATTACGAACTAATAAATCAAGTTATCCAAGAGTCCCCAGTATCAGGGGATGAAGAAGGAACGGGTGAAGACCTGGAGCTTGAAAAAGTAGCAACAGGAGCTGAAATCAACATAAGTGACTGGCTCCTTGCTGTTAATGAACGAATTGTAGATACACTGGGATCAGAAGGTAGGGATTTACAAATTGGACATTCTTATTTCCTTTCAAAAGGAGCGGTAATTTCTGAACCCGCACAGTTCGTTGATGTTATTAAGTATGAGATTATCCCATTACTGGAGGAATATACCTACAATAATACCGATCAACTAAAAAAAATATTAGGGCGAAAAATATTTGATTCATCAAATCGTCTTAGAAATGATTTACTATCAGAGACGAAATTTTCTGACTTGGTCGAAGCCTTAGATGAACAGGTGCTATGATGGTCTTAAAAACAATCCATATGAAAGAATGGGAAACAGTAAAGCTGTCAGATTATGATGATGCGACACTTCAGGAATTGCTCGATTTACAAAAAAGAAACATCATCAAAACGAGTCTCACTAATGAAGGAATCCTAATTACTGCTAATTCAAATGTCGGCTTTGAAGCGAATCAGTCTTTTTCATTAGTAATCGAGCCTAAAATTACCTCTCTCTCGATGATTAGAATGATTGGATTCCTGCATGGGTTTATTCCAGCTAATGAAGAAAATTTAGCCCAATTAGGCGCGGGAGAAAACTCTTTTCGTGATTTATTAATTCTTCAATGGCTTGATTTAGTTGAAAAGCTGAGTGCTCAAATCAGAAAGAAGTACGTTTCAGTGCACAACAATGAAATTTACATCAAAGGTAAAATAAACCTTAAAGAACTCGTAAAACAAGGAGTTGTCACAGAACGGACACCGATTGAATACCAAATGCTTCAAACCAATCAACCACTGAATCAAGTAATCAAATCCGGGCTATTGTACTTTAAAAAAGAGAGTAGCAATCCCTTTATAGTCAATAAAATCAATCTATTGTTACGAAACTACACTTCCGTTTCAACCATCTCCCTCAGTATCAAGTTTCTTGAGGGGATAGTTTCTCGATTAACAAGACTGGAAGAGGCCTACAAAATTCCGCTGAATTATTTAAGCTGGTTATTAACGGTTACTGGTATCGCACAAGGGAATCGACTCGGTAAATCGATTTGGGTTAACATGAACAGCTTATTCCAGAATTACTTAACCAAGGTTTTTAATGTTTATGTCCCTGAATATCGATTTATGGCTGAGGTTTCCAATCGAACGATTTTTAAATACGAGGATGATTCAAATCCTTTCAATAAAGCGCCGGTTTCTATCCGACCTGACTTGATGGTTTTTCAAGGTGGCAAACTACATACTATCATTGATTTTAAATATAAAAATTTGATTGAAAACAATGTATCCACATCGGATTTGTACCAACTCTCAAATTATGGTTTGTCCATTGGTGAAGGGAAGATTAATCCCATTATCTTGTATCCGAGTACGGGGGACGTCCCTGATCAAAAAATTCGAGTAAACATCTCATTGTTGGAAAACAAGCAACAGATTATTCTGCGTGGTGTGAATTTAATGGAATTAGAGAGGCTTATTGAGAGTGGTAGGTATGAAGGGATAGTGGGGTTCGCTCATAGGATGTTGAGGGATACAATGTAGTATTTATATTTCCGTGATTTCTAATGCTTGTATTAGCCTATCAAAAATTCATCGGACAGATGTAGTGTAAGAGGAGGATTTTTCTGAAAATTTACATTGAATCATGAAGAAATAACGTGATAGATTTTCGAATAATGCTGAAAGCTTAGATAGGTTTTCAGAGATAGTTCATTTAATTCGAGAAAAAGGCAATAGTTTTCAATCAACGCGGAAAGATTTAGTTAAACTAGATAAGGAAGCCATAGCATACAATGGATTATTATAAAAGACTTGATTGGGAACATTTTGCTATAGGGTAAGAAAACTATGAATAGTTTTCTTGCCCGTTTTTATTTTTTAGGGAATCTAGACTGCAATAAAGTACAAAATAATGAGTTAAAAGCCAAATTCAATCACTATTGAAATAATACCAATATATTGAGATAATAGAAGGAAAGTAATTCGGAATATTTTGCGTATTATGAGGAGTGGTTGAATGGCATACCAGAGTGAAACAGCACTGGAATATAAACTGATTGAGCAGCTTGTATCAAAAGGCTACGAATGGGTACCGGAAGTAAAAAGTGAAGCCACGATGGTTGAGAACTTCCGAATGGTGCTGGAACAACGTAATAGTATGAAAATAGGGGAAGAACCCCTTACCGATAAAGAATTCGAACGTCTGATGACTCAAATAAACGGGAAAAGTATCTTCGATAGCGCCAAAATATTAAGGGATAAAGTCCTACTTAGACGAGATGACGGTACGAACTTGTACTTGGAGCTGTTCAACACGAAGGAGTGGTGCAAAAACACATTCCAAGTCACCAATCAGATTAGCATGGAAGGGAAGTACGCCAACCGCTATGACGT
This sequence comes from Jeotgalibaca sp. A122, assembly GCF_052266715.1. Lineage (NCBI taxonomy): Bacteria > Bacillati > Bacillota > Bacilli > Lactobacillales > Carnobacteriaceae > Jeotgalibaca > Jeotgalibaca sp. A122. The sequence goes on along the minus strand of NZ_JBQPRB010000001.1, from coordinate 412,877 downwards.
GACCGTCCTAATTAACGGACTGCCTCTTGTGCAGGTGGAGCTGAAACGCAGTGGTGTGGACATGACGGAAGCGTTCAATCAAATTATGCGCTACCGTAAACATACCTATACCGGATTGTTCCGTTATATTCAGATTTTCGTCATCAGCAACAGTCAAGAGACGCGATATTTTTCCAATAGTGATGGGGAAATCATGAAGAGCCATATGTTCTACTGGTCGGACGTAGAAAATAACCGCATCAATGTGCTGAGTGAATTCGCGGAAAGCTTCATGGAAAAATGTCGCCTGGCCAAAATGATTGCGCGCTATATGGTATTGAATGAGACAGACAAGGTGCTGATGGTCATGCGTCCGTACCAAGTTTATGCGGTTGAAGCGCTAGTGCGCCAGGCATTGGAAACGAGAAATAATGGCTACATTTGGCATACGACCGGGAGCGGGAAGACGCTGACTTCGTTTAAGGCCAGCCAAATTATTGCCCAGGAAGAAAGCATCGAGAAAGTATTTTTCCTGGTGGACAGGAAGGATTTGGATTCCCAGACATTGGCTGAATTTAATAAATTCGAAGCGGATTCTGTGGACATGACCGATGACACCCGTAAGCTTTTGAAACAGATGGGGGACCGAACAAAACCTTTGATTTTGACGACTATTCAGAAGATGTCCAATGCCATCAAATCGGGTCACAGGGTGATTGACAGTTACAAGGAAGACCGGGTTGTCTTCATCATTGATGAATGCCACCGTACCCAATTTGGAGAAATGCATAAACTGATTCGTAAGCATTTCAGAAATGCCCAGTACTTTGGCTTCACCGGAACGCCGCGTTTCCCGGAGAATCCAAGCCAGGATGGCAGAGTCACAGCCGATATTTTTCAGAAGTGCTTGCATCATTACTTGATTAAAGATGCCATCCGTGATGGAAATGTATTAGGTTTTTCCGTGGAGTACATTAGTACCTTCCGGGGACAGTTCGATGAAGAGGACCAGGATAGGGTGGCTGGCATCAACACGAACGAAGTGTGGATGGCAGACGAAAGGCTGGAGGACATAACCAAGCATATCCTGAAGAACCATCGTAAAAAAACCAAAAACCAGCAATACACCGCTCTCTTCACCGTCCAAAGTATTAAGATGGCAATCAAATACTATGATTTGTTCAAGCAACATGCCGAAGACATTAATGTCGCGAGTATCTTCACCTATGGCGCAAACGAACCCGGAAATGAGGACATTTCTACGGAACACTCGCGCGATAGCCTGGAACGCATCATGAAGGACTACAACGAAACATTCGGCACAAATTTCGCAACGGATAATTTCAACGGCTATTTTGCCGATGTTTCCAAGCGTATTAAGAAAGGTGTTCCGGGCGAAAGACTGGACATTCTGATAGTGGTAGATATGTTTTTGACTGGCTTCGATAGCAAGCCGCTCAATACGCTATATGTGGACCGGAATCTGAAATACCACACGTTGTTGCAGGCATACTCCCGCACAAACCGGATTGAAAAGGAAACCAAACCATATGGGAACATCGTATGTTATCGCAATCTGAAGTATCAAACGGATGAAGCGATTAAGTTGTACTCGCAGACCAACGATACCAACACAGTGCTGATGGCTAGTTATGGGGAATACTTGACAGAATTCAGGACAGCATTAGCTTCTCTACTGCAACTGGCACCGACACCGGAATCAGTGGACCAGTTGGAAGCCGAAGAGGACCAATACCAGTTTGTGGTACTGTTCCGGGAACTATCCAAGTTATTGTTGAAATTGCGGACATTTGACGAATTTGATTTTTCGGAAAACACGATCGGAATCGTTGAGCAAAACTACCAGGATTTCAAGAGCAAGTACTTCGCGATTTATGAAAGGGTGAAAAAGAAAGAGAAAGGTGAAGAGGTTTCCATTCTCGACAACCTGGACTTCGCGATTGATGTCATTCAAACGGACACCATAAATGTCAGCTACATTCTGAACCTGATTCGTAACATTAATCTGGAGGATGAAGATGAGCGTGATAAAAACGTCGCTACCATTCACCGGCTATTGGATCAGGCTGATAATGAAGATTTGCGCTTGAAGTCAGATTTGATTCGTAAGTTCTTGGATAAGGTTGTGCCGGTGCTCGATAAGGAAAGCAATCTCGATGAGGCGTACAATGAGTTCGAAGAGGAAGAGCGCGAAGGGGAGATTTATGAATTTTCCCAAAATGTGGAGCTGCAGCCGTACGTTGTCAATGAATTTTTGGCTGAGTATGAGTACAGCGGCAGTCTGAACCGGGAACGGGTTTCCGATCAAATTAACGGCAATTTCATTAAGAAACGCAGGAAAATTGACCGGATTTTTAAGTTTGTAATAGAGAACACCCGTAGATTCATGTCCGTCTAACATGCTGTCCCTTAATTAGGGTCCCAATAATTGAATATTATTTTAAAGGAAGAGAGTATGGATACTTTAACCCCTATTTTTGAACGGATCAAAAGAAAGGAAACACGATACAAAGAGAAAACACTGGTCGGGTTGATTGACGTCACGCCTGAAGAATATGCTTTAGTTGAGAAACAGGCCAAGGATATAATGGTGAGCTACAAAAATCATCCTTACCTTTATCATATACAAAGTGATATTTTGTCGCTATATGCGATTCTTTTTGACATGTATGAGTACACCGGTGAGCGTTTTTGGGAGTCCTTAGCCGTGCGCTTAGGCTTGGATGAAAAATATGTGCGGGATATCACCGTTGAAGCAATGAAGATATCCTATGAGAATCGATGCTGGAGCTTCTATCAAACAACAAGAAACGAGTATGTAGAAACAATTCGGATGCATGGAGTCATCGGAAACGATAGTTCAGGAGACAAGATTATCTATGTCCTATATGTCATCTATCTGAAGGACTTTGAAAAAGAAGTAACCAAAGAAAAACTGGATCTCTTTTTCCCCTATTTACGCAAAATATTTAGAAAATATGAAGGCAGTGTGGAGGAGAACGCCACTAATTATGAATTGAACGGCATCGCATATATACGCGGTCAGATACCGAAATCCTTCATGCATGCTTATTTGCTAAATCCGTCGGCAGTTGCTACCGTATTGAGGAAAATTTTTAATTATTTTGAATGGATGGAATCAGGAAATAATGAGCCTATTAAAATCAATGAACGATTCGAAAATAAGATAAGGGATAGTTTGAAACGGAATAATGGCTTTGAAAATGAATACACCCGTGCTTATATCCTTAAGAAGCCAAAACAAATGCCTCTTAAAGATAGGATTGAGTATCAGCGAAGAGCTGTTCATTTGCATGTGCCGACACATTTTATAGATTTCCAGCCTAATGAAGAGCCAAATGTGGTGCTTAATGTGTTTAATTTTCAGCACAAGTTGAAAACTATACAGTTGAATATTTCCATGGGGGGAATCGGATGGAAAAGTGAGCCGGTTGATTTAACATTTGGGGCAAAACATAAGAATTTACGCTATACAATTGAGAAACCAACAACAAAAGAAAAAATTTTTGACAGTCAAAAGGAACTTTATGAAGAAACCATAAAGGAAAGTAAAGCAGTGAAGTCGAAAGAATCATCACTTGTAAAAGCTAAAGAGGAAGAGATAGCTTCGGTGAAGACCAGCGTATTTACGCTTCATCCGAATGGAGAAAGGGTAGAATCTTCATTGGCCGAGTTGAAACCGGGGTATGTGTATGAAATTTCACCACCAAATAGAGTCGGTGTAGAAAAGGCGGACCAAAAAAAAATAAAAGAGAGTCTTTTCTTTTTGGCAATGAACCGTACCGAAATAAATGATGGCAAGATGAAATACAACATCAAATCGCCCAAGACGATGATCGCTTTTTCGAATAATCAGTACATCCCTGAGATGACCGCATACATTAATGATACTTCATATAGTATCTTGACGGGCACCGTTAGATTCGGAATTGTGATGAGGTTTCCATATTCTTTGAATGAATTGCAGTTAAAAGTGAATGATGAGACTTATGATGGACTAACCATTCGGAAAAAAATGTTAAAAGAAGTAAAGTTGTTGAATAATGGCGATTTTATTTATGTCATGGAAATTTCAGAAGGATTAAAGAAGCAAAGCGTAAACATGCTGCAAGCCTTTATAAATATAAAAGGAGTGCAATTGAAATACGTCCAACAGCGCTTCTATTATGACCCGGAGTGGTCATTCAGCTGTCAACAAGTACAGTTTCTCAATAAGGAATACGTCCAAATAGATAGTATTTCCCGGTTGGATAGAAGCAAAAAAATAACCAAAATAGACGATACCAAGTTGTCTTTATACCTCAAACATCAGAAGGAATCACTCCAGGTCATTCTGAATTTAGGGAAGATGAACAAAGAGAAGAAAAAAATCGCGATTCGAGAGTTTGAAAATACATATTTGTATGATATCCAAGCGAAACAGACAATGATGGGGGATGATAAAGAAAAAGTCATACACCAATTGTACGCTTGTTGGAGTGAAGACATTAAGAAGTTTGTCGGCGTTTTGCTAAAGGAATCGGGTGCTGACAGCTTCATTCAAAATTTCACGAATGACTATCTTGGCTTCAAGGATACTTTTATTGGATGCCTTCAGGAAGTGGATGAGGGATTTATAGATTGTATCCTATCCGGATTGCGTGATGCGCTGGTTGGGAAAATAACGGTGAAGGGTGCCCATAAAAAATACGTAGCGGAGCTAATCAGGATCCTGGCTGCGCAACAAACAGAACCAACGACACAACGGTATATTGTAGAAGCGTTGAGAGCTTACCAGATACCATTCAAAGATGATGCACTATATGGGAATATAGACAATGCTCTTTATTATGGTGTGCCTGAATCCGCAGTAATGGCCAGTCCGGTTGTGGGGAAATTACTGGATGCTGTGTCACAGGAAAATCAGATTTTGTCCCTAAAACTGTATAAACTGGCAACTAAATTCCAACTTAGTGAGATGGATACGATAACAGCTGTGAAGAATATTCAGGTGGCATATCCTGATAAAGATTCAATGTCCTATTATGAATTGGTACTGTCTTTCAAGAATCTGATGATGGAAAAAAGCCTTCCCAATGGTATAGTTGATAGTCAGTTATTTATGTATATGTTTTATCACTTTGCTACCGAATACAACAAAGAGATTGTCTGTGATTTCATGAATGAAATCGAAAAACTCATTGACAAAAAAATGAATGAGCAAGAAGATATAATTATGAGAAAACAGCTCGTTCTGCTTGCTAAAAATTTGGGTTTAGATATATTCATAAAAAATCGAGTGTAATTTAGATAAATTACACTCGATTTTTTATTGACTTTGTATTTTTTTGAGGTATGATGGATTTAAGAGTGTGATATTTCAAAAAATTACAAAGGAGGGAAAAGGGTGAAATGTCGAATTGATGAAATCGCAACGCTCCAGCAAGGGCAATTACTGACGCGGATTAGGGAAGTAGATAACACGAACGCGCCTGGGTACATTGTCTATTCTGGAAAGCACTTTTCAGTAGACTCTTTTCAGCCCAATTTGGATGATGGGAAGCATGATAAAGTCATCCGTACTGAAGCGGAAGTGATGCTTGTCGAAGCGGGGATGCTTCTGATCAGTCTGATGACAAACAAGGCCGTGGTTGTCAGCGAAAAGCATGCTGGACACTTGCTGACATCCAATTATATTCGAATCGTTTATGATGGCAACAAAATAGATCCCGATTACTTCTGCTACATCTACAATGAATCGGATACGATCAGGAAGCAAATTGCCATGAATGAACAAGGGGCAAGTCTTGTATCCCGCTTAAACCTTCAACAATTGCGCAAGTTTGAACTGCCATGCCCCTATTTGGCAGAGCAACAACGAGTGGGGGCCATCTACCGTCTGCAGCAAAAAAGAGAACTATTGCAGCTGAAAAAAATCAAGTTAGAAAAATTAGCCGTACACGCATTACTAAATACATACCTACAAGGGAGAAACTAAAATGAGTACATCAGTAAAACAAAAAGTGCAACAAGCAGAATTACATAAAAAACTTTGGGCAATCGCCAACGATTTACGTGGGACAATGGATGCCAGCGAGTTTCGCAATTATATTTTAGGTTTGATTTTCTACCGTTACCTTTCCGAAAAAACAGAGCAACGTGTTGCCAAACTTTTGGAAGAGGACCTCATCAGTTATGAAGAGGCATGGAAGGATCCAGAGTACCAAGAGGGACTGAAGGAAGAACTAATAGCGCAAATCGGGTACGTAATCGAACCGCATGACCTGTATTCCGCGCTAATTAAGGAAATTGAGAAAGGCGAACAAGGTAATTTCGATGTGGAAGTACTTGAGAAAGCCATCAACAAGATAGAAGAATCTACATTGGGACACGATAGCCAAGAAGATTTCACTCACTTGTTCGATGATATGGATCTCTCTTCATCGCGTTTGGGTAATTCTGTCAAAGCCCGTTCCAGCCTGATATCCAAGGTTATGATTAATTTGAACTCATTAGATTTTATGCATGATGATGCGGAAATCGATGTGCTGGGTGACGCCTACGAATACTTAATCGGACAATTTGCAGCGAATGCTGGTAAAAAAGCGGGAGAGTTTTATACACCTCAACAAGTTTCCAAGATTCTGGCAAAAATTGTGACAGGAGACAAAACTGACCTTAAAAATGTCTATGACCCGACTTGTGGATCTGGTTCATTGCTGCTTCGAATCGGTAAGGAAGCAAATGTTCGCCACTATTATGGACAAGAACTAAACAGTACTACTTACAACTTGGCGCGTATGAATATGCTACTGCATGAGGTATCTTTCCATGATTTTGATATTGAAATCGGGGATACATTGGAAAATCCGCAATTTGATGGCATGCGTTTTGAAGCTGTTGTGGCCAACCCACCATACAGTGCAAAATGGAGTGCAGATGCGAAGTTTTTGGATGATGAGCGTTTCAGTAACTATGGCAAACTAGCACCGAAATCGAAAGCGGACTTTGCTTTTGTTCAGCATATGATCTATCACCTAGATGACAACGGTACAATGGCAGTAGTTTTACCGCATGGTGTCCTATTCCGTGGCGCTGCAGAAGGGATTATCCGACAATATCTCATTGAAGAAAAGAATTACTTAGACGCAATCATCGGATTACCGGCTAATGTGTTTTACGGAACTAGCATCCCAACTTGTATTTTGGTGTTCAAGAAATGCCGCCAAGACGACAATACCGTTCTCTTCATCGATGCTTCCAACGAATTTGAGAAGGCCAAGAATCAAAATAACCTGACCGACGGAAACGTGGAAAAGATCGTAGCTACCTACAAAAACAGGGAAGCAATCGACAAATACAGCTATGTAGCGACTCTAGATGAAATCAAGGAGAACGACTACAACCTGAACATCCCACGTTACGTGGACACATTCGAAGAAGAAGAACCAATCTCACTTGAGGAAGTTGCAACCGCAATCCAACAGACACAAAAAGAAATCATTCAAGCAGAGAAAGAATTATTTGCGCTGTTCGGAGAATTGCATGGTACGAATGAAGAAGCAGAACGAGAATTACAGAATGCGCTCGCGAAATTGATGAATGTTGGTGATGGAAATGAGTAACAAAATGAAAAAAAATCCTTCCATTCGCTTTAACGGTTTTACTGACGCTTGGGAACAGCGTAAGTGGTCTGAGACTGTTGATATTTCTACAGAAATGGTTAATCCAAAAACGGGGGAATATGATAGTCTACCGCATATAGGCCCTGGTAATATAGAATCATTTACGGGGAGAATTCTAGGTAATGTTAAGAGTGTCAAAGAAGATAATTTGATTAGTGGGAAGTTCCATTTTTATCCTGGAGACGTTATTTATGGAAAAATTAATCCTCAGCTTGGGAAGTACGCTATGGTTGATTTTGAAGGATTAGCTAGTGCAGATTCTTACGTTTTAAATACAAAGAATGGTGTATCCCAAACATTTTTATTCACCATTATTCAAGGCTCCTCTTTTTACAAATATTCTGTCTCTGTATCTATGAGAACAGGTATGCCTAAAATCAACCGAGATGAGTTAAATCAGTATAGTTATTCTGCACCATCTGTAGTGGAACAAGAGAAAATCGGCATCTTCTTCAAACAATTAGACAACACTATCGCTCTTCATCAGCGACAACTGGTTAACTACAAAGAACTAAAGAATGTCATGCAGCAAAAAATCTTCAGCCAAGAGCTCCGATTCAAAGATGAAGATGGGAATGATTATTCGGAGTGGGATATAGTTAGTCTAGGGATGGTAGCTTCAGTGCTTAATGGATATGCGTTTAAAAGTAATGAATATAATCCAGACGGAAAATATAAAGTATTAACCATTTCAAATGTAACCGGACAACGTTATGCTAATACTTCAGAAACAAACAAGATGAATACGTTACCTCCAAATATACAAAGTCATCAACTACTTGAAAAAGGAGACATATTAATTTCCTTAACTGGTAATGTTGGTAGGGTTTCTATGGTTAATGATGAGAACTGTGTATTGAACCAAAGGGTAGGTCTTTTGAAATTGGAAAGTGAGAAAGTGAATCATGAATTTATTTATCAGTATTTAAAAAATGGTCTTTTCGAAGCAAAGATGATTCAATCTGGACAAGGTGCTGCCCAAGCAAATATCTCAAAAGGGGATCTTGAGGAGTATGCTGTGTTACTGCCATGTAAAAAGGAACAACAAAAAATCTCTAATTTCTTGTATAAGCTGGAAGAAAAGATTATCACGATTGAGATAAAAATTTTGAAATTAAAAGAACTGAAAAAAGGATTTATACAACAGATGTTTGTATAAATTACTGAATCGGTTAAATTGGAAAGAATATGGTGCATTTGAAATGAAAGATAATTTAAAGTGTAGGATAGGAAAAATATTGGAAAGGTACAAAATTTGGTTGGGCTGGTCGTTTATTAGTATCCTTATTATTGTGGGCTTTCCTTTTATTATGGATAAGCTTATAGTGGGAAATGATGTGCCTAGTAATATTAGTAATAGTGAATGGGTGTCTTTCTTAGGAAGTTATGTAGGGGCTATATTAGGTTCTATTGCGTCAGTTGCTGGGATTATAATTACCATTGAATATACAAAAAAAGAAACAAGCAAGGATAGAGAAATTGCAGAAGATAGACTGAGAGAAGATAGAAGACTATCCAAAGCGCCATTCATTATTGAAAGTTTCAAGAAAGATTATGATTCTAGTTTGACAAGCAGAGGTGAAATTTTAATAAAATGGTCCTTACCAGAGGAAGGAGGCACCTATGTAGAGGATATTGGCTATATTATTTTAACTAATATAGGTAACGGAGCTGTATTGAACCCCATAATTATTACTGCAGAAATTAAATCTAATAACAATCATAGTTTAGAAGGTACTTTTGTTGAATTTAATGCTGTTCCAATAACAAGATCAGTTTTAACAAATAACTCGTTAGTTATAGCTATTCGATTATCAAGTGCTTTATTTATTATGCGTAATATGTTAAATGAATTTACATTAACATTTACAATACAGTATTTTGACGTTATGAATTTTAGATATCGCCAAAAAATTAAAATGGAATTTTTCCCTGTTAAGGAGGGGGATCCGTTAATAACTGTAAGTGGTAACATATCAGAGCTTGACCGTCTAATAGAGTATAGGGCAAATGAGCGAACATTGGAGACATCCGACATTGAAATCACACCAAAATAATTGTCTTAAAATAATGACATTCTAAAATTGTATATACACTCCTGAATCAGAAGGAACGCAGAATGTAATTAAAAAAATATCATTATTTATGATACGCACATGTGTATCATAAATAATGATAAGACTGACTAAATCTGTTAACTAGGCTTTTTAAACAAAAAAATAATCAGTGATGAGGACTGAAGGAGAGCATCTTTCAGAACATCACTGATTTTTTCATTCCTCACTTAATTATTCAAAAACGTTGTCAAAGAGATAATCATATGTCCAACCAAGCGCCTATGAAAAAGGTAATGATGATCGGCACCGGAATGACAGCTGAGTTGATGCTCGTCGTCATAAAGGTTGTCTTTTTGTCTTGCTTGTTCATGAAGATACCAATATTTTTTAAGACATAAGGGAAAGTTAACAGGGACAATGCCACAAACCTTGGGAAGGTCCCAAATACGATCGACAGGATAATCGCGATGTAAGCGGCGTAATAAAAATATTTGAAGACAACGAGTGCTTTATCTATGCCGATATGATAAGGAAGCGTAAACCGACCATCTTCAATATCTTCTTCCAGATCACAAATGTTATTAGCTAATGAGATGGACATGACCGTAATCGAAGTTGGGATGGACGCTACGATGATCTGACCGACGGTTATCCAATCAAATTGAATGACGTCAAACGCGTTGATATAAACCATGGATGTAAAGATACCAACACCCATTGACAACCCAACGAAGAATTCACCGAATGGCGTACTATTGATGGGAAGAGGGCCCATGGTATAAAGTACTCCGATCAACATACCTCCAAAGCCGATATAGAACAAGATGAGGGATGTTTGAAGAACTAAAAATAAACCAATGATCAAAGCGACAATACCAGAAATCCAATAGGCTGAACGGACATTTTTAAGCGGGATATTTTCCTTGCCCACCACCATTTTTTGGGCATGGTCTGCATTTTTATTATCTGCGATGTAATAATCCAAGTAATTATCGCGGATATTAACAGCAATGTGAAAGAGAACGGCCGTAAGTAAGCCTAAGAGTGAAAAGCCCAAACGAAAAGAGTCATAATTGTACCAAGCGTACAAGACACCAATAAAGGCAGGAAAAAAACTGGTAGTGGTGGATTCCATTTGAGCAAGCAAGATATATTGTTTGAGTGTCATAATGATCTCCTTTTTAAAAATTACTTGTGAGAAGTGTTTTAGTTAATGAATACAATACGTCTTTTTCAGGATGACTTGGAAGCATCTCAATAGATGCTAAAGCTTTATCACTATATGTCTTTGCAATCTCGTGTGCGCGTGCGATGCAGTCATGTTCGTGCAGTAAAGAGACTAAAGTAGCCAAGTCACTGTCGGATAAGTGTTCCCCTTTTTTTAAAAGAGGAAGAAAGGCATCGCTTGTCTCCATGCCTAAAATGAGCGGAAGAGTATAAACCCCTTGTTTGACATCGTTTAAAATGGGCTTGGCCAGGCTTTCAGGTGTATGGGTGTAATCCATGATATCATCCAACATCTGGAAAGCGATACCGATGTTTTGGCCGATCGACCGACTTTTCTCAATAATTTCGGAGTCACATTGTCCAAAGTATGCACCCTGGTAACAACTTAATTCGAACAGTTGGGCTGTTTTCCCTTTAATGCTTTTCAAATAGTCTTCATAGGTGATATCGGTATTATAGGCATTTGTCATCTGATTCAGTTCGCCCAACAATACACGCTTCATCGATAGCGTATTCAACTTGATGATTTCGACGGAATCCGTCGCGTCCGCCAATAAATCAAAATACACCGAGAGCAATAAATCGCCTGTATAAACAGCAACATCTTTACCGTATTTGGACTGGACCGTTTCAATCCCGCGGCGCATTTTTGACTCATCTATGATGTCATCATGGATAAGAGTAGCGAGATGAAGCACCTCAGTAGACGCAGCGGCGGCGATGATATTTTTATGTGCATCCTGAGTGGCGTTGCCTAATCGTGAGAAAAGGAAAAAATAGGCAGGTCGAAGCAGTTTTCCTTTGTTCTTTACCAGATCAGTGACAGTTTTTTCAATTTCCTTATTTTCAATGGCTGTTTTTTCGATAATAAGGTCAAGACATTCCAGTAAAAGGGCTTGGATATTAGGGAAGTTATTCCACATGGGGTGAGTTTTAACCATACCGTTCTCCTTTATGAACCGTTGACACGCTGGTTCTGCTATTTTATTCTTTACGTATAATTGCTATCTCTGTGTAATCAGTATACTTGAGAAATCTTAAAGTCGTGAATAAAAACATTCCGCAAACTTTTTGAAGTTAGTATGAGAAGAGCGTGCAAATGAGCTAGGATTATTTCCAGACTACTATGTCATAATTGATATTGAAATAACAGAATTTATTATAAAGGCCGTTACTTGAAGTTCTTTTTTTGTGTTTGTTATACTGGTAGTAAAGATAACAAAACGTTGAAAGAAGGTGTTTCCATGTTCAGGTATACTCCTTTCATTTTCAAAATCACTTATTACATTACCTCCATGACACCAGCCATTATGTTGTTTACGCTGAAAGTCTTGTATCAGGATTTTTCGAACAAAGATTATGGGCATGATTTGGTTGTCGTCACCGTCTTTGCGATGCTGGCTATTGTTAGCTTGATGGCAATAGGGCTCTTGTCTAGTATTAAGAAGGACTATAGAGCAGGACATTACTACTCTCAAAATCTTTACGACACGCGAACTTTTTCAAATGAGAATATTGCGGCTGTCAATGGGGACCCCGTTTCGTTTTTGATTTCGAATATAACGTCGGTATTTTTAATTCAAGGGGAAATAATCCCCTCCATCCTTGCTTACATAGCGATTAATCTGATTATTTTCATGATGATGATGAATACTTTCAATATCCATCCCAATATATTTTTTATAGTGGCAGGTATTGATATTGTGAAGACCAAGGAGAATCAATTTCTGATTAACTTGAATACAGGAGATAAGGATAGTTCAACCATTCAAAGATTTACGAAGGAGGAACAAGGACGTCTGCATGTGGTGGGCAATCTGGATGAGGATTAATTTTTCCGCTTGAAATCCGCAAAAAAACACGCTAAGCAAATTGCTTAACGTGTTTTTTTTATCCTTCAATACCTTTTGCATCCAGCACGAGAACCGTATCCCCTTCGCGGATTTTGGTATCGCCATTAGGGACAATTAAGTCGTTATCATCTCTTAAAACCAGAACAATGAGGAATTCATGATCTAAATGGATATTTTTAATTTCTTTGTTTACCCAACTATTGTAGTCATTGATGCGGAATTCTAAAAGATCCGTTCCGACTACGTCAAAATACGAGCGTCCGGCCATTACGACAATATCGCCTACTTTGAGTTGGACATTACCCTTTGGAACGATGGTCTCACCTTGACGAAGAATTTTTGCGATAATAAAATCAAAAGCCAGGTTAATATCCCGTATATAAGCGTCCGCTAAATCGCTGTCAGCCTTTATTTTAGTTGCTAAGAAGCCCATATCACTCTTATCCTGTAAAGAGTTGAAATTACGTAAGGAAGCATCTTCCGGGTCAACCATATCACTTTTCTTGGAAAGAACCGGCAGTAACCCCCCTTGAATGAGTGATGACAATAAGCAAATGTCAAAAACAATATGATAGAGATCGTTCATATTTGGAGTATCGGAATTCACCACACTAATGGCAAAGGCGATGGCAGCAGCACCCCTTAAACCGGCAAAAGCTATCACGGCCAGCTGATTTTTTTTCATTTTGAACGGGAGCATGAGACCATAAACAGAAGCGGGGCGCGCGATAATGGTCATGAATAACATAATGACAAACGCGGTGGGCATCATCGCAAAGATTGAACCAGGATCTGATAACAAACCAAGCAAGAAAAACAGGCCGATTTGTGCCAAATTTGTAAAACTATCAAAGAAGAAAACGACCTCACGTTTCCCTATAAACTCCTTGTTTCCGATATAAATCCCAAAAATATAAACAGCTAGATAGCCATTACCGCCCATCTGGTTAGTGAATTCATAAGTGAATAAAGCTGCGGCGGCTAAAAGAATAACCTCCATTCCTTCATTTGATTTCAGATAATCTAACAAACGGATAAATAGCCAACCCAACACGAAACCAAGGGCCAGTCCCAACCCAACTTGTAAAAGGATGAGGATTGAAACATTTACACGTTGGCCTTGTAACAACGTTACAAAAAGAACAACCATGGTGTAGGCAGTGGGGTCGTTAGAGCCAGACTCGAGCTCCAACAAGGAGTCCGTGTTGTACTTTAATTTCAAATGGCGGGATACTAAAACATCCGAGACGCTCGCATAATCAGTAGAACCAACAATGGAACCAAGTAACAACGCTTCTAACAGCGAAAAATCAAATACAAAGTATACAAAGAAACCAGTGATCAAGGCGGTGGAGATGGTCCCAAGGAAACTTAAAATGATGGCTTCCTTAGCGACAGGCTTAGACATTTTCCATTTCGTACCAAAACCACCATAAAAAATAATGAACATCAAGGCTAAGGAAGCGACTTGATTGGAAAAGGCATAATTTGTAAAGTCTGCACCAAAGAAATTAAAGGAAACGCCTAAAAGCATGAAAAGTAGTAATTGCGGTATCTTTAAATCATTAGCAAGCCGCATAGCTACCAAGGCTAAAATAAGTACAAGTGAAATTATGAGTATATAAATTGTCATCCCTCTTTCAATCAGATTATTTGTATCTTATATTATATCATACGAAAAGATGTTGGATTATTAAGGAATCATATGAAGCATTTTTTGAAAAGATATAGTAGGATTAACAGGTATGATGACATTTTTGGTGTTTAGAGGAGTGGGAAAATGATTCATTTAGTTGCCAATGAAGAACTTGAACTAAAATATAGAGAAAATTTTGGGGCGTAGACTTACCATATTCAAATTCCTGGTACGAAAGATTTAAAAGGGCAATGGGGAAGTATGAAAGTGAGCGGTACGTTGGATGATTATAAATTAGACAAACACAATTTGGCTCCAAGAACAGATGAAGATTATTTGATTTCAATCAATAAAGAAATTAGGAAAAGTCTGAACAAAAAACCAGGGGACAGGATTTTGGTCAACCTCTGGCTTGAAATATATTAAATAAGGTTTGTTTTTATTTGCGACGGGATATCCGGTAATTGGTCCCATCGAACACCTACTTGGGTGGTTCATATACAAGACCCTACAAAAGGAATCGCTTAAAGAGACCTTTTGTAGGGTCTTGTTTATTTTGAACCCTATACCATTGTTGAAAAGCACGGTATAAGGCTTGGCGTCATCGGAATTGCGGCTACCATCATTGACAAAACCATGCCCGCCCATTTTAGTGAAGGTTTGTATTTCACTTTGGGAAACGAAGAACTTCCGCATTATGTTAAAGAGCTCCAGGAAAAAGGCGTAGATTTAATAATTGTCCTCTCCCATCTCCGGCTTTCCCCAAGATGTCAAAATGATGCAGCAAGTGAAGGGGATAGATATTTGTTTGAGTGGGCACACCCACAATCGCCTCAAAGAACCTGTTAGGGTTGGGGATACGACGATTATTCAATCGGGTTCGCAAGGCTCTTTTATTGGGCAGATTGCGGTCACGCTGGAAGATGGGAAAGTGGCGGAGTTACAACATGAACTTCTGACGATTACCAAAATAGCGTCGTAAAGCCCCTTGCTTCAGCTATGGGGATATAAGACGTGCACTTATTCGTATTAAGTAGAGGTGTATAGTATAATTTGTGTATGGAGAATAGAAAATACAAATCAAACAATAACATCACTTATTCCTGTACCTACCATATCGTCTGGTGTCCCAAATATCGGCGAAAGGTCCTGGTTGGACCAATAGCGGCACGCTTAAAGGAGCTCATTGTGGAAACGTGTGCCGCCCTATCCGTCGAAATCCAGGAAATGGAAATCATGCCGGACCACGTTCATCTTCTTTTGGATGTGGACCCACAATTCGGGGTCCACAAAGCAGTGAAACGCATCAAGGGAGTTTCTTCCCGTGTGCTGAGGCAGGAATTCAAGGAACTGACAACGAAGCTCCCCACACTTTGGACGAACAGCTACTTCGTTTCCACCGTGGGTGGCGCACCGCTTGAAAGGATTAAGCAGTACATCCAAAGCCAAAAGACCTCACAACGCCAGTAAAGATGTTTCGTCATCAAGGAAGGAGGGGCACGCATGGCCAAAAGCAAAACACCTTCGTTCGTGGTAGAGCTACGGCTTGTCACGCACCAAAACGAATCGGCAGTCCTGGATAAGCGCTTTGGCATCGCAGAACGTCTGTACAACAAGACCTTGTTCCATGCGCGGACGCAGCTGGACGAGCTGTACAAGAACCGCCGCTACCGGAAAACACTGGTCGAACGCCGTATGGCCATTCAAGCGAAGGACAAAATGCGCGAGACGGCGTGCAACAAGGAGCTGCACGCCATCCAGAAGACCTTCGGCCTGACGGAGTACGCCCTGCACGCCTATATTGGGCGGATGCGCCTTGCGTACGGCAAGCACATCGATAGCTTCACCGCCCAGAAAATCGCCACTACAGTCTGGCAGAGCGTGTCCGCCCTCCTGTACGGAAAAGGCAAGCAGGTTCGCTTCAAGAAGTTCGGTCAATTAGAGTCCATGGAAGGCAAAAGCAACGGCTCAGGCATCCGCTTCAAGGGTGACCGTGTCGAGTGGAACGGGCTGGTCCTGCCCGTCAAAATCCGCGTCAACGACCTGTTCGTCCAGGAATCACTGGCCCAGCATCGGGTGAAGTATTGCCGCATCGTGCGCAAGGCATTCACGGGCGGTAACCGCTACTTCCTGCAACTGGTGCTGGAAGGCATCCCGCCCGTGAAACGCGTCAACAATACGGGCCATCCCCGTCGGAATCCGAGCCCGCCACAAGCAGTGGGCATGGACATCGGCACCTCCACCGTCGCGGTGGCAGGCGCGGACGGCGTCCTCCTGAAAGAGCTGTTCCCGGAAGGGAAAACCTATGATCGTGCGATTCGCCGGTTGAAGCGCCAACTCGACCGGAGCCGGCGGGCAACAAACCCCGCCAACTTCAACCCGGACGGCACCGTCAAGCGGGGCGGCACATTGACCTGGGTGCGGAGCAACCATTACCTGAACGCTGTTCCGCTTGAAGGACCGCTACCGCCGTCGGGCGGTGGCATTGAAAACAGCCCATAACAAGACCGCCAACACCATCCTCCAGATGGGCAACCAGCTCTACGTGGAGGACATGGACTTCAGGGCGCTGATGAAGCGGGCCCAGGAAACCACCCTCAACAAGGACGGGCGTTTCAACCGCAAGGGCCGCTACGGCAAGTCCATTGGCTACCATGCCCCCGGCATGCTGGTCGCCATCCTCAAGCAGAAGGCTCCCCAGGAGGGGGGCGCCCTGCACAAGGTGGACACATTCCAATTCCGTGCCAGCCAGTACAACCATGTGGACGATACGTATATCAAGAAGACACGCGATGAACGCACCACCCTCGTGGGCGACCAACGGGTCCAGCGCGACCTGTACAGTGCGTTTCTGCTGCAGAACAGCCAACCATCCCTGAAAGAAACCGACCGAACCAGCTGCACCGCTACCTTCGCGGCCTTCCTGACGCACCATGATACCTGTATCCAGACACTCTGCCGAGCGACACAACCCCAGTCCAGCAACTTCGGGCTGCGGGACTTTCAATTTGCATAAACAATAAACCAACCACAAATGGTTCAGCTGCGAGCCTTCAACGCCAATGGTGTCAACGGATACCTTGTTGAGAAAGTCACCGGGCTTTTGGGAATAGAACGGAGTTAGAAAAACGGCGTTACCTCCACGAAGTGATTCATGGGAACGCCGCCAGTACGGTCCGTGACGTCCCAACCGCCCTGGGAACCCCCTGGATTTATCCATGGGGAGCAGTCAGCGATAAGATTATCAATCGAGTAACGCTCACATACCCATCATATAGGGGGAGGCAACATGACTATGAAATTTAATCCGAGTAACCCGATTATCCAGCTCTGCATGCGAGGGATGGCCCTGGAAGAAGATGGCAACCGCGCTGCTGCAATGGCGACTTTATACGGAGCCTGGGACCAAGCAACGAATGACTTTGAAAAGTTTATTACTGCCTATCATTTCGGGATAAGGCAGAAAAATACCGCTGATAAGCTAGAATGGCTAGAAAAGTCCCTGGCCTTTGCGCGAAAAATAAATGACGATAACGTCAAGAGTGCATATCCGACATTATATTTTGCGATTGCCGACTGTTATAGAGCGATGAATGACCCTGAAAATGCGCGGAAAAATACTGAATTGGCGCATACCTTTCAAGGTAAGCCCACTGATGTGGGGCCTTTTTACCATGGAACCAAGGCTAATTTACAGCGGGGTGATTTGCTGATAGCGGGTAAAAATTCCAATTACGCGTCGGATTTTAAAATGAACCATATTTATTTCACTGCCAACATCAATGGTGCGGGCCTTGCGGCAGCGTTGGCCAAGGGTGAAGGGGAAGACCGTGTTTATCTGGTAGAACCGACCGGTGAATTCGAAAATGATCCAAATGTAACGGACAAGAAATTCCCGGGTAACTTAACGCGCTCGTATCGTTCGGTGGAACCACTGCGGGTTTTGGGAGAAGTAACCAACTGGGCCAAACTGACCCCAGCAGAGCGGCAGGAATGGGAAGAAAAACTGGCCCAAAACAAAGGTGAGATTATCAATTAAACGTAGGAAAGGGGCTGAGAAATAACTCCCAGCCCCCTCTATTTAACCGAATATTTGCTTCGTAAACGTGCTCAAAAGGCAGCCCCGGCGTCACTTCACGAATAATGCTCAGATGGTCGCAGACCATCTGAGCATTATTCGCTCCAGTGATCCGGGGCTAAACGCCTTTTTCCCACTCTCTTTCGTTTGTCTTACCCGCTAACATCAATTCCAACAGCGATTCATAAATCGGATCGGATTGGCAAAGCTCGGCTATGAAGTAGGCGATGAAGGTGACCAATGCAACAGGTAGAAGGTAATTGATCGAACCGCCTGTCATCTCCAATATCAAAAAAATCCCGGTGAGGGGAGCGCGCACAATGGCAGCGAAATGGGCGGCCATGGCGACGACGGTAAAGACGAGGAGGGTGTTTTGATCAATCATCCCACCCATCAATAACCCTGTACCGACAATGTTTCCGGCAAGGGAACCAAGTGCAAGCAAGGGGAAGAAAATACCGCCTGGTAATCCCGATGCAAAGGCCACAACCAACAAGAATAATTTTACGAAATAAAAGATTACCAAGGTTGCGAAAGTCGCATTTCCCTCGAAAGGCATCAAAATGAAATGTTCCCCAGAACCCAGCAGACGGGGATCCCACAATAAAAAGAGCGCCGTCACGAAAAAGGGAAAGATACATTTAATGGTGGTCGAAACAGACCATTTGGCATAAAGGTGCTTACCGGTGAGAATCACTTTGTTGAAGAAAACTCCGGATAAACCTATGATGACGCCCAAGAGAACCAAGTAAGGATAATCTTTTCCCGGTAGCTCAAGGGAAATAGGGATGGACAGGGTAAACTTGCTGCCCAATAATGCCACAGAAACGAGCGTTGCGGTAATGATGGTCAAGGAACTGGACAAAAACCCTCTGCGGGAAGTCTTTTTCAACAGTTCCTCCAATGCGAATATAATCCCGGAAACAGGTGAATTAAAAGCTGCGGCCATCCCCGCTCCGGCTGCACCTACAATCAGGTATTTTTGATTGGGCACACTCAAGTTATTCTTTTCAGCAACACCTTGCCCGATGGCGGCACCAATCTGGACAGAGGGGCCTTCCCGGCCGACCGTTAGTCCAGATCCGATGGTCAAAATCCCACCCATTAATTTATGAACCAAAATGGAATTCCAAGCAAAATCCAGCTTGCCACTCAATTTCCCCGCTACTTGGGGGATACCTGATCCACCTATCATCGGCTCTTTTTTAACGTTCCATGATACAACAAGGCCGATCATCGAGAAGATTAAAATAAATAATAGCGTATGAAGCCAACTTTCTTGGCCGAACAAAATGAGCTCATTAACGAGTCCCGTCAATATCGGAATCATCAAACGGAAGGCGCTCACGACCACGCCAACCAGTAAACCCGACAAAATACTTAGTAAACCTACTTTAAAATCCAGTCTTTTTTCTTTCATATACAACCAACCTCCAATTAACCATTGTACGCCTGATTCAAAAGGATTAAAAGGGTGGGTTGCTATTCCCTTAGTGCACAACTATAGCAATGTACCTCGAAGTTGTGCAGCGTTTATGTTCTATTTAATTTTACGTAGGCTATAAGCACTTCAGGAGCCGCTTTTTGTAAAGCGCTACCAAATGATGTAAACTAATAATATGGACTGATCATAATGACGCCATAAAAAAAAGAGGGTATAGGAGGAAAATTCATGTTAAAAATTGGTATTATTACAGGTAGCACACGTCCCAACCGGAACAGTCTGCAAGTGGCTGAAGCTTTGAAAAGATTAGCTGATCCCAGAGGGGACGCCGAGTATGAGGTGATTGACATCAAGACATTTAATTTACCAATGTATGCAGAACCTATTTCCGCAGCCTACAGTCAAGATTATGTGACACCCGAAGCCATTCCTTGGTCCGAAAAGATTGCGGAGATGGATGGCTACGTCTTTATTACTCCTGAATACAACCACGGCGTAACGTCAGCTTTGAAAAACGCCATCGATTATCTCTACCCGGAATGGAACAACAAGGCTGCCGGCATCGTCAGCTACGGTTCGACCGGTGGAGTCCGTGCTGCGGAAGCTTTACGCGTTATTTTGGCGGAATTGCAAGTCGCAGATGTGCGCACGCACCCGGCTATGTCCCTATTTACCGACTTCGAAAATATGAGTGTCTTCGCACCGGCTGATATCCACGCGGATACTGCCCACGCGATGCTTGACCAAGTGGTTGCCTGGTCCACAGCCTTGAAACCACTCCGTGAAAACAAATAAAATATTAGACTGTCCTCTCGGTGGGCAAGAACCTTATTCGATAGGATTCTTGCCACCGAGATTTCTTTTTGGTCGTTGTGCTTGCAAGCGAGAAGTACGCTTTAAATTTTCTAGGGAAAGAGGAGGGGAAAAAGTGAAAAAGATTATGAGCGTAATATTTATATGCTTCTTTTCTTTGACCTTTACTATTGGATGCACTGCTGATAACCCAAAAAACCCGCCACCCTTGAATACTTATGGAAACACATCAGGTAATTTGAATAATGGCGGCGTTGTCGCGCAACAAGGTGACTGGATTTATTATACGCATTTGGCAAACTATGGTTTGTACAAAATGAAAACCGATGGCAGTGAAAAAATGAAGCTGAATGATGATTCTCCCTATAACATGAATGTTGTGGGTGACTGGATTTACTATTTTAATTTCCCGGAAGTCGCAGAGTCAGAGCCGCCAAGCTCCTATAAAATCAAGACGGATGGGACAGAGAGAACCAGGATGGAGTATGGCGTGTTTTTTGGTTCGGTTGTCGTCGGTGACTGGATTTATAGTGCTATTGAAGAAGAGGATGGTTTCAAATTATATAAAATAAAAACGGATGGTACCGAAAAAATCAAACTGGACGGTGAGGGTTCAGTCTACTCCATCTATGTGGTGGGAGATTGGATTTATTACGGCAGTACACAAATTGAAGAAGGCGAAATGGCAAATCCCGGCGATATCTATAAGATAAAAACGGATGGGACAGAAAGAACGAAGGTAAGTGAGGGGAACCACATTTCCATCGTTGTTGTAGATGATTGGATTTATTATGTTGCTTACAGTGTTGATGAGACCGTGATGTACAAAATAAAAACGGACGGCACCGAACAAACTCAGATTGTGGACGATAACGATATTGGTGGGTTGAATGTAGTAGGTAGTTGGATTTACTTTACGCGGAAAACGGAGCCTGGAATATTTAAAATAAAGACAGATGGAACAGGGAAAACCAAGCTGAATGAGGATGCAATATTCGCGTCAGGTATAGCGGATGGATGGATTTACTACCTTACTTACAAGAGCGATGGTGAGGCGATCATGTATAAAATAAAAACGGATGGTACTGAAAGGACGGAAGTTAAGTGAAGAGGAAATTGATTCATCGGCTCGGGCTTCTGGGTCCCATTAGTTTGATTTCTTATATAGTAGCTGTTCTTTTTTCGCCCAATGCTTATCCGGGGTATGATGGGATGTCGCAGGCAGTCAGTGATCTGAGCGCCCAAGATGCTCCTTCGCGCATGTTATGGCAACAACTAGCGAGTGTCTACAATACCGCCGGGGTTGTTGCCATCACTCTGGTTTGTGTCTATGTTGAAAATCGTCTGACCAAAACTTTAAGGATAGGTATCTATTTATTTGGAATCATGAATTGGATTTCAGCTGTTGGCTATGCGATGTTTCCATTATCCACTAGCGGGCACGCAGAAACACTGCAGGATGCCATTCACATTTATGTGGTAACCGCCTTGATTGTTCTCTTTTCGATCCTATCATTGGTTACAATTATCATTGGCGGTTTCCAAGATAGGGCGTACCAAAAGCTAGCCATTTGGGCATTCGCTGCTTTGGTATTCATGTTCCTGGGGGCGATCGGTACTGGCGTCGTCCCAGAAGCATACTCTGGCATACCTGAACGCTTTAGTGTGTTTGCGGCAACTGCCTTTAACGCAGTCCTTGGCATCTACTTATTTAACGGATTTGGTGGATTGAATAATTGAAAAAGACTCCTGAGAAATCATTCGTCCTCAGGAGTCTTGTCTTTTATATCAATTTGATCGAGCGTATTAAAATCAACAAAATTAACTTTTTTGTTATAGGTTGCTATCATTTCATTTGTTTCTTCATTATTTGATTCAGAGGCATGTTTTTTAGCTTTTTTGTAGGTCAGGTACATCATGAATCGGTGCACCAAACTCAATTTTTTATAATCGATACCACCTCTGAGATGGTATATTTCCGTGTTATTGAGAATGTTTGTGGGGACTTGTTCTTTGATGGCTTGCTTTAAATAGTCTGTGTTTTGGGAGTTTTTGGGATCGGCTAAGCCGACAGTGACAATAACGAGATGCTGGGAGCCAGTTGCATCCAGTACTTTTAAGGTCTTTTTTAACCCATATACGCCGCCAGCGAGTAATGCACCAAAGTGAATGACAGTATCATAACAAGTGAGGTCTTCGAGCAGGCGAAATGGAATGGCTTTGATACCTTTTTGGCGAGCGTATTCTTCCGCATAGCTTTTCGTTGTGCCATACCGACTTCCATAAACCGCAATCATTGTCATGTTTACAGCCCCTTTTGATGAATAAAATATGGTCCTTGTTTCTCATATTATACCACTTTACTATCATGTAGTTTATAGGGGGATATAGCAATAAAGAGGGCTGGAAATTGATAAGAAAATTTAAGTCCATTAAAATGACTGTATCGGGGGTAATGATGATGAAAGTGACATACAGAATGATCGATAAGCAACTCAGGTTAAGGGGATACATGATTGATGCCGTTATGAGTAAATCAAGCGAAGAAAAGTTCATCAAGTTTATGCACACCGTAAAAAAACTCACCAAGGGATTGAAGGGAAAAAAAGCTGATGGGATGCAAACTTCCGAAGAATGGCTGACGCGGGAAGATGGGACGAAGTTGCGTATCTGTATTTATAAACCGCTCCATTTGAAAAAGGCTGTACCGGGAGTACTGTGGTTGCACGGTGGCGGATATGCACTGGGCGTACCGGAATTATATACCGCTCGTTACAGAAGTTTAATCGAAGCCAGGAATTGCGTGATTGTGGCACCGGACTATCGTTTATCCATTGATGCGCCTTATCCCGCCGCGTTGGACGATTCATATGCGGCCCTTTTGTGGATGAAAAAAAACGCAGAAAAAATCGGTATCAGGAGCGATCAATTGATGGTTGGCGGAGAAAGTGCCGGAGGAGGGCTGACGGCAGCACTGACTCTTTATGCGCGGGACAAAAACGAGGTTAACATTGCCTTTCAGATGCCGCTGTATCCCATGATGGACGATCGGTCGGAAACGGAATCGGCAAAAGAAAACAATGCCCCTATTTGGAACGCACGAACGAATCGTTGGGGTTGGAAATTATATCTTGGGGATTTGTATGGGGGGAATGTGCCAGCCTATGCAGCGGCTGCGCGAGCGACGGATTATAGTAACTTGCCTCCTACCGTCACGTTTGTGGGTGATCTGGAACCATTCCGAGACGAGACCGTTCAGTACATCCAGAATTTGAAAGAAGCAGGAGTGCCGGTCGATTTCGAAATGTATAAAGGTTGTTACCACGGGTTTGATATTGCTAATCCCACTGCCGATGTGAGCAAAAAGGCTATACCTTTTTTCATTCGCTCTTTTGAACATGCGGTGGATCATTATTTTGTAGAGCAAAAATAATAGTTGAATCAAAAAGCGGCATCACTTTGTATGGACAGAGTTTGTATTATTTAAATAATAGCGCCGAGACTAATTCTTATTGTCGAATTGCGGATGAGGGTGTTACAATGTTCTATAAAAACCGTTATCTTCATTTTAAGCGAAGGGCGTAAGGAGAAAGTAAAGTGGAACAGAATGAAGAAAAACTATCGATTTCGATTTTCTGCTTGAGAGCTTTGGCCGGATATGTGAATGCTACTGCCATTCTTGAGTTGGGACGGGTTGTATCAGCGCATACTGGGAATTCCACCAAGTTTGCGCTTGCGTTGGTTGAAGGTGATATGCAAAACCTTCTTTCTATTATAATGGCAACAGCTTGTTTTCTGGTGGGTACGATTGTGAGTGGTTTTTTCTACCCCTCCAATGAATTGAAATCTCATCGAAACTATGGCAATGTCATTATGTTAATTGGTCTTGGATATCTTTTGTTCGGCTGGTTGGGCTCGGATACGCTTTACTTCCTTATGTATCTTTCCTTTGCCTTGGGGCTCCAGAATGGGATGCATGTGTATTACAAAGGCTTGATTGTCAGAACGACGATTTTATCTGGAACCATAACGGATATCGGAGTTGAAATGGGAAAACAGTTGAGAGGACTGCCGGTCGAAGAGTGGAAATTAAAGTTTTTTACCTGCAATTTTTTATTTTTCGTTATCGGGGCGATAATTGCTGCTTTCCTCGCTCGATACACAAATTTTAATTTGATGTTGGTGGCGGGACTACTGGCAGTTTGTATCGGTTCATATTTCACATACACACAAAAAGAAATAATGGAAACAGAAGAGGGACTCCTGTGAAGGAATCCCTCTTCTTATTGCTTGCTTCACCCGAAGAAGCGTTTGATTTCAATCGTTGCATTCTCTGCACTATCAGATCCATGAATGACATTTTCAGTCACGTTGGTGGCATAATCGCCACGAATTGTGCCCGGGCTTGCTTCAAAAACGTTTGTCGGACCCATCATTTGCCGCATGCCGGCAATGGCATTTTCACCTTCGACGACCATGCCAAATACCGGACCGGAAGTCATGAAGGCTTCGAGTTTAGGGTAAAATGGTTTGTCCACTAGGTGCGCATAATGTTCAGCGATGACCGTTTTATCTAACGTCATTAATTTTGCTTGCGTGATGTGATAGCCTTTTTTCTCGATGCGTGAGACAATTTCACCGATGAGGCGACGTTTTACGGCATCGGGTTTTAACATGATATACGTTTTTTCGTGTGGCATAGTGCAACTCCTTTGTAATTTTCTATTAGTATAGCAAACCGTCTTGAGATGAGGAACACGCTTTGCCCACGCTAGGGACCGATTGCGAACGATAGCGTCAAGGCTACCCTGTCCGAGCGCATGAGAAGTAATGATCACAACTAAAAAAGAGACTGGCGTTTTTCCAGTCCCCAAAATTGTAGAAGTAAAAAATGTTTGTAAAGACGCAATTATGCCAAATTATATTCAATCGCTGTTTCACGCTCTAAGAAGTAGCCTAATTCAGGGATTGAAGCATATACTTCCTCTACAAACTCACCAGGATTCGTAATGGCTTCTTCCGGAATCATCATTCCATTTGCTACTTTACCTTCGGCCAGCAAACGCACACCGACAGCTACTGGATATCCGGTAATTGGTCCCATCAGGGTATTGAATGAACTCACATATTTAACGCCTTTATTATCTTTTTTACCAAGAACTGTAATGGCTGATCCGCTTGGTCTATCCTCTACATCACGATGCTCATCGGTTAAGAAACCCTTCACTTTTGGATTATTGTATAATTTTTCCATCAGCTTGAGTAAGACAGAACGTGGAGCAACTTCAACACCGTCTACTTCAATTTTTTCTGTTTCTAATAAACCGATACGATTAAAATCTTTGACCATGTCCATCGTATTTACAGGATACATCGAAACTTTGATTTTTATTTCATCTAAATTTGGCAAAACTTGCGGAAGAGTGTAGACCTCCGGGTGTCCAAGTGAGAAAACATCTATTTTACCGACATCACCAAACACGCGTGGGTCATAATCATATTGTTCGACAACTGCAAGCCCATTTTCTTCTTGGTATTTGCCATCTTTCCAAACGCCTACTTTGCCGTTAAAGTTCTCAATCATATGATCCCACACGGCCGGTCCACTTTCACCCAGTTCATCCATGATCATATGTAATTGTACAGAATGTGCATCATCCATCATTGAAACGGCATGCATTATCTCGACTGGAATAACACCAGGGCTTCCTCCAAGTCCAATAATAATCTGTTTCTCTTTATCTATTGCTTCTTGTTTGGCTTCTTTCGTCATGACTTCCTCAAATGCTTGAATATCATCACAGAAATCAACGTATTTTTTACAGTCTGATGCCATGAACGCTTTCATTATTGGCGGCAAAAGAAGGTAGAACGGACCGGTACAGTTCGCTACGATATCAACTCCATTCATTGCCTCCATTAATTTATCGGTATCGTAAACATCCAACTGCATGGCAGTCATTTTGGGATTATTAAAACCTGTGACCGTTTGTTTCGCTTTTTCACCATCGTAATCCGATATAATAATTTCATCATAAATATCATCCGCTGCCATTTTTTCAATCGCATAATAACCTTGGGCACCAGCGCCACCTAAAACCAATACTTTCATTAATAAACACCCTCTTCTTGTTATTTTATTCACAATATCATCGTATCATTTAACGATAATTAAATCAAACGCTTTCAAAGTAGCTTTTTTCGAAAAAATATTTTGTGATTTTATAAACAATTTTATAGAAAGCTGATTAAAAACGCGAAGATACTAGTCATGTTAATATTTTCCACGATAAAAAAACCCGCTATAAGAGCGGGGAGTGTGTTACTTCTTAAGGATTCATCGTTTCTTGGATGGCTTTCATGCCACCTTCTATGATGATGGGCTGGAAGCCTTTTGTTTCAAGATAGGAAGCGGCGGTGGTGCCACGGTTACCTGAACCACAGAGGGTATAGACATCTTTATTCTTGGCGAGGTCCTGGTAGTTCGCTGCTAAATCTTCAAGTGCGATGTTGATCAGGTTTTTTTCCGGAGCTGGGCGCGTAATTTCGTCCGGGTGGCGCACATCCAGCAAAATAAAATCACTCTCTTTTTTCAGGAAATCTGCGGCGGTGATGGTGTCGGAATGTTGGATAGTCTCTTTTGGAATCTCATCAATCACGAGATAGCCAGCGAGATGGGCATATCCCATTTCCCGGGCGATGATTTCCAATTCCGCAATTTCGTCTGGTGTTTCTTCGCCAACCACAAAGGCAAGGGGTTGGTCTTGGGACAAAAAGTCTCCCGCATATTTTTTGAAATTTTTGGCGGTAAGGTTAAGTGAGCCTTTCGCATGGCCATTTTGGAAGGCCAGTTGGGAACGGATGTCGATGATTTGCGCGTCCGCAATTTCAGGATAATTTAATTTCTTCATGTGTTTTTCCTCCTTATATTAAGCAGTTATTCTGTATAAGTTGATTATATAACGTTTAACGGGTTCTTTAAAAGTAACTGGACGATGGCTTGGGGATAGTGATATATTAAGAAGCGGAAAATTTACCCACAATCAAACGATTAGGAGCAAAGTATCTTGGAACACATTTTAGAAAAGAAAAAAGAACAGATCAAATGGTTTAACATTGCGGTCACAGCAGCGATGGTTTTACTGACTTTTAATGGCAGTATGAAAAATGGCTGGTTCACCTTGGCCAACATTGTTTCTTGGTTGGGCTTAGTGGGAACGATCGGGTTGGCACATGCCAAGACATGGAACTTCCCGTTCAACATGACCCAGAACTTGTTTGCGACAGGGCAAGCTTTTAAATCGGCTTTGTATGGCGACATGTTTATGTCAGCTTTTTACTTTTTGAGTAATCTGTTCATCGGTTTGCCGAGCTGGATTAAAAATAAAAGCGATGATGCCAGTGAAGGTGACATCAAGGTTGTTAAAACCACTGACTGGAAAACTATTACGTTGGCTGTGGTGGGTGGTGGTGTTATCCTAGGTGTTATTTCCTATCTGATGGGTGGTCAGTATGTTATTTTGGATGCTTTAAATAATTCGACCGCAATCGTGGCGCAAGTGATGCAGATGCGTCGTAATCGTCATTCATGGTGGCTCTGGGGTGTCACAAATGTCATCGGAATCGTGATTTGGCTAGGCGTTGGTCAACCGCAGATGGCGATTATGTATTTGTGTTTTGCTTTAAACAGTGTGCGCGGCTGGGTCAACTGGGGACTGGGTCAATCAGACGCTGCTTAATTTATACGTATCATAAATAGTTACAGGGCAACAGGGCCGACAGCATTTTTATGTGCTGTCGGCCCTGTTTCGTTCTATTAAAAACTACCGCATACAGTCGTTTAAAACCGTTAAATGAGAGTTTAGTATTTAAAATTAAATAATTGTTAGAATTGTTTGACAATTCTCTCATTATTTGTAAGAATAAGGAATAACATTTTTGAAAAAATAGTCTTATATTGATTGATGAGCCTGAAAAGTGTATGCCTGTTGGGTATTTACATAATTTTATCGCAATTTTTTGTTTTTTATAATGGCGTATAACCTCAAGCGAATGATTAGTTCAAAGACGACACTTTAGCATAGGTTGCTATGCGAGGGTGTATTTTTTTCGAATAAAGAAAAAAAGGGGGATATCAACATGAAGAGAAAATTCATCAATCGTTTGGTTAAGTTCTCAGCTGCAACTTTTTCAATGCTGGCATTAGCAGGTTGCGCAACGAATGCAGAAGCGGGCAGCACGGCCGCAAAAGATAGTGAGGACGTGAAGTTTGGTTTAATCACCGCAACAACAGGGGGCGCAGCAGCGTATGGTATCTCTATTAAAGAGGGTGCCGAACTGGCTGTTGAAGAAATCAATGCCAAGGGTGGCGCACAGATTGATTTGTTGATCGAAGATGAAAAGGGCGATAAAAACGAAGCAATCAACGCTATGAACAAATTGGTTCACAAAGACAATGTTCTGGCTGTTCAAGGTCCGATGCTTTCCGGAACGATGTTTGCAGCCGGTCCAATCGCGCAACAAGCGGGTATCGTGGCGCTGGGAACATCAACGACTGCTGATGGAATCACGGACATCGGGGACTATATTTTCCGTAATGCCGTACCTGAAGCTTTGGCCGTTACCGCAGCGGTAGAAAAATCGCATGAAGCACTTGGGTATAAAACGGTAGGAATCATGTATTCACAAAACAATGACCAAATGGTTTCGGTTTACAATACATTGGAGGCAGCCTTCAAAGAAGTAGGTGTTGAAGTAGTTGCCGTTGAGACATTCGCTGATGGGGACACTGATTTCTCAGCGCAATTGACGAAAATTAAAGAAATCAATCCAGATATGTTGGCAGTAGCGTCGCTTTATCAAGAAGGTGCCTTGATTATGAAAAAAGCACGTAGCATGGGAATTGAACAACCGGTTATCGGTTCGAACGGTTTCAACTCACCTGAATTGTTGAAACAAGCAGGCGAAGCGGCCGATGGAGCGATTGTCGGAACACCTTGGTTCCCAGGTAAAGATGCTGAAATCGTTAAAGACTTCCGTGAAGCATATGTAGCAAAATATGAGCGTGAACCCGATCAATTTGCAGCGCAAGCATATGATGGCATCAACTTGCTGTATACGGCCTTTGAAAATTCAGGCAGCGCAACAGACCGTGCGGCATTCCGTGATGCTTTGGCGGCTATCGAGGACTTCGAGGGCGTCACCGGCAAGTTTGAATTTGACGAAAATCGGGATCCAAAAATGGATATTCAGGTTTTACAAGTTAAAGATGGCGAATTTGTCGAATTGACTAAATAATTTTTCTGGAAATCGCTGGGGCGAGAAAACTGTCCCGGCGTTTCTTGCTTTAGCAGGCTATTAACGAGTGATTTTCAAAAGATATGATATTTGAAAGTAAGAAGGAGGAAAGCTTGTGTTTATTCAGCAATTGATCAACGGTTTGACGCTTGGTAGCGCCTATGCCGTTATAGCTATTGGTTACACCTTGATTCAAGGGGTACTCGGAATCGTCAATATGGCACATGGGTCCATGTTTATGGCCGGCGCTTATATTGGTTTGGTATTGGTAACGCAGTTTAATGCCAATATTTTTGTGGCAATGATTGGCGCGATGGTGGGTGGTGCCATCTTGGGCTTTTTGATGGAAATACTGGCGTTGCGTCCGTTGCGTCGAAACACTAAAAATGAATTGGCGCCACTGATCAGTACCATTGGTGTATCAATTTTCATGCAAAGTATCATTCTGTTGATTTTCGGACCGCAGACACGGTCATTCCCGAATAACTTTTCCGGAAAAATTATTCGTTTTCCATTTTTCGAAATTTCCTTGATTCAAATTATTAGTTTAGGGACGGCGGTCTTTTTGATGGTGGCATTGAACCTGTTGATTAACAAGACGAAAGTCGGCAAGGCGATTCGGGCCACTTCAGAAAACCCGGAAGCGGCGAGTATTCTTGGTATCGACACCAACCGCGTGATTGTTTACACCTTCATGTTGGCGACAAGCATGGGTGCGGCTGCAGGGGTTTTGATCGGTCTGACATACGATGCGATTGAACCAATGATGGGCGTTTCGATGGGCTTCAAAGGATTGGCAGTGCTGGTCTTGGGTGGTCTTGGCAACATCAAAGGTGCAATGGTCGGTGGCTTTTTATTGGGGGTTGCTGAAATTTTGACCGTGGCTTACGGTGCATCCGCCTACCGCGATGCAGTGGCTTTTGGAATGATTATCATTATTTTATTCTGGCGACCGCAGGGATTGTTCGGTAGCATCAAGCAAGGAGGACGTCCATAATGGAGCTATTTAACCCATATTATTTACAAATCGGGACTTTTATTTTAATCAATGCAATTTTGGGAATCAGCGTCTTCATCACTTTGGCAAGTGGCCAGTTTTCACTTGGGGCAGCCGGCTTCATGAGTGTTGGCGCCTATACTTCAGCACTGTTGACCATGCGTCTAGGTGTTCCAATGCCAATCGCTATTTTTGCTGGTGGCGTGGCGGCGACCTTGGTTGGCGCTGTAATCGGATTGCCGACGACCCGTCTGAAAGGATTGTATCTGGCGATTGCGACACTTGGATTTGGTGAAGTGGTGCGGGTGGTTTTCTTGAATATGGAAATCACCAATGGCGCCCTGGGCTTGAACGGGATCCCGTCACTCAGCATCAGCCTGGCAAGTGTATTGAATAAGTTGGGGATCATTGACGCGTTGGGCCTTGATTTCCAGGTGGCAGGCCAAGTGGCATCCGTATTGGTGCTCTTTTTATTGGTGGTTTTGATTACTCATTTTTGGTTGAAGCTGGACAACTCCCGGGTCGGCCGCGCTTTTGCGGCAATCAAAGGGGATGAACATGCGGCGGAATTGACCGGTATCGATGTGGTCAAATATAAAATGGTAGCCTTTGTCTTCAGTTCCTTTTTAGCCGGTATCGGCGGGGCCCTTTATGCCCATGCGACCTTCTTCATAAATCCGGGTGATTTTGCCTACTCGCGC
Organism: Jeotgalibaca sp. A122; assembly: GCF_052266715.1. Classification (NCBI taxonomy): domain Bacteria; kingdom Bacillati; phylum Bacillota; class Bacilli; order Lactobacillales; family Carnobacteriaceae; genus Jeotgalibaca; species Jeotgalibaca sp. A122. The sequence continues at coordinate 381,089 of NZ_JBQPRB010000001.1, read as the reverse complement.
GTCATCGACATCCTCTTGTTCACGGTCTTTGGCGGGAGCAATGTCATTTGGGGACCGATTTTAGGCGCAACGGTATTAACATTGTTGCCGGAAATCCTGCGTTTTATGGCGGATTACCGCGATACGGTTTATGGTATCATGCTGGTTGTCTTGATGGCATTCAGGCCTGACGGAATCTTGACCACGGAACTCCTCCGTAAAATCAAAACAATTTTTAATAAAAAACCTGAAAAATTAGTAAAAGTGGCGGAGGTGGAGTAGATGTTGTTACAGTTGGAAAATGTCAGCAAAAATTTTGGCGGGGTTGCGGCTTCGCAGGACATTTCTTTTGCGGTCAATGAAGGCGAGATTTTGGGTATTATCGGACCAAACGGAGCCGGGAAAACGACCTTGTTCAACCTGATCACGGGAGTCTTTTCTGTCAGCGAAGGAAAAATCACCCTGGACGGGCAAGAATTGGCACTGCTGAAACCCCATCAAATTGCAAAGCTCGGTATATCCCGGACTTTCCAAAACATCCGCCTGTTTGGCCATATGACGGTTCTGGAAAACATTGTGATTGGCATGCACAGCAAACTAGAATCGGGCTTCTTCTCAAGCGTTTTTCATTCGAAGACTCAAAAAGAAGAAGAGGAAGCGGCCTTCGTGAAAGGGCGCGAATTGTTGGCGATGGTTAACTTACTGAATGATGCCGATAAGCCGGCCGACTCATTGCCATATGGGAAACAACGCCGCTTGGAAATTGCGCGTGCCTTGGCCTCGCAACCGAAATTGTTGCTGCTGGATGAGCCGGCCGCGGGGATGAATGACAGTGAGACGGAACGCCTGATGGATTTGATGCGTAAAATCAGTGCACTGGGTATTACCATCATCGTGATCGAACATGACATGAACTTGATGATGAATATTTGCGATCGCATGGTCGCAATCAATTTTGGCTCGAAAATCGCGGAAGGTCTACCTGGCGATATTCAAAAAAGCCCGCAAGTCATCGAAGCATATTTAGGCAAGGAGGATGACATGTAATGTTGCAATTGACAAATATTAAAGCCGGATATGGAAATATCCAGGCCTTGAAAGATATCTCCTTGAATGTACCGGAAGGCAAGATTGTGTCCTTGATCGGCGCGAATGGTGCCGGCAAGACCACGACGATGCGCTCTATCACAGGTACTTTAAAGGCGACATCTGGTGATATCCTTTTCGCGGGGCAGTCAATTAAAGGATTGGCGCCTCACCAAATAGTTAAGCGCGGCATTTCCTTGGTACCGGAAGGCCGGCAAATCTTGCAGGGGATGACGGTTCTGGAAAATCTTGAAATGGGTGCCTATCAAAGAAGAGACGGCGAAGTGCAAGAAGACCTGGAGAAAATATTCCAACAATTTCCGATCCTGAAAGAGCGGAGCGGGCAATTGGGAGGAACGCTATCAGGCGGTCAACAGCAGATGCTGGCCATCGGACGCGCCATCATGGCACGCCCGAAACTCTTGCTGCTGGATGAACCATCCATGGGATTGGCACCGCTTGTTGTGCAAGAAATTTTCGAAGTTATCCAGAAAGTTGCCAAGACCGGTACGACCATCATGTTGGTGGAACAAAATGCCAAAAAGGCTCTCAGCATCGCCGACTACGCCTACGTGATGGAAACCGGACAAATTGTGCTGGAAGGTCCCGCCAATGAAGTGGCAAACGACCCGCGTGTCTTGGACGCTTATCTGGGCGGTTCAAAGAAAAAATAATAATGAGTTAAACCCAGAACAAGCTCCTGAGCGAGGGGGCTGTTCTGGGTTTTTGTGTGAGGGTGATTACTCAAACCGTAATTTTTGGTTGAGTAATCGTTTTTTTCGGAAAGTGATTACTCAGGGACAAATAAAGCTGTGAGTAATCGTTTTTTGGCCCAAAGTGATTACTCGTAAGCATTTTTCCTTTTGAATAATCACTCAAGGCAGTGTACAAAAAAACTGATTGTATCCTTTGGACGCAATCAGTTTTTATTGTCTAAATATATTTCATAATCAGTCCTTGCACAATCAACGCAACGATGACTACAGATACATCAATAACGACACCGGCAATCATTGGCTTGATACCGACTTCCGTGACTTCTTTGAAACTTGTTTTTAAGCCGATTGCGGCTAATGACATAGCTAAACAAAATTTCGAAAGCGCCGAAATCTGTCCAACCATCACGTCCGGAACAAGACCCGTACTTCTTACTGCGACGACAGCCAGAAAACCCAGGATGAACCATGGGAATATTTTTACAATATCAACCTTGACGGTACCTGTGGCCTGCGTTTCTTTTTTTGCATGAATCCACGAAAAAATGAGGACAATCGGCACAATAAACAAGGTACGGGTGAGTTTCACGATAGTTGCCAAGACGCCGGCTGCATCAGAAAATGCGTACCCTGCCGCCACGACCGAAGAGGTGTCATTCACGGCCGTCCCAACCCATAGGCCATAGCCCGTGTCACTGAGCCCTAACATCTGGCCAATCCAGGGGAACGCAATGACAGTGATAATATCAAATATAAATGTAGCGGAAATGGCGTAGGCGATATCCCGATTTTTTGCGTTAATGGTGGGTCCAACTGTCGCAACGGCCGTTCCACCGCAGATGGCCGTACTAACCGAAAGGAGGCCCGCGAGCTTCCAATTGATCTTGAATACTTTATGACATAAATAGCCGACACCAAATGCGGTCACAAGTGTGAAGGCGAGCAGGACGAGAGCATATTTACCTGCCTGGAGAACTTGCGAGAAACTTAGCGTGATTCCGGCAAGGATAATCCCCACGCGCAAGATTTTCTTGGAAGTCCAGTTCATCCCAGGATCAAGGACTTCATAGTTCGCAACCAGTGGATTCAGCGCCATTCCCAACAGCAACGCAATGAGGGTCGCTCCTAGTAAATCAATCGGTAGCAGGCCATTAATGATATAAGCGATAGCTGCGATAAGGGCGGATAAGATAATTCCGGATGAATAAGATAGTTTTTGACTCATTTAATAACTCATTCCTTTCTTTGGACAAAAGATAATATGAAATGAGTCTATCATGGCAGGTGGATAAAAAATAATTATGTTTTATAATGATATCATTAGTTCATCTTATGGATAGGAGTTGTTCTCTTGCTAGACTTTAGACATGAAACCTTTCTTGCACTTTATTCACATGGAAGCTTCACCAAAGCCGCCGAGCACTTGCATATTACCCAACCGGCAGTATCCCAACACATCAAATTTCTGGAGGAATATTATGACTGTAAATTGTTTGATACCTCTAACAGAAAGATACAATTGACCCAACAAGGAAAGCTTTTAAAAGAATTTGCGATTACTGTTTTTTCCGACTCTCAGCACCTCAAGGAAAATATCCAGACCATTAAGGCGGAGTCGCTCCATTTTTCTTTCGGGGCGACATTGTCGATTGGGGAATATGTGATGCCACCTATTCTTTCCGATTTGCTGACACGGCATCCCGAAATGACCTTCCACATGACGGTTGCCAACACTAAATCCCTGCTGGAACAATTGAATAAGGGAGAACTGGATTTCATCCTCGTAGAAGGCTTGTTTGATAAATCTCACTATGACACAACGCTTTTCAGCCGCGAAAACTTCGTGCCCGTTTGTTCCCCGCAAGCGACATTTGCTAAGCAAGAAATCCCGTTTGAAGGATTGAAGAATAGCCGCTTGATTTTGCGGGAACATGGTTCAGGAACGCGGGAAATATTCGAGCATATCCTGGAGGACCGCAATTATTCACTGGATACGTTCGATAAAATCATCGAAATCGGTAACATGGCAGCCATCAAGCATATGGTTACCAAGGGATTGGGAATTACGTTCTTGTTTGAGGTTGCCGCCAAGCAGGAAATAGAATCCGGGGAGCTTTCGCTGATCAACATTGTCGATTATGCCGAACAACGCGAATTCAACTTTGTGACGTTGAAAAACAGTTTTTTCCGCGAACAATACCAGCAAATTTACCACCTGTTGCGGCAGGCTTTCAGATTAGAGTGTTAATCTAAAAGCCCTGAAATACAATACTCGGCAGTATATCATCGGCAAAACAATTCTCCTTCCGACTTTTTTTAAAACTCGGAAGGAGAATTTTCAAATCGTTGTTATTCTTCCGAGAAAACCCAAAAGTCGGAATTATCTAAAGAACAGCTTCCGATTTTTGATTTATCAAAGCTAAAACGTAGCCTCTCTGTCGTAAGAATAGTATGATGAAGATACGTAATAATTTTAATGAGGAGTGGTATGAGATGACTTACGAATTACCGAAAGTATGGCAATGGGAAGATGAAAATACCAACAGAACGGGGAATAATCCCACAGCGGGCAGTCGTTTCGAACAAACATTACCAGTAGGAGAAGCTCCGTTTCAACTTTATTCATTAGGGACTCCGAACGGCGTAAAGGTTACGATTATGTTGGAAGAACTAAAAGAGCTCGGTGTTACTGGAGCAGAATACGATCTCTATAAAATTAATATCGGAGAAGGCGATCAGTTCGGTTCGGACTTTGTGGGCATTAATCCCAACTCCAAGATTCCAGCGCTCGTTGACCGAAGTCAAAATCCGCGGGTGGAAGTTTTTGAATCGGGTTCTATTCTTCTCTATTTAGCGGAGAAATTCCAGCAACTGATTCCAACCGATATTCACGGTCGTACCGAAACACTGAATTGGCTATTCTGGCAAATTGGGTCCGGCCCCTATGTGGGTGGCGGATTTGGGCATTTCTTTGCTTATGCGCCAGAAAAAATGAAATACCCAATCGATCGCTTTACCATGGAAACCAAACGCCAATTGGATTTATTGGATAAAACGTTGGCACAGCGCCCGTATGTGGCCGGCGATAGTTATACGATTGCGGATATCGCCATTTGGTCCTGGTACGGACAATTAGTACTAGGAAACCTCTATGAAGGATCTGACGAATTCTTGAATGTCCTGGAATATACCCACCTTGTTGAATGGGCAAACCGCATTGCCGAAAGACCGGGTGTACAAAAAGGTCTGGATGTAACTTATCAACCAATTAACGAGCAATAACAGCTAAAAAAGTGCCCAATACTTGGACAGACAGTGTTCGAGTATTGGGTGCTTTTTGTTGGGTTTGTACTGGTATAATAACTATACAAAAGCGGAGAAGGGATTGGTTATCAATGAAGAAAATTAAAGAATTAAATTTACTGGATAACAAGAAACTTGCGTTGAAACTCAATATTTGGGCAATCATTTTAATGTTTTTCTTTTATGTTGTTTTTTTTGTTATTGCTTCTACTATTCGTCCACCACTTGATTCAAACTCATCGGGACTGATGCATTTATTCACAAATTTAGCGATTTACTTTGCTCTCATCGTTATCCATGAATTGATTCATGGCATCTTTTTCAAATTATTCCAGCCTAAACAAAAGGTGCTATTCGGATTTAAAAATTTTATGGCTTATGCCTCTAGCCCTGGGTCGAAATACTCTGCCCGGGAATACAGCATTATCTGCTTGGCTCCCTTTATATTGATTACGATTGGTTTAACGTTATTCTATGCTCTTTCGAGTATGGCGAATTTCGATTATGTCCTTTTAGTTTCGTTGCATGCAGGCTCTTGTATCGGGGATTTCTATTTTTTCAAACTCATACTCCAATCACCAAAAGGAGCAAAATTCGAAGATACTGCAACGGGATTTAATGTCTATCAATAAGCTGTAAAAAATTCCTGTTCTCATAAGAATATAAAAATCAATTTGACACAAGCGTTTTCAATATGCCATGATAGGAAAGAAGTTTTTTAGGGAATACGGTCAAAATATATTAATCAAAAGGAGATAATAAATGTTAAATGCAATAAAAAAAGTTCCAGCAGGGACATTCTTGGTTCCGATGCTGACCAGTGCCTTCATTTACACGTTCTGGCCAAATCTGTTTCAAGTGGGTGGCTTAACGGAGCATATATTCGGTGGGGCAGGGACGAACGGCATCATTGGTGCCATCTGTTTTGCTTCCGGAACGGGTATTGATCTCAAGAAAATCGGTTACGCGCTAAAACGCCAAGGGGTTTTGCTTTTGGCAAAATTCGTTATCGCTGGCGGAATTAGCCTATTATACATTTCCTTATTTGGCCAAAGTGGCGTGATGGGAATTAGTGCCTTGGCCTTTACCATTACCATTTGTTCGATTAACCCAGCCGTTTACTTATCTTTGATGCAACAATATGGCAATGAACAGGATACGGCAGTTTATGGTATTACCGGTTTATTCAGTATTGCAGCTGTTCCGATGATTATTTATGGCATTGCCAGCGGTGGTGGGATGGACTGGACACCGGTTATCAGTACGTTGATTCCAATGGCTGCCGGGGTTGTTTTTGGAAATCTTGATCCTAACTTTAGAGCGTTCTTTATGCCGGCTCTACCAGGACTGACGTTCCTGATGGGCTGGAACTTGGGTTACGGATTGAACTTGATTGATGCACTACAAGCCGGTGGTGGCGGCCTTATCTTGGCGGTATTATTCTATATCATCAATTTCTCCATGCTTCTTATCGACCGCTTTGTATTGAAAAATGATGGAACAGTTGGGGCAACCTTTATGACAGTAGCGGGTCTTTCCGTTTCCACTGCTGGATTGGTTGGTGCCATCTATCCGGAATTGTTAGGAGACTATGTTGGTGCAGCCGCATCACAAGTATTATTAGTCGTGGTAGTGACTAGTGTCATTACGCCATTCATTGTTGCCAAACTGGCAAATCAAAAGAACTAAATAAAAGAGCCATGATTTAACCTAAACAGGAAAAATCATGGCTCTTTTTTATGGGCATTTTAAGTCACGTTGCATGTGATGGTATAATGAATATATACTCAAGAGCGTGAAAAGGAGGTTTTTATGATGGAGCAACCGATTATTGCTATACGAAATCTATCTAAAAAGTATAAAAAATCATTTGCAATAGAAGACATTAACCTTGCTATTCAAAAAGGCGATTTTTATGGTTTTGTGGGTCCGAACGGGGCAGGTAAAAGCACAACCATGCGCATCCTGTTGGGATTGATACAGGCTACTGCTGGTGAGGCGGAAATTTTCAACGAGACAGTCTCGACCCAGAACCAAGCGATACTATCGCGTATAGGCTATATCCCATCTGAGGTATTCTTTTATGAATATTTAACAGTACAAAAAATGATCGATTTTTCAGCCCGATTACGTGGAAACGGATCTGACATTAAGGCTGAAAGTCAACGCCTCATGCAAAAATTCAATGTGGATCCCCATAAAAAAATCAAAGAGCTTTCTTTCGGAAACCGTAGAAAGGTAAGTATTATTTGTGCCTTGCACCACAGACCTGAGCTATACATGTTTGATGAACCGACAAGTGGCCTGGACCCTCTGATGCAATCCCTTTTCTGGGAAGAAATGCAGGAACGCCACAATAACGGAGCAACGATTTTCGTATCATCCCATAACCTGACTGAAGTACAAAGATACTGTACGAAAGCAGCTATCATCAAAGATGGGCATATTATTACCTCAGGGCCCATGGATGAACTGCGGAAAACAGCGGTGAAACGTGTGGTGGTGCAAGGCTTGACCGCTATTCCTGAACTGGAAAATTATATGAAAGATGTCATTCGAACGAAAGATAGCATTAGTTTCTTATATCAAGATACCTTGGGAAATTTATTAACTGCTCTTCATCAATACAAAGACACTATGACCGACCTTTCCATTATTGAGCCGGATTTAGACGAAGTTTTCCGCCATTTTTATCTTGGCACTACTATGAGTGGGAGGGATGAATAATGTATATTTTTAAGAATGAACTCAAACGCAATCTCCCGACCGCATTCATTACCGGCACGATTCTGGGCTTGTTTATGCTAATGGTCATTTCCTTGTATCCTGTGTTTTCGGAAGATGCTCAAAATATGGCTACGATGTTTGGTGACTTAAGCGCATTTACGGATATCGTGAATATTGATTTAGCAAACATGTCCACCTTGGAGGGCTTTTATGGCATGGAACATGATGTCTTGGTCAATTTAAGTTTGAGTGTTTTCGCGGCCATGATAGGGGGTAATATGCTCTCTAAAGAAGAAAAAGAGCATACAAGTGAATTCTTGTTGACGCATCCTATCAGCCGGACGCGCGTGATTATCGAGAAAGTTTTGGCGACTGCCGTGATAATATTTACCGCTGTTGCCAGTATTTATATCATCGGATATATCGGGATTTATATTACGGGGCAGGAAGTGAACCATGCTTTATTTTTTAATATTCATCTAGTCAGCTTTTTTCTGTATTTGAATATTGGCTTGTTAGCACTTGGGATTATCGAGCTTCTGCCTTTTAAATCTTCATTTATCGGTACTTTCGTCGTGGTGATTCTCTATGCATTGCTTGTTGTTTCAAATCTATCTGAAAATTGGGAAATATTAAGGTGGTTTACACCTTTCCATTATAGTAGCACGGCATTACTTATCGAGAATGATGCTCTATCGTGGAAGTATATCACCGTTAACTATGGCTATACAATTGTTATTCTATTTTTGGGGCTATTCAGATATACAAAGCGGGATATAAATTATTAAAAATGATTTAGGATATCATTTGCCATCCATTTTGTTGAAGAGTAAGATAAAAGGAGAGACAAACGATAAAGGAGCGAATGATAATGAATGAAACATTGGATACGTTAGTGGACAAAGTTGTCGCATGTCAAAAAGCTTGTAATAATTGTTTCGATGCCTGTTTGAGAGAAGAACATGTTGCGATGATGGCGGACTGCATCCGAACCGACCGTGAATGCGCGGATATGTGTGGGATGGTCGTAGCTTTTGCCAGCCGTGAAAGTAAATTATTCCCAGAACTCGTAGCTCTATGCGCCAAAGCGTGCGATGAATGTGCAACTGAATGTGAGAAACACGACCATGATCATTGCCAAGAATGTGCTAAAGCTTGTCGGGAATGTGAAGCGGCATGTAAAGCGTATGTAAATGCTTAGAAGTGAATAAATCAAATAAACCCGCTCTCATTCCTGAGAGCGGGTCGTTTTTTTATTTTGTCTTACGGTCAATATCCAGTTCTGTTTCATAAACGCGTACTGGTTTACTGAACAAGTACTCACCATTACGGACAGAAGCTAAACATTCAACGCGGCGACGTTGTGCCTCAAAGGCATTTGGTGCATCCAGGACGATAAAGTTTGCTGGTTTGCCTTCATCCAAACCGTATACGTCTTCTAGTTGCATCAATTTTGCGCCATTATAAGTTACCAAATCGAAGTTACGTGGGAAGTCTTCTTCACGCATCAATTGTGTGGCATGAATACCGTTGTCCAAAATATTCATCATGTTTCCTGAACCAGCAGGGTACCATAAGTCAACGATGGAGTCTTGACCGAATGCCACGTTGATATCATTATCAACGAATTCTTTTACGCGTGTCAGACCACGACGTTTTGGATACGTGTCTTGACGACCTTGTAAGAACAAGTTTTCAGTTGGACAAGCCACGAAGTTAAGGCCGGATTGACGGAACAAGCCCATCATTCGGAAAGCGTAGGAGTCATTGTCTGAGCCAAATGAAGTCGTATGCGAAGCAGTGGTTGACTTGCCGTAACCTTGTTTCATCGCTTCAGCATTCAGCATTTCCAGGAAACGTGCTTGGTCATCATCGGTTTCGTCACAGTGTACATCAATCAATTTGTTGTACTTGATAGCTAGGCGAACGATTTCCTTGACGGATGCATTTCCGTCTTCTTGGCTCCATTCGTTATGCGGAATACCACCCACACAGTCAGCACCCAATTGCAATGCTTCTTCTACCAAATCACGGCCTGTTTTACCTTCTTCGTTATAAGAGAACATACCGTTTTGTGGGAATGCCACTACTTGGATCGTAATGTTATCTTTTAATTCGTCACGCACTTCAATCGCTGCTTTAATACCAGTTAGGTTTGGATCCGTACAGTCAGTTTGCGCACGGATGTATTGTGTCCCGTATGAAGCCACGTCTTTAACAGCTTGACGGATACGCTCTTTCATTTCTTCTTTAGTGGTGCCTTTTTTGTAGTCATTCCACAAATCAATGGCTTCAAATAAAGTCCCTGATTCATTTTTGATTTCGTCATCTTGACCTGTGAAGTAGTAGTCGAGATGCAAGTGGGAATCCACGTAAGGCGGTAGAACAAAGCGCCCTTGCAAGTCGATGATTTCGTCTGCCTCACCTAAGTCTTTGCCGATGGCTGCAAACTTTCCATCTTTCACTAAAATTTCTGATGCGCCATCATGTTTGTAGATGGTGGCATTGATGAATTTTTTATTCAATCCATATAACCTCCTAAATTAATCTATATCCACTCTACTACCTTTAAGGGAATATTGCAAACCCGATGAAAAATAATATATATGTTGAAATAACCCGTTATATTTATTGTTTTGATTTTGTTTCAAAATGTTGATATGATGGAATGCAGTATCTAATCACAAATCTGTAGGAGGAATTATTTTCATGCAACAAACACACAAACATGGCTTTTCTTGGCCGGTATTTATTTTAATGGGTAGTATCACATTTATGGCTATTTTATCTGAGTTAATGCCTTCAGGTGTATTGCCTGAAATGGCTGCTGGTTTCGGCATCACCGAAGCACAAGCGGGTGGCTTTGTCGGGCAATATGCCATCGCCAGTGCCATCTTTGGGATTCCAATTGTTTCGGCAACAGTTGAATGGGACCGGAAACGACTATTGATGATTCTGTTGGCGGGGTTTGCCGCTGCGAACCTGGTCGTAGGTTTCACTTCCAATTACTGGCTGGCGGTGGGGGCGCGGGTTGTCGGTGGTATTTGTGCGGGGGCGTTATGGCCGATGATTTCCGCTTACGGGATGAGTTTGGTTGCCCCACACGAATATGGCAAGGCAGTGGCGGTAATCATGGCAGGGACTACGCTCGGAATGAGTCTCGGTTTGCCCATCATGACGATGATTGGGACCGCTTTTGGTTTTCATACTGAATTTGTTGTCATGGGAATTTTCGTTTTGATCATCGGCATATTGTGTCAGATTTATTTGCCTCATGTTGTGGGCGAGAAACGTTCCAAATCCAATTCCCCCTTTACTATGTTGAAAAACAAAGGGGTGTTACTGGTGATTTTGCTGACCATTCTGGCAGTGGTGGCGAACTACGGGGTTTACACCTATATCACAAACCTGGTAAGTGACATGAATTATCCGGGCATCGGCTTGGCACAAATCTTGTTTGGTATTGGCTCAATCCTATCGGTCTTGATTGCCGGCCGCTTCATCGACCGCCACTTACAAGCGGTTTGTATTGGCATGTTGGCGTCGGCAGGCGTTGCAATGGCATTGTTCTATTGGACAGACTTGACCGTTCTGCATCATTTTTCCTTTATCCTCTGGGGCATTGGGTTTGGTGCCTTGGTGACACTTTTCCAAACAGCCGTCACCCGTCAAGTAACTAGCGGGACTGCTATTGCGACCTCCTTACAATCAGCTGCTTTTAACTTTTCCATCATGATCGGTAGCACGGTAGGTGGGTGGTTGTTGGCAAACGGGTCATCTGCACCGATTGTAATGATGGCGATGGTTTTGTTGGTGGTTGGGATTGTGGTATCAGTTTTTGCGAAGCGGGCGCTGGCTTAGACTTATCAACTTGATTAAGAACTAATATAGTAGAATAATAAAACCATTTGAGCTGCCTAGAAACACTGAAATGGTTTTATTATGTGTTATTAAACCATTTTGCAAAATTTCAGCAGTCGAAATGGTTTAATTATTGTTTTTTGAACCATTTTCAGTCCATTTAGAGAGCGAAATGGTTTAATCATCTTCAAAGTCTGAATCAGACACATCCCATGCGTTAAGACCATCTTCTTAGGTGGTCTTTTTTGTCGTGCAAATTGTTGGTATAATACAGTTTATAATGAGGTGTGTGACAAATATACTTTACTAACTCCTATTTTGGTATAGGGTTGATGCGTTATAAATTAAAATACAATTAGGGGTGTAGCGGAGTGAATAGAGAAGAGAAAATTTCGGTGTTGCAAGATGTTATCAAAATAAAATCAGAGAACAACAATGAAACGGCAGTTGCAGAATATTTCCAACGTTTATTGGCTGAGTATGGCATTGAATCTAAGCTAATTGAATATGTTCCCGGAAGAAGTAATTTAGTCGCTGAAATCAAAGGTACCCAATCTGGGAAAGTCCTTGCCTACAGTGGTCACATGGATGTAGTAGCGGCTGGTGATTTGAAAGAGTGGACTTACGATCCTTATGGTGCAGAAATTGTGGATGGCAAAATGTATGGTCGCGGCACGACGGATATGAAGGCCGGACTTACCGCTATGGTGCTTGCATTGATTGAGTTAAAAGAATCGGGAAAAGATTTCAGTGGCACGTTACGTCTGGTTGCTTCTGTTGGTGAGGAAATCGGGATGTATGGTTCTAAACAATTAACAGATGAAGGCTATTTGGATGATATCGATGCGATGATTATTGGTGAACCGTCTGGTAAAGATGGCATCATCACTGCCCACAAAGGGTCTGTTCAATATGAAGTTATTTCTCACGGCCGTGCAGCCCATAGTTCCATACCAGAAAAAGGTATCAACGCATTGATGCAGATGAATGCGTTCATTACCAAAGCGGATGCGAAGTTCGAAGCGGCAGGAAAAACAGCCAACAATGAAAAGTTGGGCCGGATGTTGAATGTCTTTACCGTCATCGAAGGTGGGACTCAGATCAACAGTGTGCCGGAACAAACAATCCTGAAAGCCAATGCCCGTACTATTCCGGAATGTGACAACCAAGTGGTACTGGATATTTTAAATTCCACGATTGAAGAAATAAATGCAACGATTAATGGACGCTTGGAATTAAATGTGTTACAAAATAATATGGCCGTTGAACGTTCGGATGAATCAGCGTTGGTCCAATCCATCCGTAAAGTAACGGGTCGGGATCTACCCGCAGTTGGCTTAGGCGGGGCAACGGATGCATCCAACTTCTGCCGCGTCGAGAAAAAATTTGATTTGGCTATTTTTGGACCTGGTGAAACGGCACTAGCCCATACCGTTGATGAATACGTGGAAGTTGACGACTATCTCTATTTCTGTGATTTGTTTGTTGACGTGGCAAAAGATTATTTAATGTAATGAGGAGTGAGTAATGTGAATTATCTAGAAATAGCCAATGGGCCAATTGTCTTTCTGCTTTGTGCTTTAATAATTGGTGTAGTTGCTATCCAAGCGTTTATTTTTGTTATGGTTGCTTGGCGCAGGGGTCAGGAAATTGGCTTGTCCAAGCAGGTCATGCGCCGTACGATGACCAATAGTGCCATCTTTTCAATTGTCCCTTCCTTGCCGATTATTGTGATGATGTTGGCTCTCTCGCAAGCGCTAGGAAGATATTTTCCTTGGCTGCGTTTGTCGGTTGTTGGTTCGGCCGCTTATGAAGGGATGGCAGCTGATTTGGCAGCCCAAAGCATGGGGTTGAAAGGCTTCACAGATCCGAACATGACTCCAAGAAACTTTGTGATCATCATGTTTGTAATGACGATAGGGATTATTTGGGGAATTGTCTTCAACATTCTCTTCATGAGCCGTTTGGATAAATTTTCAAAGAGTCGAAAAGAAAAAGTTGCCGGTGGATTTATCACCGTCTTCTCCAGTGCATTGTTTGTTGCGCTGCTTGTTACTTTATCAGTCCCTTATGTCGCAAACGTCCAGAATATCGAAGCAATCATCGCTTTTGTTAGTTCAGGAATTGTGGTCATGATGTTGAACAGAGTGGCCGAAGTGACAAATCTGCGAGGGTTAAGTGATTTTTCCTTGCCGATTGCTTTAATCGTGGGAATGGCGACAGTCATTCTCTATGTTCAATTGGTCTGAGGGGGTGAAGGGAAATGAACGAAAAAAATGAATTATTTAGCAGACGTATAAACCGTCTGGGACGATTGACGAGTATGATTGCCTTGTTCTTTATGTTGCTTGTCCCTTTTGGAACGGCTTATTATTATGGAACGGATTTCAAATTCAGTGAAGTGTTTGCGGCGTCCATCGGCTTGATTGCGACATTCCTGCCGACAGCAGTGGTAGAGAATATTTCCTACTATCCTGTATTTGGCGCTGGGGCCATGTACTTGAGTTCCATTACGGGTAACATTTTGAATATGAAATTGCCTGCCGTTGTTTCAGGCCACAAAATTGCAAACGTGGAGCCAGGTTCGGATAAAGGGGATGTCATTGCCATCATTAGTGTTGGTATATCCTCTTTGGTAACAATTGCAATCTTGATTTTGGGTAATTTCGTGGTCGGAGAAATCCTGGCACCACTGTTAAGTAATCCCGTGTTAAAGCCGGGATTTGATAATATTACACCTGCTTTACTGGGCGCGATTACACTTCCACAGCTGTTTAAAGCGAAAAAGCTCACAATTACGCCAATCATCATCGCATTAGGAGCCTACTTATTCATCGGCCCAGAAAATTTCGGTGCCGTTCAAAGTTATGTATTGATTTCGGTTATGGCCTTGTCTGTTGGGGTCGCCTACTTGCTGCATAAGCGTGGGTTGTTGGATTCGTAATATAGAAATAGAGCTGTTTATCCTTGTACATCAACCAAAGTGTACAAAGATGGACAGCTATTTTTTATAATAAAACGGCAAACCATTCACTTAGTTTCCATGAACAAATGACAATCAACAATGTATAACTCAAAAACAGAAAAATATTATTGTAAGTGAGCTTTTTGTAGTGCACAAAGATATTTTTTCTAGCAAAAACAAGCAGTGTCAATGCCATTGCGATGATGATGCCGAGATGAATGAGTCCAAAAGGGTAATAGGCCATACTTAAAGTTGATTCAACCCGGAAATATAAGGTGAAGACTACGAAATAAAGAAGAGCATAAATGAATAATAAAATTCTTGCCGTACGTGCGCTCATTTGTGAAACCCCTTTCTTTTTAGTATACCATTGAAACGGGTTTGATACTCAGAAGAAACCCGCTTCTTTGAGGAGTGGGTTTTTATTTATAAGTTGCAAAACAACCACTAACAATTGACTCTGTTATGTCAATTAAACACTTAATACATTAATGGTACAATTAATATGACAATTATTATTACGAGGTGATTAGTATATGGATAATGAGTATCAATGGATACCTTTTTACGAAGAGTTTGCTGACAAGTTACTGGGTTTTTATGATAAACGGGATGCGTTATTTGAAATTGTGCGTGAACTATCAGAAACGCAACCGTTTATGACTTACCTCCATTTTGAAAGAGATGATTGGTGGGAACCGCGTAATTACCATATTGATCCTTTTTCTGTCTTGGCAACATTCAATCGGGGAACTAAGAATAGTAACCGTACGGCTTTAGCTAAAGCATTTGCAGAGGTCTTGGGTATTCTGTCTCCCATTCCAGAAGAATTTGATGGAATTCCTGTAGTTGATAATAGAAACTCATTTTTCGGAGACACAGAAGAGGGTGTTTTATGGGAGTTGTTTGCAGAGGCGTTAAAAATATCCAAGGAGAATACCTCAGTAGAAAAATTCACGGAGTTTTTTGATAAATCAATTAATGGCATAGCGATGCTAACGTGCGGTTTGTATTGGATACGACCCAAAAAGTTTATGCCATTAGATGCGAATTCCCGGAAATATATTTCCGATGCTTTCGATATTGATATAATACCTAGCACACTCTCAGGTCATGACTATCTGAACATATTAATGAAAATTGAATTGGAAACACAACTTACTTTTCCAGAGATCTCTAATTTGGCTTGGACTGAAAGGGGAAATATCGAAGGAAGTAATTATACGTCTGGTATTTCAGTGGGACAATGGCAGGAACTTTTGGATAATCCGTCTGTCTTTGATAGTAGAAGTTTAGAAATAATGAAACGGTTCAAAGATTCAAGTGGAGCAGCTACATGCACACAGTTAGCAACTAAGTATGGGGAATTGAAGAATTTTTATAGTCGGGGTTCCTCTGCTTTGGCGGAGAGAATCCATAGAGAGACAAATTGTGACTTGTTCAAAGTGAATGGAAAGCCACAATGGTGGCGGATTCTATATACCGGTGAACCAGTTAAAGATTCGTCTGTCGAAGGATCTACCATTTGGCAATTAAGAGACGAACTGAGTGCGGCTCTGGATCAAGTTGATCTATCAGATATTCAACTTTTTGCGAATCCAGCAATTAAAAAGGACAAAACGAATACCAAAGAATTACTTTTTGAAAATTTTATGGATTATGATCATGACCAAGCTAATTATTGGTGGGTTACTGCAAGCCCGAAAATATGGAATTTTTCGGAAATAAAAGTTGGGGAAAGTATCAATTACACGAAGTATAACGAAAATGGGAACCGACGAAAAATCATTAAAAACTATAATGCAATCAAGGAGGGGGATCTTATTGTAGGATATGAGAGTTCGCCGGAATTGCAAATCGTTGCTTTGGGAACCATAGCTTATACTGATGATGAGATTGTGCGCATTACAAAGCAAGAAGAACTTATTCATCCAATTTCCTACAATGACCTGAAAGAGATAAACGAAATACAGGATATGGAGTTTTTTAGCGGAACACAAGGTAGCTTATTCAAACTTACTAGAGAAGAATTCTATCATTTGATGGACCTCATTCGAGAAGATAACCCTATCCCTGAAGTGGATGAAATACCTTCTTATGGGAAAGAAGAATTGTTAAGCGAGGTATTCATTAATGAAGGCGATTACGACACTTTAGTGAATCTACTTAAACGGAAGAAAAACATTATTCTTCAGGGATCACCAGGGGTGGGGAAAACATTTTTGGCCAGACGCTTAGCGCATGCATACATGGGAATGAAAGATGATAATCGTATAGGCTTTGTACAATTCCATCAGAATTATACCTACGAGGATTTTGTGATAGGCTATAAACCGGAAGAAGATGCCTTTGTCCTAAAAAATGGTAAATTTGTGGAATTTTGCATTCATGCAAATAATAACCCTACTCAACCCTACTTTTTTATTATCGATGAAATAAATCGCGGAAACATCAGTAAAATTTTTGGTGAACTCTTGGTGGCAATTGAATCGGACTACCGTGACGTTCCAATCGAACTAGCGTATAAAACTAAAAAGTTTTCGGTTCCGAGCAATGTCTACATTATTGGAATGATGAACACAGCGGATCGCAGTCTGGCCATGATTGACTATGCGTTGAGGCGACGGTTTAGTTTCTTTGAGATGCAGCCTGGTTTTGATTCTTTCGGTTTTAAAGAATATCAAGCTGGCCTTGATTCAGATAACTTCAATCGGGTTGTTGAGGTTCTGAAAAATTTGAATGAAACAATAAGTTTGGAACCATCTCTGGGTTCGGGATTTCAGTTAGGACACAGCTACTTGATTACGGATACATATGAAGATGCGTTGCTCATGGAAATCATTAATTACGAAATCGTTCCTATGTTGCAAGAATACTGGTTTGATGATGCGGATCAAGTAGGCATATGGCATGAAAAGCTGTTAGGAGCTATCCGAAATGACTAGTACAATTCTTATTAAGAATATTTATTACATGCTGTCATATGCTTTCACGGATTTAAATCATCCTATTTATAAACGTATGGCTGGTGAAATGTTTCAGAACAGTCACGATTTGTTTGCGGCTATTCTGGTAAATGGACTTAGGAAACAAGTGAAACAAGGACTTTTTAAAGACTACGTTCGTTACTCAGAAGACTTAGCAGTTTTACGAGGGAAAATTAATCCACGCAAGACCATTGCTAATCGAATGCAACGCAAGCAACTCTTGCATGTTGAATTCGATGAGATGACGGAAAATAATCTTTATAATCAAATTCCAAAGACAGTAGCCTTACTTATAATCAGGAATCCTTATGTCAAAAAAACGACTAAGAATAGCTTAAAATGTCTCTTGCCGTATTTTAACGAAGTGTCTACAATAGGTTTGCAACACGTTTCGTGGTCGGAACTTATATACCATCGGCATAACAAGGAATATGAATTGCTACATAATATTTGTTATTTCATATATAATAGTCTCCTGCTAACTTCAGAGAATGGAGAAAATCAATTACCGGATTATAATGAAGAAAATTTATCCCGATTGTTTGAAAAATTTGTTTTGTGTTATTTTCAAAAACATCATCCTGAATTAAAGCCCAGGGCGAGCCAAATTAGTTGGGCTCTTGATGATTTTTCACAGAAAAAGACGCATTTACCTAGGATGCAGTCGGATATTACTTTGTCGGGGAAAGAAAAAGACTTGATAATTGATACCAAGTTTTATAAGCGCATGTATCAGCATAATTTTGAGACCCGAAAACATCACTCGAACAATTTGTACCAAATTTTTACATATGTGCAGAACAAACAGTTTTCTCAAGAAAAAGAGGTTTCGGGAATGCTTTTATATGCCCAGACCTACAACGAAGACCGAATACAGGCAACTTATAGTTTGGCAGGAAATAGCATCACTATCCAATCGCTTGATTTGAATAAAGAATTCAAAGAAATTCAAAGTGATTTGGAAGCGATAGCTGTTGGAATAAAATAAAAAATCTATTACATACATTAAAAGTATTCCGTCTGAAGGCTCTCTTCCGTAGCTAACGAAATACGTTTTCTATTTCATCGTCCTACCTTATAAAATAATAAAACCATTTCAGATTTTTTAAACAATCGAAATGGTTTTATTATTGCTTTTTGAACCATTTGTAGTTCGTTTAGAAGCCAAAAAGGTTTAATTATCCAAATAAGATTTATCCGTCCCTATACTTTTTATTATTTGGAAAAAAAACAATTGACACCCCTTTCAATTCAAGTTATTATGTGTTTAACAAATATGAAACGTTTCCAAAAACGGGAAACTTTATTTTTTCTCACATATTGGAAACGTTTCAAAAAGGAGGAATTTAAGTGGAGTCTTCTCCAACGGTAGTTAAAGAAAAAGTAAAAGTAAAAGAAAAATCCTCGAATTGGGAGTACTTTAAGAAACACCGTTTGCTATATCTTATGCTAGTTCCTGGACTCTTGTTGACGCTTGTTTTTAAGTATATTCCGATGTACGGAATATTACTTGCTTTTAAGGACTATAATCCACTGCGTGGAATATGGGGAAGTGATTGGGTAGGGTTAGATAACTTTAGGCAATTTATAATTTCACCAAATTTTGGCATGTTATTGGAAAACACTTTGAAAATTAGTATCTACGGACTTTTACTGGGCTTCTTTCCTCCTGTTATACTTGCCATTTCGTTAAATCAGATAATGAGTACGAAGTGGAAGAAAAGATTTCAATTGATCCTTTATGCACCGAATTTTATTTCACTAGTAATTGTAGTGGGGATGTTGTTTATTTTCCTTTCTGCAAATGGACCAATTAATAGCTTTATTGAAGGCTTAACAGGACAAAGTATTCGATTCATGAGTGAGACATCCTTTTTCCGTTCAATCTATATTGCTTCTGGTATTTGGCAAGGAATGGGCTGGGCATCCGTTCTTTATACCGCCACACTAGCAAATGTTAGTCAAGATTTGATAGATGCTTCATTTATAGATGGGGCAAATATTTTCCAACGTATTTGGTACATTGATTTACCAACCTTACGTCCAATCATGGTCATTCAATTTATTTTATCAGTTGGAGGAATCATGAACGTGGGTTATGAAAAAGCATTCTTGATGCAAACACCAATGAATTTACCTACCTCCGAGATTATTTCTACTTATGTCTACAAGGTTGGTTTACAAATGGGGGACTATGGTTACTCAACTGCTGTAGGACTTTTCAACACAGTTATTAATGTCATCTTACTTTTATTGGTAAATACCATTGCAAATAAAATAAGTGATGACGGAAGTGCTCTATAGAGGAGGGATAAAAGATGATTTCATTAACAAAATTTGATAGACGAATTCTTTGGTTAAACAGATTAGTGATTGGCTTGTTGATTTTAATTACGCTGGGACCTTTAATATATGTTTTGATTGCTTCTTTTATGGATCCGTTTACTTTAAGAACGCAAGGTTTGAGTCTTAATCCGGGTAACTGGACTTTGGAAGGCTATAAGCGCGTTTTACAAGACCCTGCAATTGTAAGGGGTTTTATAAATTCCATCGTCTATTCAGTCACCTTTAGTACTTTAACCGTAGCCGTTTCGATCTTGACGGCCTATCCACTGGCCAAAAAAAATCTGGTTGGTAAGAGACCGATAACGATTTTTCTAATCTTGACCATGTTTATTGGGGGTGGACTGGTTCCCACTTATTTATTGATTAAAAACTTGGGTATGCTGAACACGATTTGGGCGATTATTCTTCCGGGATCAGTGAATGTATGGAATATTATTTTAGCGCGAACCTACTTCAGTCAACTGCCAAACGAGCTCGAAGAAGCGGCAATAATTGATGGTGCCAACGAAATGCAAGTGTTCTTCAAAATCATGTTACCGCTAGCAAAACCGATTATTTTCGTACTGTTTCTATATGCATTTGTAGGGCAATGGAATGCTTACTTTGATGCAATGATTTATTTGAATGATGCGGATTTACAACCTTTGCAACTCGTCCTTCGTAAAATACTTGTTCAGAATCAACCGCAACAAAACATGGTTGGTGCTGCAACAGAGATGGCAGAGATGGCGCAATTAGCCGAACTGATTAAATATTCTACAATCGTCGTTTCAAGTTTGCCATTGTTGATTATGTACCCATTCTTCCAGAAGTATTTTGATAAAGGCATGATGGCTGGTTCATTAAAAGGATAATAAATAAAAAGGAGATAAATATAATGAATAAAAGAAAAAAAGTTTTTCCATTAGTTTTAGGGGCTTCTGCAAGCTTGTTATTGGCGGCGTGTGGAGGTAGTACTGGGAGTGCTTCTTCAGAGGATTATGAACTGACAGATGTTTCATTTCCATTAGAAGAAACGGTCACTTTAAAAATGACGACATCGAGTTCTCCGCTCGCTCCAGCAGATCCGAATGAAAAATTGATTTTTGAACGTCTTCAGGAAAAGACTGGCGTTCAGATTGATTGGAAAAACTATTCTTCTGATTATGTTGAAAAACGCAATTTGGATATTTCTTCAGGCGACTTGCCAGATGCGATGTGGAATGCCGGTGCAAGTGACTATGATCTCCTTTCCTGGGCAGATGATGGCGTCATTATCCCATTAGAGGATTTAATCAATGACCATATGCCTAATTTCAAGAAAGTGTTGGACGAAAACCCGGAATATTTAGCAATGATTACAGCACCTGATGGCCACATTTATTCATTGCCATGGATTGAGGAACTGGGACAAGGCAAAGAATCCATTCATACCGTAAATGATATGCCGTGGATTAACGTGGATTGGTTAGAAGCATTGGATTTAGAAATGCCGGAAACGACTGATGAGTTAATGGCAGTGCTGGAAGCATTTAAAACGCAAGACCCGAATGGCAATGGTGAAGCGGATGAAATTCCAATTTCATTTATTTTTGATGGTGGCAATGAAGATATGAAATTCTTGTATGGCGCTTTCGGAATTGGTGATAATGATGATCACTTGGTAGTGAATGATGATGGCACGGTCGATTTTACGGCAGATAACGAAGAGTACAAAGAAGCGACTAAGTACTTTAGTGAGTTATACGCAAAAGGACTGATTGATCCAGAAGCTTTTGAACACGATTGGAATGCTTATATAGCGAAAGGAAAAGAACAACGCTATGGCTTATATTTCACTTGGGACAAAACCAATGCATCTGGAGCTAATGAATCTTACCAACCATTGCCAGTTTTGGAAGGTCCAACAGGCATCAAACACGTAACACGAACAAATGGTTTCGGATTTAGCCGTGATCGTTTTGTCATTACAAGTGCGAACAAAAACTTGGAATTAACGGCGAAATGGGCGGATCAAATGTACGAACCCATCCAATCGGTTCAAAATAACTGGGGAACTTACGGCGATGAAGAGCTACAAAATATTTTTGAGCTGGATGAAGCTAATAATATGTTGAAACATTTGCCTCTAGATGGAACAGCTCCTGGCGAACTGCGTCAAAAAACAGAAGCGGGCGGTCCGTTAGCGATTTTGGATGAATATTTTGGAACGGTAACGACAATGCCGGATGATGCACAATGGCGTTTGGATATTTTACATGAGAACTACGTCGAATACGCTAATAATGAAAATAATTACCCACGTGTATTTTTAAGTTTGGATGATGCTGACCGTATTGCACAAATCGATGCAGACTTGTTCCCATTTGTGAACAGAAAACGTGCCGAATGGATTACAAATGGCATGATTGATGAAGAATGGGATAGCTACCTTGAAGAACTGGAACGTTTAGGATTGAGTGAATGGTTAACGATTAAACAAAATGCCTATGACCAGTTCCAATCAAACCAATAATGACAATTTATGTGATGTAAGAGGGGTGCCTTAGTGGAAAAATTAGTTGAACAAGCTTATTCTCTTGACCGAGCGCGAGAGTATATTGACAAAAATAGAAAATCAGTAAATGAGACATTTAGAAATAATTATCACTTGATGCCACCGGTAGGCTGGATGAATGATCCCAACGGATTTGTATATTATAAAGGAGAATACCACCTTTTCTATCAGTTTTATCCGTATGATTCTAAATGGGGTCCGATGCATTGGGGACATTCAAAAACAAAAGATTTCATTCATTGGGAAGAGCTTCCTACGGCGTTAGCGCCGGATGAGGCCTACGACAAGGATGGATGCTTCTCTGGGAGTGCCATCGAGAAAGATGGGAAATTGTATTTGATGTATACGGGGCATCTGAACGAGAATGGGAAAGTTATTCAGACCCAATGCGTGGCAGTTTCGGAAGATGGCGTTCATTTTACCAAATATAAATCGAATCCCGTTATTGGTGAAAATGAAATAGGCGAATACGGAATGATTCAAGATTTCCGTGACCCTAAAGTTATTGAGAAAGATGGTATTTACTATTCTGTTGTTGCCTCAAAAACAGCTGATGATAGAGGATTAATCCTCCTCTATCAATCTTCTGATATGTATGAATGGACTTTTTATTCGGTCCTTTTAGAAGGAAATCCGGAACAAGGGGTTATGTGGGAATGTCCTGATTTATTCCACCTTGATGGTAAAGACGTTTTGATCATGTCGCCTATTCAAATGAAGCCTCAAGGGATTGAATATCATAATACGAGTTCAACAGCAGTCTTTGTAGGTGAGATGGATTGGGAAAAAGGAACCTTACAAGTCGATAATATTCACGAAATTGATCACGGACTAGACTTTTATGCCCCTCAAACGCTAAAGGATGATCAAGGCAGAAGAATTATGGTTGCCTGGATGCAAATGTGGGGAAGAACGTTCCCCACTGATGAACTCGGACATGGTTGGGCTGGTTCAATGACACTTCCGCGTGAGTTGGGTATTAAAGAGAATAAACTTTATCAAAAACCTGTTTCTGAAATATACAAGAGTATTGCGATAGAAGACTCTAAAAAAGATTTTATCGTTGATAATGAAGTTTTAGAGATTGAATCCGGTGTAGCGAAAAATCAGTATTATAAATTAAAAGTAGATACTGTTAAAAACAAAAGCTTCTCACTTACATTATTAGGCACTGATAATGGTGGGTTAATTCTGGATTATGACAAAGACGCTCAACTACTTACACTCAGTCGAAATAATTATGGTCATAAGATAACAGGTGACGAAGAAAGCCACTTAACACAAAGGCAAGTATTCGTAGAGGAACAACTTATTGAACTAGAGATTTTCATGGATACCACTTCTATTGAAGTATTTGTTAACAACGAAAAGACGATGACATTTACATTCTACAAAGAGGTTGAAGACTCAAACTTAAAGATTTATTCAGATGGCGTATTAAAAGTATTGTCATTGGATATCGGAAGTGTAGAAGTATGAGTAACCTTTACGGAAGTATCGAAGCGGGTGGAACAAAATTTGTTCTTGCAGTGGGCGATGGAGAGTTAAATATAATCAAAAGGATAACGATCCCAACAAGATCCCCGGGGGAAACAATTAAAGGAGTGATTGATTTCTTCAAGGACTATTCTTTGAAAGGAATCGGTTTAGGCTCTTTCGGTCCAGCGGATATCAATAAAGGGTCATCGACTTATGGTTATATCACCAACACACCCAAACTAAGTTGGAACATGTACGATATCGTCGGGAATTTGGAAAGAGCATTAAATGTTCCAATATATTTCACCACGGATGTGAATGCAGCTTGCTATGGTGAGTATGTTAAAGGGAATGCCCAAGGAACCAAAAGTTGTGTTTACTTCACTGTCGGTACAGGTGTTGGGGCAGGTGCGATCAATGCTGGAGAATTCATCCAAGGATTTGGCCATCCTGAAATGGGACACATGATCGTTAAGCAACATCATTCTGATACATATGAAGGAAACTGTCCTTTCCACAAAAATTGTCTTGAGGGACTTGCAGCGGGCCCAACCATCGAGGACAGACTAGGAATCAAAGGAGAGCAAATTGAAGAAAATAATCCGGTATGGGACTATATAGCAGATTATCTTGCTCAAGCTGCCTATAACACAACACTATTCCTATCCCCTCAAGTCATCATATTTGGTGGTGGGGTAATGAATCAACCTTATTTACTGGACAAGATTAAAGCTAACTTTAAAGAGCTTATGAATGATTACGTTGCAACGCCCGACTTAAATGCTTACATTTTACAACCAGAACTAAAAGACAACGCTGGAACGATCGGTTGTTTGGCACTTGCAAAGAAACATTTTGAGTAGTATCGCATTATCTCTCCAAGATAAATCAACTTCTTGGAGGGGTAATGGTTTTTTGGTTATGAGTCATTTATAATTAGCTGATGAGAACAATTGTAATGGAGGTGGAACTATTGAAAGCAACGATGAAAGATGTTGCAAAATTAGCAGGAGTGGGAGTGGGAAGTGTCTCGCGCGTTATAAATAATGTGCCTGTTAAAGAAAGTACAGCCTCTAAAGTAAAAGCTGCTATCAAAGAATTAAATTATGAACCCGATATTTATGCCAGAGGATTGAAAACAAATAAGACCCATACCGTTGCACTTATACTTCCTACTGTTTGGCATCCTTTTTTCAGTAAATTTGCTTACTACGTTGAAGAAGCATTGGAGGCAAATAATTATAAAATGTACCTTTGTAATTCTGATGGTAATTCGGCCAAAGAATATGAGTATATTCAAATGGTAAAGCAGAATAAAGTTGATGGTATTATTGGTATTACATACTCGGATATTGATCAGTATATTTCGAGCACGCTTCCTTTCGTAAGTATTGACCGTTATTTTACAGAGGACGTGATTTATGTTACAGCTGATAATATTGAAGGCGGTAAAATCGCGGCCAATGAATTAAAAAAACGGGGCGCCAAAAATGTTGCCTTTATAGGGGGACATCAAGAAATACCTAATGAAACCAAAAATAGGCGCAAGCATTTTCAACTTGAAGCTGAAAAAATTGGATTAAATTGCGCAGTACTGGATTTACATGAACCGATTACCGATTTAACCTTTGAAGTGGAAAAATTCTTGACTGATAATCCTGAAATCGATGGCATATTTACCATTACCGATTTAGCCGCGGTTGATGTCATTAAAGCTATCGAAAAACTTGGTAAAAGGGTACCCGAAGATATCCAAGTAATCGGGTTTGATGGATTAAAAATGACGGTAGCAACAGATTACCTTGTCTCCACAATCGTTCAACCAGTTGAAGAAATGGCAAAAACGGCAGTATCTTTGTTACTGGACGTCATTCAAGGAAAAGGCACACCTTCTCGAACCGTTTTGCCGGTGTTTTTTGCAGAAGGAAGTACGACGAAGAAAGTACAATCCCCATAAAAAAACTATTAAAGCGATTGCATTAATTTCCAGAACTTGTTATACTCCTGTTAGAGAAAAAATTCAGTTGATAAAAAGTAATGTCATAGGATTGTTACTGACTAGCAGGCAATACCTAAGAAGGTTACCGGTACTCCGTTTTTAGGATGGGGTTGGTGTATCCTTTTTAGGTATTTATTTTTTATCATGAAGCATTTGGAAGGAGAGACGCCGTTGAATATTGAAAAAGTATTGAATAATAATGCTGCACAAGTGATGGATGATGACGGACATAGTTACGTGATTACCGGGAGCGGCGTCGCCTTTCAAAAGAAAAAAGGTGATACCATTGATGAAACGCGGATTGAGAAGCGATACATCTTGCAACCTTTTAATGATGAAATTATTTCAATGTACCAAGAAATATCGGCCGAAGAAATGACAGCCGTCTCAGAAATTATTGATGAAGCGGAAAAAGAACTAAAGACGACCTTTGGAGCGAATTTATTGATTCCATTGAGTGATCATATTCATTTCGCTATTGAACGGCATCATCAAAAAATGCCCTTGAAGAATCCATTGGAATGGTCAGTTAGACGTTTATACCCCGATGAACTGAAAGTTGGTCTGAAGGGATTGGAGATTATCGAAAGGCACGTGGGTGTAAGATTAAATGACTATGAAGCAACATCCATTGCCTTGCATCTGATTAATGCCCAAAAAGATAATGTCACCATCAGTGATACCATGCATTCCGTTGAATTGGTTGAGGATATCATCAAGATTGTGGAATTACACTTCAACGAACAATTCGATTCCAATAGTTTTGCATTCAGTCGTTTCGTCGTGCATCTACAATTTTTTGCAGAACGGATTTTAACAAATCATACCTATCAAGGGAAGAATGACAGTTTCCTGTATGAACAAATCATCACTAACTACCCTGAAGCATTTGCATGTTCGGAAAAAATAAAACACTTCGTTTCAAAACGCTACGGTTATCACATTGAAATGGAAGAACAAGTTTACCTGACGATTCACATCAATAAAATTAAATAATAATCTTTTAAGGATTGTTACTGGTTTCCAGGCAAAACCTAAGAAGATGACAGACACTCGCTTTGCGGGCCGCTTTGTCGTCTTTTTAGGTTTTTCTTTTTGGAAAAAATAAAAATTAAGGGAGTGGAAAAGGATGGCTAATCAAAATTACAATAAGTTAGCTAAGGATATATTGGATCATGTAGGCGGGGAGGACAACGTCAAAGACGTACGTCATTGTATCACGCGTCTGCGCTTTAATTTGAAGGACGATAAAAAGGCGGATACGAATTATATCAAACGTCTGGATGGCGTCGTAACAGTTGTTCAAAGCGGGGGTCAATACCAAGTCGTAATTGGTGAACAAGTTGCGGAAGTTTACGGAAGCTTGATGCAAATAAGTAAACTGGGAAATGGCGGAGGCCAAACGGAAGAAGTTGATGTGCAAGATGATCGTAGCTTCGTGACTAAATTCATTGATTTTATTTCCGGAATCTTCCAACCGTTCTTGATGCCATTGGCGGCTACGGGGATGATTAAAGGTGTTGCAGCCTTAATGACAACGTTTGGTGTTGATCCGACATCTGGTCTATACTTGATTGTCAATTTCGCCGGTGATGCGTTCTTCCAATTCTTGCCAATTATGGTAGCCTTGACGGCAGCACGCAAATTCAAGATGAGTGAGTTTACTGCCTTGGCAATTACGGTTGCTTTGTTACACCCTGGTATCGGTAATTTGTTGGGTGACACACCACTTTATACGCTATTTGCAGGTACGCCATTCGAATCACCAGTCTTTTCAACATTCTTGGGCCTACCAGTCATTTTGCCACCAAGTGGAAATTATTTTTCTGCCATTATTCCGACGATTTTAGCCGTTTGGGCGGGTGCGGAAATTGAAAAACGGATGCGGGTGCTTATCCCATCTTTGGTACGATCATTCTTAACACCATTCTTTACCGTTATTATTGCTGTTCCACTTGCGTATTTGGTTATCGGTCCAGTCGCATCATGGGCATCTGACTTGATCGGCGTAGTCTTTACTGCTTTGCAAGCGTTCAGTCCGTTATTGTTTGGAGCAATCCTTGGTGTAGCATGGCAAATTTTGGTTATCTTCGGATTGCACTGGGGAATTATTCCAATTATGTATGTTTTGTTGGCGGAACAAGGTTCCAACCCAATTAGTCCAGTCGCAATGGTTTCGACCTTTGGTGTTCTGGGTGTAGTCTTGGCTCTAGCATTTAAATCTAAAGAAAAACGTGTCCGTGATATTGCTATTCCAGGTTCTATTTCACTGTTATTCGGTATTTCCGAACCAACTATCTACGGTTTAATGTTACCATTGAGACGTTCATTCATGTATGCTTTGATCGGAAACTTGGTTGGTGGCGCGTATATCGGGGCAACGAACGCTGCTGCTTACCGGACAGGAGGCTTGGGTGTTTTCTCCGTCCTGAACATGATTGAACCGGATGGCTCCATCTCAATGAACGTATGGAATACTGTTATCGGTTTTGCCATCGCCATCATAATCGGTTTTGTGTTGCAAATGGTGATGCCGGTTCCGGTTTTGGACGAAGCGGTAGCCGCTGAACCAGTCAAAGATGACACACAAGCAGTAACCGAACAAGAAATGCTGGCCAGTGCAAATGAAGAAATTATCGGCAGCCCTGTAACCGGCGACACTATGCCTTTGAATGAAGTACCGGATGAAGTTTTCTCCAGTGAAGCGTTGGGTAAAGGGATTGCAATCAATCCAACGGTTGGGGAAGTTGTGGCACCGGCTAACGGGACCGTAACAGCATTATTTGAAACCGGTCATGCAATTGGCATCACGACTGATTCAGGGACGGAACTGTTGATTCACATCGGTCTGGACACAGTTGAAATGAACGGCAAAGGTTTTGAGGCATTGGTTACAAAAGGCCAAACTGTTTCAGCGGGTCAGACATTGATTCGTTTTGACATTGAAGCCATCAAGGCAGCAGGTTACTCCCCAATCATTCCAATTGTCGTAACCAACACCAATACTTTCATGGATGTGCTTATGGCACAAGAAGCACGTATTGAAAAAGGTGACTATCTACTCACTACATTGAAGTTACAAGAAAGGGGTATATAAAAACATGCAAAAAGATTTTCTTTGGGGCGGCGCAACAGCTGCGAATCAAGTAGAAGGCGGCTATCTGGCCGGTGGTAAAGGATTGACGAGTGTGGATTTGATTCCCCATGGCGAATATCGCCGCGCTATCTTGGCGGGGGAACGTCACTACGCAGACGTTCCAGAAGGACAATTCTATCCTTCCCAAGAAGCAATCGATTTCTACAGTCACTATAAAGAGGATATTGCTCTGTTCGCAGAAATGGGCTTCAAAGCGTATCGTTTCTCAATGGCTTGGTCCCGCGTTTTCCCGACTGGGTTGGAAGAAGAGCCTAATGAAGAAGGTTTGGCATTCTATGAGAATGTGATCGATGAGTTGCTGAAATATAACATTGAACCGGTTGTTACCATCAACCACTTTGATGTACCAAAAACCTTGATTGATGACTATGGTTCATGGAAAAGCCGCGAAATGATTGCACTTTTCGAGAAATATGCGACGGCTTTATTCAACCGTTTCAAAGGCAAAGTGAAATACTGGATTTCCGTAAATGAAATCAACATGTTGTTCCATTTACCGTTCATGGGTGCCGGAATCTATTTCGAAGAAGGCGAGAACCGCGAACAGGTGCTTTACAAAGCGGCCCACCACGAACTCGTGGCGAGTGCGCGCGCAACCAAAGTATTGAAGGAAATAGATCCAGACGCGCAGATGGGCTGCATGATTGCGGCCGGGGATTACTACCCGTTTAGCTGTAACCCGAAAGACGTCCGCGAGGCACAAGTGGCTAACCAAGAAAACTTCTTCTTCATCGATGTGCAATCCCGCGGCGAATACCCACGTTGGACGAAGAGCAAATTTGAAAAAGAAGGTATCGACATTGGCATGACTGAAGAAGACCGAAAAGTCTTGGCAGAAAATACAGTGGACTACATTTCCCTGAGCTATTACTCGACCCGGACTTCCAAAGCCGAACTTGCACCGGGTGAAGCAATCACTGGTAATGCCTTCAAAGGGGCCGTGAACCCTTACTTGGAAAAATCGGAGTGGGGCTGGGCAATTGATCCGTTGGGTATGCGCACAACCTTGAACACCATCTGGGATCGGTATCAAAAACCACTCTTCATCGTGGAAAACGGATTGGGTGCCAATGACACACCAGAAGCGGACGGCAGCATCCATGATGATTACCGCATTGCCTACTTGAAACAACACGTCGAAACTTTCAAGGCAGCTGTCGAAGAAGACGGAATTCCGCTACTGGGCTACACTACCTGGGGTTGTATCGACCTTGTTTCCGCATCAACGGGTGAAATGTCTAAACGCTATGGTTTCATCTATGTCGACCGCGATGACGCAGGAAATGGCACAATGAAACGCAGCCGCAAAGATTCGTTCTACTGGTATAAAAAAGTTATCGAGACAAACGGTGAAGATTTAAGCGTTGATAACTACAAATAAGTTTTAAAGTGGCACCCGGGAAGAGATAAACTTCCTGGGTGCTTTATTATTTAGGTTCTTGGTTATCTGGTGTTGGTGAAGGCAATGCCCTTCGGCCTGCGTGTTTACTTGTGTACTGCCGTGGGACCGCCTGGAGCCTGTAGTCTCCGGGCTTACCGAGAAGAATATCTACCAACACCATAAATAATAGAACCATTATTTATTAATAGTCTATGTGGAAATGATAATTTCAGGGAATTGATATTGTAGTTTAATAAAAAGTTTGTGATAATAAAATGAAATATATTGCGTAAAAAAATATCACTTACAGGTGGCGTAGCGATGAAAAAGAAACATTCTTTGTACATCATAATAATAGGCATTGGTCTTATTTTTTTAAGTGTTTTCTTAAAGGATGAAGTATTCAGTAAAGATTCACCTTCAGTAATAACAGTATCAAGTATCGAAAAGATAATCGAAACGAGTGAATTATCAACGTATACAGCGGTATATAATGGTATCGCAGAAGTGGTAAATACAAAAAGTGACAAGACGGACTATTTTGTTTCCTATGAATCGCGTATTAAAGCTGGAATAAATTTTGAAGATATCCAAGTAAAAATTGATGAGGAAACTGAAAAAATAAAGATTACACTTCCGAACGTATATATCACTGAAACCACTGTAGACATTGCAACCCTAGACTTTATTTTTTTTAATGAGAAAGCAAATCGCTCAACAGTTATCGAACAAGCCTACAAAGCAGCAGAAGAAGATGTAAAGACCGAAGCAACTACACAAGACACTATTTATGAACTGGCGGAGAAAAACGCCCAAAAAACAGTAAAAGCAATCATTCTACCGCTTATTGAGAACAGCCTGCCCACTTATACACTTGAAATAGAATAGGAGTTAATAGAAATGACTAAACTAATAAAAATCATTATTTCAATGATAAGTACGATTTTCCTATTTTCTTGTGTGGGAACAGGTGTTGCAATGGATTTACCAACGCCACAACTGAATCAAATGCAAGCGATCGCCGAGTTGGCAGTTTTGGATAGTTATTATCATAATGTAGCGAAGTTTTCGCAAAAGGATGTAGAAGGATTCTGGTTATGGTCTAAAGATAAAGAATTCTGGATCGAGTATAGTGGCATAGTAACGGTTGGGATTGATTTTTCTAGAGTATCAATGACGCTTAATGGTAATGAAGTAATTATTACCCTGCCGGAAGCCGAGGTCCAATCAGTCTCTGTGGATTCTTCTAGTTTATCTGAGGATTCTTTCATAGTGGATAAGGACTCTGCTAAAATAAATGCAGAAGACGAACGCATTGCTTTTGAAGAAGCTCAAAAACAACTGGAAGCTAACGCCTCCAATGATACAGCTTTGCTCGTTGAAGCTAAGGACCGGGTAAAAAGTTTACTGGAGAATTATATTGAGAACATAGCAAAAGCTGCGGACACTGAATATACAATTAAGTGGCAAGAAGCAAAGGCATCTGAATAGAAAAAAGGAGTGGAGCTGAAACATTCAGCCTCACTCTTTTTCGTTTGTAAGATTCTTTTTTTGACGTTAGCGACGATTAAGTTTTGCTTTTTGAGCTAATCGTCGTGATTTCCCAAAAAAGCGACGGTCAGAAAAAAAGTAAGCAGCTGACAGGCGCGAAATTGCCATTTAACGACGATTAGCAATTTTCTGAATCACCAATCGTCGTTTTTTCATCTCTTTAATTATTTGGAGTGAAAATCGGAAAAGCCGGTGGGGATAAGGTAGTGTAAACAAATAAAACTCCCATCACGAAAAGAAATACGAACGATAGCAACAGGTAGAGCTTACGTGGCTGGATGACGCGGTAAATATGGATGGCAATGGCTTGGCCAATCGGAACCCCGATTATGAGAGAACTGAAGTCTATGACGAGGGATTCTTTGGCGAAGCCACCTTTCCAAATATAGTACCAACCCACGATGAAGAGCATACTGATGAAAATAGAAACGGTGCCTGCCGTGAACCATTTGCTTGGTGATAATTGTTTTTTATCACGGAAAAGGAGATAGCCCATTCCCCACCAAATCAGTAGCGGCCAGAACACCAGCTTCAAGTGTTCCCAGACACTTTCGTTGATTGGGGTAAAGATGCCGACCAAGGTTATTTCTCCAGTCCATTTATACAAAAAGTGTAAGGGCGTGGAAAAAAGATAGACAACAATGGTACCGATCCAACTGTATTTTTTATTGAAATGGTTGTCTACGGTTGAACGATTTGGAATCATGATTTCACCTCCTATCCAAGCCGATTTTATCGAAGGAAAAAATGACGTCATCAAGGGATTCAACTTTCCGGAACTTAAAGCATCAGGCGGTAGTGGAGGTGGACAACCCCGCTTGCAAAACGGCGCTCACTAAGCAGTTCGAGCGGCATATTCAGGTTATCCGGCAAAGCTCGCTTGCCACCACCTAAGATGATGGGATGAATAAGAATATGAAGTTCGTCAACGAGTCCCATGCTTATAGCCTGTTTGGCAAGGTGGGGCCCGCCAATCGTAATATCGGAACTCGAAGACTCTTTCAACTTCCGGATTGCATCAGGATTGAATTCGTCATCAATCCTAGTCCTGGCACTTGAAACGTCTTGAAGCGTCCGGGAATAAACAATTTTTTCAGCCTTTTGCCAAATCCGTGCAAACTCTGATAGGGTATCTGGCTGATCACCACTAGTAAAGTTACTTGGTATTTGAAGTTTTTCTTTCTCCCAATACACCATTGCTTCATACATGCGGCGTCCATACAGGTAGGTGCCAATAGAGCATAGAAAATCAGCCCAAAATGTAAAAATCTCCTCATCCGAAATAGACCACGCGAGATTGCCGTCATCATCTTCCATATAGCCGTCCAACGACACATTAATAGGATAGATTAATTTAGCCATTTCCATAAGGCCTCCAGTCCCTTGATCTGTCATGATAATTGTAGCAAAAGTAAACGTTTAAATCGCACAATGGGTATTATTTGAATTCCCTTACTTTAAAGGCTACAATAAAAATGTTCAATAAACTATAGATTTACAACACAGGGAGGAAATGTATTATGAATAGACATGTAGAAGGAAGTTATGAAACTGTCACTCAAGCATTCGATGCTGTGGAACGTTTAAAAGAACAAGGTTATGGCCGCAACGACATTTATATTGTTGCTAATGACACAGTTCGGGATCAGATTCCCTATACATTGAATGCGGAAGTTTCTACAGATAATGATCTTGGTGGGACTGATGAAGAGCGTTCATTGTGGGAAAAAATCAAAGATGCGTTTACCTTTGATGATGCTTACGAACACAATTATAATACGCCAGACTACAATGTAGACAATGACCCATTATCATCCTATCGTGATGATTTAGATAGAGGAAACATCTTAGTCCTTGTCGACAAGGATGCAGCAACAACTCATACCGGCGTTTTAAGCGATCAAACCGATACAACCTTTAGGGATGATACTGAGACGGACCGCCTTCATGATGAAGAGACGCTTAAGCTTAAAGAAGAACGTTTGGATGTACATACTGAAGAAGTACAAACAGGTGACGTAAGGCTACAAAAACATGTGACTGAGGAAACAGAAACAGTGGATGTTCCGGTCTCCCATGACGAAGTGACAATTGAACGCCGTCGTGTAACGAATCCAGATTCAACTAATGAATCAATCCATGAGTTTGATGATTCGGAAGAGATTGTTATTCCAATTACTGAAGAACAAGTGGATGTGTCCAAACATACGAATGTTGTGGAAGAAGTGGTTATCCGTAAAGACAAAGTAACGGAAAATAAAAAAGTTACGGATACTGTTCGTAAAGAAGAGTTGGAAGTCGAGGGCGATGAACACCTTCACGTTAAAGATGAAAATGATGATTTAATTTAAACAGATTAAGAGAAGTAGGCAGGGCCCCAAAGGGTTCTGCCTACTTATTTATTTGTAATGATTAAATAAATGACCAAAACCAGTAAAGACTAATTTCCTTAACTATAGCACCCCAGTCAAACGAATATGCTAAAATAAACCTGAAATGGAGTGATGAGTATGGCACGTAAAAAAACTTTTACCCAACAAGAGCTCTATCAGGCAACGCATGACTTGATGCTGGAAGTGGGCTATGATAACTTTTCTTTCCAAATGGTATCCAAAAAACTCGATATAACCCGAACGGCACTGTATAAACATTATACCAATAAGGATGAACTTCTTCAGGCATACCTGAATCACCAATTAGAAAAAGTGGTCGCACAAATGGATGCGACGGAGTGGCCAGTGGCATATCCTGAAAAACTCTCTGCTTTAATCGATTTGGTATTTACTTATGCAGATACGCATGCAATTTCCGCGATGGTTCCAACACGTAAGTGGACGAAAGAAAACGCCGGTGATCCTGATATTATTAAATCCAAAGAACTCCACACACGCTTTTTTGGATTTATCCAACAAATAATTGAAGAGGGAAAGGAAAAGGAGTACCTGAATCCTGAAATCCCATCAATGGTTATTATCGAGACGGTCTTTCACAGCATAAATCTACCAAATCAGGCAGGGTTGTCATTTGAAGAACGGGCTTATTTTGTTAAAAAGATGCTTTTTGAAGGAATTTTAAAAACATAATTAGTGACACTCATGTCACTTTAGGCTATACTTAATCCTGCTTTCATTAATAAGTGAAGAAAGAAGGAATAGTATGTTTTTAGCGCGTAAAGAGCTATGGTTCTCTAAAAAACGATTTTTTCTAATTGGTTTTATTATCGTTTTGATTACTTGGCTTGTTTTTATGTTATCCGGATTAGGGAATGGTTTGTCTGATCTCGGTACAGCAGTTATCCGTTATTCAGATATGGACTTAGCGGTTTTTGAAGAAGAAGCGGAATTTACTTTAGGAAAATCTACTTTGCCAGAAAGCGTGGTAGAGGAGGTTGCACAACTAGATGGCGTAGATGAAGCTGCCGGAATTGCTACAGCTGCGGGAGCGATTTTACATGGTGCTAGCGTAGACGAAGAAACTGGTAAAAAAACATCCGTTTTATTCGTTGGGGTGGAACCAGGTAGTTTCTTGGAACCAACCGTTACTTCTGGGGAAGTTCTGGATACTAAGAGCCCAAACCGGGTCTTGGTGGATTCCAGTTTAATAAATGAAGGTTTTGAATTAGGGGACACCATCACATTGAGTGGTGTTGGTACAGAATATGAGATTGGTGGCTTTGTGGAAAATAAAACACTTAACCATATGCCTGCCATATTCGTGACCCTCGACACATTGCGCGAATTTAAATATCTCGTGCCTGGTTCCGATATGGGGATTGAAAAACCTATCAGTGCCATCTTCCTAAAAGGAAAAAATTTGGATGCAGAGCAAATGACATCTGCTATTGGTGGTATTGAAGTTGCCAATAAAAAAGAAACGCTGAACGGCGTGCCTGGTTATTCTGCCGAGAGCGGGACGATTAACTTGATGCTTTGGCTGTTAATCTTTATCTCAGCTTTTGTGATTGCGGTTTTCTTCTACGTGCTGACAACGCAAAAAGTTCATCAGTTTGGTGTGATGAAGGCAATTGGCGCAAGCAATGCTTTTGTGATCAGAAGCGTTGTATCGCAGGTATTCCTTTTATCAACCATCAGTATTTTGATTGGGATCGGGTTAACGTATTTAATGACATTAATATTGCCGGAAGGTATGCCGTTTAATTTACTTCCCGAAATGGTTATTATTTACAGTTTGGTATTATTGGCGACGAGCTTGATTGGATCACTGTTCTCTATCAGAAGTATTATCAAGATTGATCCAATTACAGCGTTAGGGAGGGTTGAATAATGAGCGGCATTACACTATCCAATGTTACAAAGGTTTATAAAGAGGGAGAATTTTCAAACACAGCGTTAGAAAATCTATCGCTAAGCGTTGAACCGGGTGAATTCATTGCCATTATTGGACCATCGGGATCAGGGAAAAGTACCTTCCTTTCAATCGCGGGTGCCTTACTGCAACCGACTGAAGGTAAAGTGCTCATCGATGGCGAGGATATTGCTTCTCTATCTGAGAAAAAACTCTCTAAGGTGCGTTTATCCAAAATCGGTTTTATCCTACAGACATCGAACCTACTTCCTT
Organism: Jeotgalibaca sp. A122; assembly: GCF_052266715.1. Taxonomy (NCBI): domain Bacteria; kingdom Bacillati; phylum Bacillota; class Bacilli; order Lactobacillales; family Carnobacteriaceae; genus Jeotgalibaca; species Jeotgalibaca sp. A122. Next base: position 344,438 of record NZ_JBQPRB010000001.1, on the reverse strand, counting down.
ACTTAACCGTGCTGGATCAGTTGTTGGTTGTCAAAAAAATGGGCGGCAAGATTACACCGGAAGACCGTGAATATGCGAAAGAATTGTTAACCGAAATTGGCTTGGGGGACAAGTTGCACAAATACCCTCACCAATTATCCGGTGGCGAGCGTCAACGGACGGCAATTGCACGTTCCTTCATGAACGATCCAAAAATTATTTTGGCGGATGAACCAACCGCAAGCCTGGATACGAAACGGGGACATGAAGTCGTATCGCTGATTGCCAAAGAAGTAAAAGCGCGTAACAAGGCTGCCGTGATGGTGACACATGATGAACGTATGTTAGCTTACTGTGACCGCGTTTACCGTATTGAAGACGGCATCTTAACCGAAGAGGCTTAAGAATAACAGGAATTAAATTTGTAAAAGATAGCGGGCGGCTAAGAAGATAAATCGCCCGCTATCTTTTTGCATGAAAGGGTGAATACGTTATGTCCATACAAATGCTCTAGTAGCGACTGCTTGTGAAGCGTTCTCAAAATGACTAAACTTAAAATATGGATGATACAAAAGGAAATTCATTGTAAAAATTGGTGTTATTACAGGCAATACACGTCCTAACCGGAACAAAGAAAAGAATTAGAAGACTATGTAACAATTCCAAACCTGATTTCTTATTGGGATAGCTTGTTTGGTAAGCTGGCAATTTTACAGATTAACAACCGGGACTTTCATTTAAATGATTTTATGAAATGTTCAAAATAGCTCTTCTACGAGGATAAATAGACCTGGTAATGAAAGCGGTTGTTGTATAATAGTATTTGAACTAATCCATCTTAAAATCCGACGATTCTTGAAGGTGGAGATTGCTAAATAGCTGAACCTATCCGTTCTCCTGACAGTTGATGGCTTCTCATTCGCAGCGCCTCTTGCATTCATGTATCTATCACGGACAGCGAAGTCTTTCAACCGGAATTAAACCATTTTATAATAGAAAATCCATTAAAATGGTTTAATTAACCGTTATTAAACCATTTCTATTAATTTTTTAGGTACAAATGGTTTAATAAACCATAATTAAACCATTTCAAGCAAAAATCACGAGTGAAATGGTTTAATTAACGCAAGATTGGGGAAGGATTTGATCGATTCACAAGAAATTTGGTGGAAGCAATCGAAAAGTATCAAGAACATAACGGAATCGCCCCATTTACACTAAGCGTTCTCACGTTATTACGAAAGGCAGAATGTTTGTTTTGGGGCTTCGCTTAGAGGCGGTAGTCTTCTACCGAGACACAGCAAAATAGGGGTTTGGTATTTTCTGTCAATAAACTTTAGTGCATCTCAGGTGTAAAACGGAGGAATGATTATGTTGAAGCTAAAATTGGATCATATTACCAAAACGTATACCGGCGGCGAACTGGTCACCGCTTTAGATGCTGTTTCCTTGGGGTTCCGGGAACATGAATTTGTCGCCATCTTGGGACCTTCAGGCTGCGGGAAGACGACACTCTTGAATATTATCGGGGGTTTGGACCGCTATGACAGTGGTGATTTGATAATCAATGGTTTATCCACCAAAGCATTCAAGAACAACGATTGGGATGCTTACCGCAACAACTCCATTGGTTTTGTTTTTCAAACTTACAATTTAATCGGGCACCAGACTGTCCTGCAAAATGTGGAAATTGCCCTGACTTTATCGGGTGTTTCTGCTTCTGAACGGAAAAACAGAGCGAGAAAAGTGTTGGTGGAAGTGGGTTTGGCAGATCAAATCAATAAGAAACCCAACCAATTATCTGGCGGTCAGATGCAGCGTGTCGCTATCGCCAGGGCATTGGTCAATGATCCCGACATCATTCTTGCGGATGAGCCGACTGGGGCATTGGACAGCCGTACTTCAACACAAGTCCTTGATATTTTAAAGGGAATATCCCGTGAGCGCCTCGTCATTATGGTCACCCACAACGGGGAACTTGCGAAAAAATACTCCGATCGGACGATCCGTATGTTGGATGGTAAAATCCAGTCCGATAGTAACCCTGTGGAAGAAGTGCAAACGCAGGAAGATTTTCCGATGCAATCACCCTCAAAATTCAAAAAAACCGCAATGTCTCTTTGGACAGCAACCTCACTTTCCTTCCGTAATTTACTCACTAAACGTGGTCGAACGATTATCACCGCCTTTGCCGGCAGCATTGGTATTATTGGAGTCGCTTTGGTGTTGGCATTGTCCAATGGAATGTCAGCCTATATCAGCAGTTCTCAGTCGGATACCTTGAGTAATTACCCCATCACCATCACCACAAATGAACAAACGATCGATTTTACGGGAGAAGGACCCACATCGGGAGCAACAGCTCCTTGGGATACCAATGTGGAATTTCCCGATGAAAATATTCTCTATTCCTATGATTCCCAGGACAGCACCCAGCATAAAAATGTCATCACACAGGACTATCTGGATTATATTGAAGAACTGGAAAATGAATTACCCGAAGCAGTCAATGACATTGCCTATACGCAAGGGGTGACTATGAACCTCTTTGCGAAAGGGGAAGAGACAGTCGTCAAATTCGAAACCATACCGGAACCGGGTGGCTTTGATATAGGTGGTAACGGCACCTATTGGCAGGAACTACCCGAGGATGATGCGTTTATATTAACGCTCTATGATTTGATTGGAGAAGGCAGCCGGCTCCCTTCCGGGGAAAACGAAGCGGTTTTGGTTGTGGACAGTTATAACCGCATTGACAAAGCCTTTTTTGAAAAATTAGGGATGACGGAGGATGCCGAAAATTATCAGCTCACCGATTTTATTGGCAAGACCATTTTGAACGTTATTCCCAACGATGACTACTACACAAAAAATGGGGAGATTTTCACACCGGCCAGCCCAGCCGATTATGAAACGTTGTTTGATAGTGTTGAGGGAACTAAACTTACTATCACCGGCATTTTGCGCCCTCAGGAAGATGCCACCAGTAACTACTTGTCTACCGGTCTGGCCTACACACCTGCTTTGACCTCTTTGGTGATGGCGGATGCCGAAAGAAGCGAAATCGCACTTGCCCAAGAAGAGTCCGATCGGCATGTACTATTAGGGACACCTCTGGACGAAGAGGCAAAGAAAAATGTTCTACTCACGCTAGGGGCCGATACGACACCTACCGCCATCCGTATTTATCCAAGAGATTACGAGAGCAAAGACCTTATAAAAGAATATCTGAATGCCTACAATGCAGGCCAGGCTGAAGAGGACCAACTGATTTATACGGACTTGGCAGAAACAATCGCTTCGCTGACCAGTACGCTCATTAATACGATAACCTACGTGTTAACAGGTTTTGCGGCTATTTCTTTGGTAGTTTCGACAATCATGATCGGTATCATCACGTATGTTTCCGTGATTGAGCGTACAAAAGAAATTGGTATTCTTCGAAGTGTGGGGGCACGCAAGAAAGATATTTCCCGTGTGTTCAATGCCGAAACCCTGATTATTGGCTTCACATCAGGTGTGCTTGGGGTTGGTATCTCATATTTGCTTACTTTCCCAATTAATGACTTGATTGAAAACCTGACGGATATTGCCGGTATCGCCGACTTTAATCCGCTTCATGCCGTAGCATTGGTGGTCGGAAGTATGATTCTGACTTTAATTGCTGGCTTCATTCCTTCCAGAATGGCGGCCGGGAAAGATCCTGTTATCGCTCTTCGGACCGAATGAATGCTGTTATAGATTATATTTGTACACCTGAAGGAGGATAATTTAATGGAACCTATTATCCAAGTTGAGAACCTGAAAAAGTATTATGGTGAAGTGAAGGCCGTGGACGGGATTGATTTTCATGTGGAAGAAGGACAACTTTTCGCCTTTTTGGGTCCGAACGGGGCTGGAAAATCAACCACGATCGATATTATTTGCACGTTGTTAAATCCTGACAGTGGTCGTGTGCGCGTAAATGGGCAAGAATTGGGGGAGGATGACTACGCAATCAAAGCAAGCATTGGTGTGGTTTTTCAAAAAGGGCTCCTCGACAACCTTTTGACGGTAAAGGAAAACCTTGAAGTACGGGGAAGCTTTTACGGATTGACACGTCTGGAAAGGGATCAGGCAATGGAGGAAGCGATCAAAGCAACGGGTGTAATCGAATTTCTTAACCGACCTTACGGGAAACTATCTGGCGGCCAGAGAAGGCGCGCGGATATTGCCCGTGCTCTCATGAACCGCCCCAAAATCCTTTTTTTGGATGAGCCTACGACCGGATTGGACCCGCAGACGCGTAGCAATGTCTGGGAAACGATCCGGAAATTGCAAAAGGAAACAGGAATGACCATTTTCCTGACCACTCACTACATGGAAGAAGCGGCGGCCGCGGATTATGTGGTGGTGATTGATAAAGGAAAAGTGGCGGCAGAAGGCACGCCAGAACAACTCAAGGAAAAATACAGTACCGATAAATTAGTGCTTCACGCCCTTGATTCAGTTGCGATAGCAGGGTATCTCCGTCAAAAAAATATGCCATTTGAACAAAAAGGCACGACTTTCCAGGTTCCTTTGAAAAAGACATTGGAGGCCATACCCTTATTGAATGCGTGTGCTCCGTATCTGGAACATTTTGAAGTATTGATGGGTTCAATGGATGACGCTTTTATTGGTATTACGGGAAAGGAGATACGGACATGATTCCCATCATTCGACGCAACGTCCTAGTGTTTTTGCGTGATCGGACAAGTGTATTCTTTTCTTTATTGGCAATCCTCATTATTTTTGCCCTCTACATTCTGTTTCTGGGAGAAAATTACCAGAGCGGGTTATTGGATGGACTGGATGGTGCCCAGTATCTGATGGATACATGGTTGGTCGGTGGGATTTTGGCAGCGGCATCCATCACTACAACCATGGGGGCCTTCAGTATCATGGTGGAAGATAAATCAAAACAGATTTTCAAGGATTTTTCCTCCTCGCCTATTCGGACCAGTAAATTAACGGCTGGTTACCTCTTCGGTGCTTTTATAGTCGGGCTTTTCATGACGCTACTGGCTCTGTTTGTGGGTGAACTTTTCATTATTTTCAATGGTGGAGAGTGGCTGAGCCTGTTGGATACCGTTAATGTTATTGGATTGATTATCCTGTCGGTAATCACCAATACAGCTTTTGTCTACTTCCCGGTTTCATTTATGCAAAGCGAGAATGCCTTTGGGACCATGAGTTCCGTCATCGGTACCTTGACCGGATTCTTGGCTGGGATTTATCTCCCGATTGGTATCCTGCCGCCAGTCATCCAAACTGTTGTCAAATTGTTCCCGGTATCGCACTCGGCCTCCTTATTGCGACAAACAATGACAAGGGATGCAGTTGACAAAGTTTTTCAAGAGGCCCCTATGGAGGCAAGGGAGGGGTTTGAACAATTCATGGGCATAAGGTTTGAATGGAATGGAACAGAAATCTCTCCTTGGCTGAGCTTTCTATACTTGTCTGTTATGGCTATTGTTTTTTATCTGCTTTCGATCTGGAGTTTTAAGAGGAAAAAATGAGGTTATCCATACCACATCTGCTGGTGGAAATTGTTGGTAAGTAATTCCAAAGAAAAAACTCCAGAAGAGAATTTTTCTCTTCCGGAGTTTTATCATTTTCTACTCTGCTCACAACTCTCTGAAAAATTAAAATAGTTATGCAGGCTTTCTACTTGCTACAACTTAAAATGTTAATGCTTTTAAATCTTCCAAAGTAACTTCTTGTTCCTCATAACCATCCACCATGAAACCACTCAAGTTTGAGAATTCTTTGTAGAACAAGCCATAAGCAGTCATATCAGAAGTAAAGTTTTCTGCATTTATCTGTTCAATCAATGCTTTGGTTTTGGCTTGGGTATCGCTGTCGATTTCCCAATTATCCGGTCTTAAGCGACCAACTTCATCATACTCGGGTTTGTCGCCGTATACCATGTCACGGTAAATGCGGTCGATATGCTCAATTGGTGTTTCGTGCGTGCCTTTTTCGGACATCACTTTATAAAGCCCCATGCAATAGACCGGGAAGAAAGGAATGACTGAACTTGCTTTGGTTGTCACGGCAGTTGCGACCACCACTTGAGCTTTACCATTGATATCTGCCAACAGGTGATTAATGTGCGTTGCTTTGTCGTCCACATCAGCTTTAGCGCGTCCCAGAGTACCACCACCGTAGTAGGAATGGTTCAATTCAGTTCCAAGATAGGAATAATTGGTCGTCAATACACCCTCAGCCAGAACACCGGCTTCTTTCAGTGCTTCCATCCAAAGGACCCAGTCCTCGCCACCCATGACCTTGATGGTATCAGCGATTTCTTGTTCCGTTGCGGGCTCTAAAGTTTGGGTGTAGAAGCTTTCTTCCTGCATATTGATGTTTGGGCCAATCACGGGTTCGCCGATTGCTTTAATAGCGGATTTATGTGTTTCGCCGGTTGTCGGATCTTTCCTTATACCACTCGCCAGACTATAAACAACCAAATCTATTTTGCCACCGAACTCGTTGTTGATATAATCAATGACCTCTTGTTTGGTTTCATGACTGAAGGCATCTTGCACAAAGTTTTTGGCAACCAGTCCTTCTTTCTCAGCTGCTTCACGAAAGGCAATATTATTGTACCAACCAGCTGTACCCAAGTTACGCTCGTTTTTAGGTCCCTTTTCAAAAGAAACACCAATGGTATCTGCACCCGCACCGAAAGCCAAGCTAATGCGTGTGGCTAAGCCGTAACTGGATGAGGCACCAATAATTAAAACCTTTTTCGGTCCTTCAAAAGTTCCTTTGTTTTTTACATAATCTATTTGATTCAATACTTCTTGTTTGCATCCAAGTGGATTTACACCTAAGGCGACATTTCCACGTATATTTTGTTTGAAAGTAAGCATGTTTTAATTTCCCCCTGTAGGTTGATATGAGAGTATCATATCAGAAAAAGATAAAATGGAACACAATTCAGATAACTGTACCTTAAATAAAAACCATACAGTTTGAGAGAACTTTTGATTATGCTAAAATTATTTTAACATAAAGCGAAACGATGAAGAGGAGTGGGGATTATGAAAGCCGAGCTTATTACCGTTAGTTCAAGCTTATTAACCGGTCTCGCAGTAAACGATAATGCTTCTTTCCTGACGCGTGAATTGTCATCTATTGGAATTGAAATGACCCAAGCTGTCATGATCCATGATTCAAGTGAAAAATTAATGGATGCCATCCTCCGTGCCGAAGACCAGGCAGATATTATCGTCATTACGGGCGGGTTGGGTCCAAATGCAAATGATATCGTCAAAACGACCCTTTCAGAGCATTTGAATAAACCACTTGTGTTGGATGAAGATACCCAAAACCGGATTATCACCTACCATAAAAATTCCGATTTAGTCATGCCTGAAAACAATCAGTTACAGGCCCTAACCTTACTTGATTCCATACCATTAGTGAACATTACCGGTTTAGCTCTCGGAATGTTCTATCAGTCCGATTCACATACGTTCATTTTACTGCCAGGACCTACAGATGAATTAATACCGATGTTCAACGAAAAGACGAAGCCTTTGATTCTGGAACATCTTTTGGAAAACAAAGTCGTTTCCAAAAAAATAATTCGTTTGTTTGGTTTGACCATGGCGCAGGCGCACCATGATTTGGCGGATTTACTGACATCCGAAGGTAATCCCTTTATCCAAATCTATCCGGATGGATTAGAAATCGAAGTTGAAATCACTGCGATTGAAAAGGATGAAGCGAAGGCGAATCAGCTCCTCGCTAAGGCCGAGCAAGAAGTCGAGGCGTGTGCGGGAACGTATATCATCGGTACGGGTAAGAATGATTTACCCAATATCGTACGGGAATTATTGATTGAAAAAGAACTAATGATCACTGGAGCAGAAAGTTTAACCGGTGGTGCTTTTTTAAGTACAGTCTCGAGTTTATTTGAAGCCGGCTCTTTCTTTGAAGGCGGGGTCGTGACTTATAGTGAAACGATCAAAAACGAAGTGTTGGAGGTCACCAAAGAAACCATCAAAAAATATGGCGTCGTCAGTGCGGAATGTGCCTTTGAAATGGCCGATAAAACGTTGGCCAAGTTCAACGCCGACATTGCGGTTTCTCTAACTGGAGCGGCTGGTCCCAGTTCCCTGGAAGGGGAAATTCCCGGAACAGTCTGGATTGGAATTGCCAGGAAGGACAAAAAAACCTTCGCCAAAAAATTCCATTTTGGTTATAAACGCAATATGAATCGTGAGTATTCAGTCTGGAGCGCTTTTAATATGGTGCGACAAGTATTGCTGGGTGAAGAGATTGAAGATGTGGTTTATGCATCAAAATAGAAAAGGAGGATGAGCGTGGAAGCAACAAAAGGGTTTGGACCGGTTATAAACGCGCAAACACGGGTGTTGATTTTGGGAAGTCATCCCGGTGTGGTTTCGCTAAGGAAGCAACAATATTACGGTAATCCGGGCAATGCCTTTTGGCGGACCGTCTTTAGTGCGTTGGGAATTAGTGATCCTGTTAATTATACAGAACGACTGGAAGCATTGTTGGCCCATGGCATTGGCTTGTGGGACGTTTATGATACCGTTGAGCGTGAGGGCAGCCAGGATGTGAACATCAAAAATGAAACCTTGAATGATTTCGAGCACGTTCTGGGACAAACGGCTATTCACCTGATTATCGCGAATGGCCAGACGGCTTATCGGGAAACACAAAAGCACGCTATTTTTCAGGATTATGAAGTAATTTGTGGCTTATCGACGAGCGGCTTAAATAACGGACGTGAACAAGAACGGATGAAACAATGGCACGAAGCCATTCAATACGGTTTGAAAAAAGTTAGTAAAAAGCGCACTCAATTTTGCGAGTGAGCCTTTTTCAAAAATAAAGCTCACTCACGGAGAAAAACCTCGCTGAGTGAGCTATTAATTGTAATAAGGCCGACTCGTGCAACATGAGTTGGCTTTTTAAACGGAAATAATTTAGCTTTAGCTCACGCCTATGCGACTCCAAAGCAAAAAGCAGGATTAGCAGTTAATGACTTGCGACAAGTGTACAATGAAGAAGGTGACTACTTGATTCCGAACTTGTAGTGGGTTACCTAGATCGATAGACACTTTATTTTCTAGAAATTTTTGTGGGGAATACAGGAGCGGCTCTTATTAGGAAATGACACTAATATCCCCTAGCTATTCGTTTCCTTTTACAGACACATCGTCCACGGTACTAACCAGTTTTTTTCGAGCGTATAAATCAAAATGCTTTACTTCTGTCGCAAGAAGGATTATAGTTATGAATGTAGTAATTTATTTAACAAAATTAGATTGTATGTTATTCATGTATATGATTAATTCTCTCTTAATTTTTTTGAACGAAATATTATAAATATAACGTGCAAAAGCACAACGGAGGAATTTCATTATGAATAACGGTACAGTAAAATGGTTTAACGCAGAAAAAGGCTTTGGTTTTATCGAATGTGAAGGTTCAGATGACGTGTTCGTACACTTCTCTGCAATCCAAACTGATGGATTCAAATCTTTAGACGAAGGACAAGCAGTTACTTTTGAAGTAGAACAAGGTAACCGTGGACCGCAAGCAGTTAACGTTAACAAAGCTTAATTTAAACTTTAACTTAATAAACACCTCAGCGAACTAGCTGAGGTGTTTTTCTTTTATCTCTAACGATTAATGTGAAATTTTAAACAGGATTGATTTATAATAAAAAATTATGATATGATACCGCCCGAATGAAAGGAAATCCAAAGAATCCTTCACTATCCATGAATTATATGTACTGCTTGGCGGCATGATGGTTATCTATTGAAATCAGTTAATAATACCTAGAAAGAAGTGAGTTAATGAGTAAAACCGTTATTTTGGCCGAAAAACCCAGTCAAGCGTCCACTTACGCAGACGCTTTTGATCATTCAGAGCGTAAAGATGGCTACTTTGTGGTGTCGGACAAAGAATTTCCGGATGCCGTCATTACGTATGGATTCGGTCACCTCGTTTCCCTTTTTTCTCCTGAAGATTACAATGAGAAATGGAAAAAATGGGATTTGAATACATTGCCGCTGTTGCCAACCGAGTATCGGTTCAAAGTCAGTGACGGAAAGCAAAAGCAATACACCATCGTTAAAAAGCATTTAGATGAAGCAGACACGATTATTATCGCCACTGATGGCGATCGAGAGGGAGAAGCGATTGCGCGCTTAATCATTAATCTTTCAGGAAATAACCATAAACAACTCAAGCGTCTTTGGATCAATTCATTGGAAAAGGAAGAAATAAAAAATGGGTTCCGCCATTTACGGAACGGAGAAGAATTCTATTCCAGTTATAAAGAGGCCGAAACCAGACAAATCGCTGACTGGCTAGTCGGCATGAATCTCTCGCGTCTCTACACGCTCTATATGCAAAAAAGCGGCATGAAGGGTGTTTTTAGTATTGGCCGCGTCCAAACACCGACCTTATATTTGATCTACCAGCGGAATAAAGAGATTGCGGCATTCGTTAGTAAACCCTTCTTCGAATTATATGGCAGATTTAGTCATGAAAAAGGCATTTACCAAGGGAAATATGCAGGTCGTTTTGATAGTGAACACGATTTAGAGGCTTTTAAAGAGAGACATGAACTAAACGATCATGCTCCCGGAAAAATCAAATCCGTAAAGACGGAAGAAAAGAAGCAGTTTGCACCCAAACTCTTTAGTCTTTCCGATTTACAAGCGACAGCGAACAAACGGTTTAATTACGGTGCTTCAGAAACTCTGAAAATCGTGCAAGGTCTGTACGAGAAAAAGCTGGTTTCTTACCCGCGTACCGATACGAACTATATTGGTAGTCCGGAGTTTGACTATTTAAAAAACGCTCTTCCCAGCTATCTAAATTTAGTGAATGAAACGATTGCCGAACCGCAGTTAAAAGAGAACAAGCGCTATGTCAATGGCGCAAACGTCCAAGAACATTATGCCATTATCCCGACGCGAACGTTGCCAAACTTAGCAACTTTATCTCAAAAGGAAAGAAATATTTATGAATTGATCTTGTATCGCACGTTGAGTATATTTGAAAAACCTTATGTGTATGATGAAACAACGATCGAAACGACCGTCCATGCTGTTTTGTTTAAGACGACCGGTAAAGTAGAAAAAGAGATTGGTTGGCGGAAGTTTTACAAAAACGAAAAAAATACGAAAGAAGAAAATCAAACACTTCCCTCTGTAAGAGAAGGAGACTCGGTGGTTAGTCATTTTTACGCCAAGGAAGGGAAGACACAGCCGGCCAAGTATTACACAGAGGGAACCCTGATTTCGGCCATGAAAAACGTTGGTCGCGACGCCGAAGATGAAGAGAATAAAGCTATCTTAAGAGAAACCGAAGGCATTGGGACAGAGGCGACACGCGCAAATGTGATTGAAACCTTGAAAAAGCAAGACTATATCACGCTTCAGAAAAATAATATCCTGGTCACACCAAAAGGCGAGACGCTTTGTGAAGTAATCCAAAATGATGAAATAGCCAATGCATCTATGACCGCTAAATGGGAAAAGTACCTTAAAAAAATACGCAATCAGGAAGGCACACAAGAAGCGTTCTTGAGCAGCATTACAAACTTTATTAACCACTTAATTCAAAAAGTACCGGGTACATTTGAAAACAGTGCTATAAAAAAATATGCTGAAAAAGGCGAAGCAGACACTGCCATTGGCGAGTGTCCCCTGTGCCATAAGAGCGTCATAGATAAAGGGAAGTTCTTTGGTTGCGCGGGTTATCGTGAGGGTTGTAAATTTACTTTGCCTAAAAAATGGAGTGGGAAGACACTTACGAAAAAAAACGTAAAGGATCTTTTATCTAAACAAGAAACCAGTTTAATAAAAGGATTCAAAAGTAAAAAAGGCGCTACTTTCAACGCAAAGTTGAAGTTGGCCAATAATAAACTTGCCTTTGATTTTTCCGATTCGCAATAAACCCGCCTGACATTCACTCCGATGGGGCGCTATTCAGTGAATAGAAGCAGATTTTGTTTGTAAAGCTGAATATTTCTTCAGTACTGTATTTTAGTAATGGAGAATAGATTCCCGATACATAGTTTCATACAATTTCATGTATTTTGTTAACTAGGAGTTATATGATACTCATATGCATTCATTTCATAATGCGTCGATTGTAAAATTAAGCTAGACAAATAAATAAGCCATTCGTGGTACACTCAAATTGTAATTCCGACCAAAGAATACATAGGAGTGATCACGAATGACCTACACCCATCTTACCACGGATGAACTGGTGATGATAGAATCTTATTACCACCAAAACATCAAGGTTACCAAAATTGCTGCGTATTTAAAACAATCCAGAACACCGATTTACAACGTCGTCAATTTCTTGAAAGAAGGCCATACGGCCTTGGATTATTACCAACAGTACAAGAAAAATAAGAAGCGTTGTGGACGGCGTAAGATTGATCTGCCAACGAAACAACAGGAATACATCAATGAAAAAGTCGCACAAGGATGGACACCGGATATCATCATTGGTCGGAAGGAGATGCCGATTAATTGTTCCATGCGAACGCTTTATCGTCGCTTCAAGGACAAGGTAGGCGACGTTGAATCCACGATGAACCAATGGGTGGTACAAAGCCGCTGTCAAAAAAATATTTCAAATTACATATAAAAGTATATTGCTTTCCATTTTAGTATCAACTATAATTGATTAGAATTAAATGTGAAAAACGTTGAAGAGAATAAGTAAATACTCATGGTGTTCATTAGAGAGCTTCGATTGGTGAAAAGAAGTAACCCACGTATTGAAAAATGGTCTTGGAGTTTTACTAGTGAGAGAAGTCTAGCTAGTAACGGAGTGGCAATCGTTAACAAGGCCGGAGTAAGCTGCTTTCCTTACTCACTGAGTCAAGCTTGTGTGAACAACTTGTAAATGTAAGGTGGTACCACGTCTCAAACCACGTCCTTGCCGTTTATTCGGTGCGACGTGGTTTTTTTGTATGGTGCTTTTAATATAGAGGAGGAATAGAGATAATGAATAAACAATTGGTATTACAAACGGATTTTGGCAGAGCGGATGGTGCAGTGAGTGCCATGTATGGGGTAGCATTAAGTGTTAACCCGCGTTTACAAATTTATGATTTAACGCATGAAATCCCGCAGTATAATATTTGGGAAGCATCATACCGGTTATATCAAACGGTTCAATACTGGCCGGAAGAAACGGTATTTGTTTCGGTTGTTGATCCAGGAGTCGGCACTGATCGGTTGAGTGTCGTAGCCAAAACAGCAGCTGGACAATATGTTGTGACACCTGATAATGGAACCTTAACACATCTGGAAGAAAGTATTGGTATTGTTTCTATTCGAGAAATTGATGAGACAGTTAACCGTCTGCCAAATTCCGGTGATTCTTATACATTCCATGGGCGAGATGTCTATGTCTATACGGCGGCGCGTTTAGCAGCAGGTGTGATTTCATTTCAAGAAGTAGGACGTGAGTTAGATGTAGCGGATATTGTCAAACTAGAACACAGTCAACCGGAAGTTTTAAACGCCTCTATTTCGGGAAATGTTGATATTTTGGATAGTCGTTTCGGGAATTTATGGACCAACATTCCACGGGAAATGATTCTATCACAAGGTATTAACTATGGGGATACGCTGGAAGTGACAATATCGAATAATCATAACGTTGTTTATCAGAATGACATTACTTTAGGTGAATCCTTCGCTAAGAGTCGCGTTGGCGATCCGATTTTATTTATCAATTCATTGGACAAATTAGGTGTTGCAATTAATCAAGGCTCGTTTGCCTCTGCTTACCATATCTTAAGTGGTGATAATTGGCGAGTTCAGATTCTAAAAGTAATAAAATAATAAAAGAAAAGTGGGGATGAGAATGAAAAAAGAAGATTTATCAATTAAAACGATTGTAGCAATCGGTATTGGAGCAGCGGTATATGTCGTATTAGCACGTTTTGCCTCGATTCCGACTCCTATTCCAAATACCAGCATTCAAACGGCATATGCCTTTCTAGCCTTAATGGCGGTTGTATACGGACCACTAGCAGGCGGCTTGATCGGGTTAATTGGCCATGCCTTAACCGATGCCATTTCATATGGCTCTGTTTGGTGGAGCTGGGTATTGGTGTCATTATTCATTGGTTTTACAATCGGTTTACTGACAAGAAAAATATCTGTCGAAGACGGCGAATTTGGTAAAAAAGACATTATTAGTTTTAATGTAAGTCAAGTAGTTGCACAAGTCATTGGCTGGGGGATTTTAGCGCCCGTTTTAGACATTGTGATTTATGCTGAGCCAGCCAATAAAGTTTTCACTCAAGGGATTGTCGCAGGACTGGCCAATATTGTAACGGTAGCGATTATCGGGACATTACTGTTATCCGCTTATGCTAAAACACGTCTAAAAGGAGACAGTCTTTCGAAAGAATAAAGGGAAAAAGTAAGGAGTCGTTAGACAATGAACCAAGCAGTTATTGCGTTCAAAGATTTTACATTTAAGTACCGCAGTCAGACCGAACCGACCTTACAAGATATCAACCTTACGATTCATGAAGGTGAAAAAGTGGTTATCGTCGGTCCATCTGGCTCTGGCAAAAGTACACTAGCCCATTGTATCAATGGGCTAATTCCCTTTGCATACCGGGGTGAGAGTCAGGGCCAGTGCCAAATAAAGGGGAGAGAAACGAAAGAACTTGATATTTTCCAGCTATCCAAAATGGTAGGAACAGTCCTACAGGATTTAGACGGTCAGTTTATTGGTTTGTCTGTTGGGGAAGATATTGCTTTTGCCCTAGAAAACGACTGTATTTCTCAGCCCCTGATGCATGACCAAGTTAGTCAGGTAGCCAAACTCGTTAAAATTGAAGACTATTTGGATGCCTCTATCCATCAACTGTCAGGCGGGCAAAAACAACGTGTATCCCTTGCAGGTGTTTTAGTGAATGATGTGGATATTCTTTTATTTGATGAACCATTGGCAAACTTGGATCCTGCGACTGGCAAGCATGCCATTGCTCTCATTGACCAGCTACAAAAGCAGACGAATAAAACAACGGTCATTATCGAGCACCGTCTAGAGGATGTTCTGTACCGAGATGTCGATCGGATTATTGTGATGAACAACGGTCGAATCGTAGCGGACGATACACCGGCTCATCTTTTAGCGACGCCCGTTTTATCACAGAGTTATCTGAGAGAACCTCTCTATCTCAAGGCTTTGGATTATGCAGGCGTAACGATCACCCCTGCTATGCATCCGGAACATATTGAACGCTTAAGGCTTTCTAAAAATCAAGAGGAAAACTTAAAACAGTGGTATCGCGCTGTCAAAAAAAGCGAAAGGGTTGAAAGTCAGGAAATCGTATTAGAACTCAATCATTTATCCTTCCATTACCCCAACAAATCGAATACCCTCAGTGATGTTTCTTTTAAACTGAGAAAAGGGGAGATGGTGAGCATCGTAGGTGAAAATGGCGCCGGAAAATCAACCTTGTCCAAACTCATTTGTGGTTTTGAACGCCAACAAAGCGGTGAAATCTTATACCACGGTCGGGACATCAGTAAAGACACCATTACGAAACGGGCAGAAGCTATCGGATTAGTTATGCAAAATCCTAATCAAATGATTTCTAAGCATATGATTTTTGATGAAGTCGCATTTGGATTACGTCATAGGCGGGTTTCTGAAGAAGAGATTCGTGAGCGTGTAGAAAAGACGCTAAAAATTTGCGGCCTCTACCCATTCCGTAATTGGCCGATTTCAGCTCTCAGCTTTGGTCAGAAGAAACGCGTTACAATTGCGGCCGTGTTGGTGCTGAATCCAGATGTTTTAATCCTTGATGAACCAACTGCGGGACAAGATTACCGTCACTATACAGAAATCATGACCTTCCTGAGAGAGTTAAATAAGCGGGGGGTCACCATTTTAATGATTACCCATGATATGCATTTGATGTTGGAATATACACAACGAACCTTGGTAATAGGGGAAGGTGGATTGTTGGCGGATCAATCAGCAGTGTCAGTTTTGGCAAGTGAACCCCTCGTTGAGAAAGCTAATTTGGCGATAACCTCACTTTATCAATTAGCTGAGAAGGTTGGCATTGAGGAAGCCGAAGATTTTGTTTCAACCTTCATTCGTTATGATAAGGAGGTACGTCGAAAATGGCAGTAGAAATGCTTTCATATATCGAACGCCAGTCGCCTGTCCACCGCTTGGCTGGAGCAACCAAACTTATTTTCTTTCTTTTGTTTTCAACCGCTGCTATGTTGACCTACGATACACGGGTTTTACTGGTATTGTTCGTTATTAGTTTAGCTATTTTTAAATTATCCAAAATAAAAATAAAAGAAATCGGCTTTGTTTTACTCTTTATTCTGACTTTTTTACTATTAAATAACGTAGCCATCTATTTGTTTTCACCTCAAGAAGGTGTTCGGATTTACGGAAGTAGCCATGAGTTGCTTCATATCTGGGGGAGATATAACATCACCCAAGAGCAACTGTTTTATCAGTTCAATGTGACTCTTAAGTATTTTGTGGTCATACCTGTTGCCTTGCTTTTTATCGTGACGACTCACCCGAGTGAGTTTGCCGCCTCACTCAATAAAATTGGTGTCAATTATAAAATCGCCTATTCCGTATCGCTGGCACTGCGCTATATACCGGATATTCAGCGTGATTTTCGTACGATTTCTCAATCCCAGCAGGCAAGAGGAGTCGATATTTCTCGAAATGAGAAAATGGTCAAGCGGATTAAAAATATCTCGGCCATTATTTTCCCTTTGATTTTATCAAGCCTTGACCGAATCGAAGTGATTAGCCATGCAATGGAGCTAAGAGGGTTTGGAAAAAATAAAAAACGCAGTTGGTACAGTGCAAAGAAACCCTCACAATCGGACAGCATTGTCCTTCTCCTATCAGCACTGATTTTTGTGTTCAGTATATGGCTAACCCTACAAAACGACGGGCGCTTTTATAATCCATTTCAGTAGAATCGTACATAAACTTGAGCTAACGAGATAGGCCAATTGTTAAAGAAACAGTTCTTGATACCAAAAAATACCCTCTTGTTTAAAAGTGAAAATTGATTATCTATTGGTAAATCCCTATCCGAAAAAAGAACGCTCTTTTTTGAGTGTCTAGTTTTCGGGTAGGGATTCATTTTTATAATCACAGTTTTATTTGTTCAGAGTCCATATTCTGAAATCCCTGCATACGTTTCTGTTCTTTTTCTATGAGTTCTTTTGCAAATTGAAAAAAGCCATCTAAATCCCGGTTACCTAGAAATTCGATGTATTCCGCTTTTGCTTCTTTTTCAATAATCAAAGGAGGAAATCCTTGCTGTAATAAGGAGTAGTTCAAGATCATGCGCCCTGTCCGCCCATTACAACCGGGGAATGGGTGAATGCGTTCGAATTGGATATGCGTATCCAGGATTGCTAAAAGTTTAGCGTCATCCGAATCAGCAACATCTAAGCGATATGCCAGATTATCAATGAGCTGGGTCATAAGAAACGGTGTTTCTGAAGGTGATGCCGTTTGAAATTCCGCCCCCGGAATCATATTCTCGTTCTTTTTAAATTGTCCGCGATCATATTGTAAACGATCCGTTAAATCAGCATGTATGTCCTGAATGATAGCAGTCGTTAAGGGCTCTTCGTTTAATAAGTGGGTCAGAATGTTCTCAAAAGCTTGTTTGTGGTTTTCAATCTCATAAAATTCACGAACGGTAGCCTTCCCGCTCATAGGTAGAGTCCCATTCACAATAATTGAAACGGTAGCAGGCAAGGAAATAGTATTCCCTTCTATTCCTGCCGAATGATGGGCTAGCCGAACGAGAATATCATCTAGATAGTCTTTTGAAAATGTATGTAAGATGCTCATTGTATTCCCTTCCTTCTTTCATAAATGTAAAAATAAGTATGCTAATACGAATCTACACGATAGCATACTGGTATGCTATCGTGTAGTATGTAATCATTTTTTTGCATGATTAAAAAGATGCTGATACATTTGATTGTATCCTTCCTATTTTCTATTTTAGGTGTTGCTTTTTCCTTTGTATTTACGAGGGGTGAAAAATCAACTTTTTTGTGTCCTCTACTTTCGAATGAGTTGGTATACAACCAAAATCATTTGTTCCTTTAATTAGAATAAGGATTTTTCCCCTTATCTTTATCTAAACCCTTTAGGCTCCAATGCAATCTCTACCAAACGATTGATCAGCTGTTCATAATCATATCCAGCTGCCTTTGCGATAAGAGGAAAATAGGATATCCTTTTACCCAAACCTGGGAATGTGTTCAATTCGATGACATGAGGCCGTCCTTCGCCATCCAAGCGAAGATCAATGCGGGCAAAATCCTGGCAACGAAGAACGCGATACGTCTTTTCGACCATTATTTCTATCTCTTCTTTTAAATCTGGAGAAATATCCGCGGGGATTGCCGAAGTGGCGGTATTACTTAACTTCAAATCATTTGTCAGAAGTTGCGGACCATCTTTATGGAAAATCGTTTCTTTTATCGGCAATATTTCAAGCGTATGATTTCCCATTACTCCAACCGTAAATTCCCGGCCGGGTAAAAACTCTTCAACTAAAAGCACTTGCTGATGCAAGTCCAGCTTTTCCTTAATGATCTTTTGTAATTGTTCCGGTGTATCCACCTTGGAAGAGGCAGTCACACCAATCCCTGAACCTTCATGTTCCGGTTTGACAATCAGCGGATAAACAAAATCCTCGCGAATCTTGTCATTTTCGTCACCAACGAGTTGGAAGCGGGCGGTACGGACATTGTGTGCTGCCAAAATTGATTTGGTGATTTCTTTATGCAGGCCGATAACGTGGGTAGCCAGTCCCGACCCCAGCATGGGGATGCCAGTCATTTCCAGCATGCCCACTATATTTGCTTGCGTACGCTTGTCGGAGACACCTGAACTGAGATTGAAAAGCAGATCGGGCGCAGCGACTTTTTCAAGTTTGCTGAGTAAATGATGGTCTGCTTCAATCTTTGTGACGGTATGTCCCCCGCTTTCCAAAGCGCCGTGGACATCGACAACAGTCTCACCCATTAGTTTGGGTCCATCGGGATTAACATTTGTAATAGCTAAATCCAAATCATCGAACTTTGAATGAATTAAAACGACATGCATATCGATCCCTCCAGTGTACTTTCGTTAAGTCCAGTATAGCATCCGGGAAACCAACTACCCAAAGATAATCCCTTAATCTTTGGGCCGGATAAATACCCATTTTGAGGCATCAGAGTTCGTTTCGTTGTATTGATAGCCCATATCATCAAATCCCTTTACGAAGTCACTATCAGTGATGCGATGGCGCGCAATGAAGTTCACCAACTGGCCACGTCCTTTTTTAGAAATACTGGCGTGTTTTTTCAACTTTCCGTTTTCATCTTTTTCGAAAAAAGAAACCGTCACGATACGATCCTTGGGCGTCGCATAGCGAGTGATGGTCTTTCCGAACTCCTCACTCGCCAAGTTCAAAACAAGCGAACTTTCCTTGGTCAACGACTGATAAATCTTGTCTCCCCAAGCTTTATATAAGCCTTTTGAGGTGAAATCACGGCGATAGTGGCGAATCCCATCCATTGGTTTCACAACACCATATTGCGCGGAAATAACGCGGAGATAATCATCCAGGAAAAGAAAATCATCTTCTGAAAGTCCCTCCCGTAAATAACGAAATTGCAGTCCATTATATAAATGGATGGCTTGGTAACGATTCAGATCTTCCGTTAATTCCTCACCCGTACTAAATTCTTTAGCGAAATCAATAAATTCGGGTAGTCGATTTGAAATGGGTGGTTCTTTGCTCATTTCTTTTGACGGTGAAATAATAATACGCACGTTAAACATCCCTTCTTCTGGAGCGTTTTGAATCAATACGTTATTATATAGTAAAAGAATGAAAGTTAGAAAGGGCGTTTTCGAATTTGTGGCCTTTTGGAAAAAGTTCAAACATAGAAAAATATAATCTGATAAACGAAGAAAATGCGGTATTACCCAACTATGATTTGAGTCAAAGAGAGCTGAGCATAGAATTATATTTCAGCCCGCAACAAGAAGTGTGTATCATCGGAAGATTGGATAACAATTATATATGCTGGTGTTCGTTGACCGAATTAGAAGATAGCGAAACAAATGAAAAAATATTCAACCAACTTGTAAATTATGACTATCGATATGTTTCCCAGGAATATTTGGTACTTGGTGTGGATGAGAGTACCCAAATAAGTACGTGGTATCGCAGTGGAGAACATGAAAAGCATGTAGCTTTTTCTGGTCGTGATTTTATTAATTTTTACAATGAACTCCTGAAAAAAAGTGCTTTTCGCAATAGCGGAGATTTATATATAGATATTTTGCAACATTATCACATCTTGTTATCAGAAACTGAAACGTATGAAGACGTAAAACCGTTAATAGCATTACTGGAAGAAGAAGCTTATTTACGGATTAGCCCTGACGAAAAAGTCAGAAAACTTTACTTGGCGTGCATGGAAAGAGGGCATTGGCTCTACAACCGTTATATGGATCGCGCGAGATGAGAACACTGCTTTTATTTTAAAGCTTGGCATTAAGCCCTGAATGTGCTTTAATGCAATATAAGAACAAAGTGTTTGTGTAAATTTTTTTAAAACAAGGAGATTATAAATGATTAAGATTATGGCAGATTCAACTTGCGACTTGTCACCGACATTCCTGGAGAAATATAAAATCGGTGTTGCCCCTTTGAAGATAAATATGGAAGGGGTTACGTACTTAGATAAAATCGATATTACCGCAGATGAATTTTTTGCCAAATTGCCGAAAATGAAAGAACTGCCTACGACTGCCATGCCTAGTCCGGAAGCCTACTTAAACATTATCGATGAAGCCATGCTTGAAGGGTACACAGAATTTTTGTGTATTTGCATGTCAAGTGGAACAAGTGGTTCATACCAATCCGCTGTATTGGCTAAAGATTTATTTTATGAACGACATCCAGATTCAGCCATTAAATTTCATGTGGTGGATTCTTTGTCAATGAGCCATGGTAGTGGTTGGTTGATTTTGAAAACAGCCCAGTTACTGGAAGAAGGCTATACATTCGAGGAATTGGTAGAGTTTGCTGAAACGCATAAAAAGCGCGTGAAACATTTTTTATGTGTAGAAGATTTGCACAACCTCATTAAAAGCGGCCGTATCTCAAATGCGGGAGCATTCATTGGAAGTCTGCTCCAAGTGAAACCCATCATGTCCATGAAAGGCAGCAAGGGCGCAATTGTAGCGAAGGTAAGAGGAACGAACAAGGCCTTAAAATATTATGTTGATGAGTTTATCAAACGGTATGATCCGGAATTAACGAACTTTATCCTTATCGGCTATTCTTCTGATATTGAGATTGCGAATAAGTTGAAAGAACGTATTGAAACCCAAACAGATTTTAAAGGAGACATCTACATCATGCAAATGGGCGTGGCGGTTGGAACGCACGTTGGTTTAGGTGGCGTTTCGCTGTTCTTTATGGAAAAAGAACAGAATTAATAAATTGAGGAGTAGACGGTAAATGCTTGCTGTTTGCTCCTTTTGTATAATAGTGGTAGATACGATGGTCAGGTTACTGAGTAAAGGAAGGTGAGCGCCTTGTATTTATTATTGAAGCAGAAGCGTTTGTCCGATAAACAGGATTATGATGTGTTTGATGAAGATGGGAGAATGATCTACCGTGTTGAAGAGCAACCGATGAGGTACGGACGTTATCTCACCATCTACGATAGTGAGTCAGGACAGGAACTGGCCGTTTTAAAAGATATAGAAGCAGGCATTTATGAAATTGAGATGGGCCTTTTTGTGGCAGAAGAGCGGGTGCTGAGTGTGAAACAAGCGCGTTTAGGGTACCATGTCACGGTTCCGCTGGCAATCATCGGGAAAGATTGGCGTTTTGACAATCGTGATGATGGCTACCGTTATCATATTGTAAATGGCAATGATGAAGATTTGATCCTCGTAAGACGTGATTATCAGGTGACACATTCTGGCTATGAGCTCTTTATAGCGGATGAAACGTTAAATCCGATTCTGGGGCTCGGTCTTGTTCTGGCCGGGATAGGGATCGATGAGCAGACGAAAGAATGAGAATGAAGCGTATATAAATAAAAAAGTTCTAACTCAAGCAGTTTTTTATGCCTGAGTTGGAACTTTTAGTTTTAGTCGTAGTAAACTTCATCCAAAAACAGCCCTTGCGCGGGAACGGTCATGCCGGCTTCACTACGGATACCACTCGTAAAAACAGCATCGATATCATTCAAAGTCATTCTGCCTGCACCGATTTCCAGTATCGTACCCATCATGATGCGCACCTGGTTATAGAGGAAACCTTCGCCGACAAACGCAAAATGCAATATATTGCCTTCTTTTTGAAGTGTGACAGATTCGATGGTCCGTACCGTTGATTTTTTAGATTTCTTCAAGGAAGAAAATCCAAGGAAATCATGACGTCCCACGAATTTCTGACCTGCCTGATTCATCAAGTCCAAATCCAATTTTTCTGGCACGTGGTAGCTAAAATGCCGTTGGAAAGCTGATGGCACTTCGTTGTTCCACACATGATAGCTGTATTGTTTGCTGACTGCGTGATAGCGAGCGTGGAAGCGTTCGGGCACTTCTTGCATTTCCTTAACCACAATATCGCGCGGAAGGTGACGATTAAGGTGTTCCTGCATCGCCGGTAATGTCATAGTGGAATCCGTTTTGAAATTAGCAACTTGGCCATTGGCATGTGTTCCGGCATCTGTTCGTCCCGATCCCACAATTTCAATTTCGCTATTCGTCATATTTGAAAGAATATTCTCGATTTTACCCTGGATTGTCTTATCCGAATCCCCGAGCCTTTGCCAACCAAGGTAACGCGTCCCATCGTACTCGATGGTCATTTTTATATTTCTCATTTTATTATTCACCATTTCCTGTTTGATTCTTTTCTTATTATACAGAAAATCTATCAATTTGCATCAAACATCCATTCGTGTTATACTATTGGTTCGACATCCCATTACATATGCAAGTGATATGTACGGAACCAAGGCTTTTCTCTATTCTGCAGCTAGAACTGCAGGTATTCGGAACCAAAAATAAGCGAAGTTAAATTTATTTTTGAAGCACGCGTGTGCTTCACCATGTGAATTTCCAAGATTTAGATTTGATAGTGAAAAAGTCGTGTTTCCTACTATAGGAATACCTTTTTCTTTCTTTTAAAAATAAGAAGCGGAAAGGTGCTCATCGGAGTACCTTTTTTATTACGGAAAAAAGGAATTATGAGGAGGTTGAAAGGAGAAGAGCGCACGCATATGGTGTGCTCAAAAAGGAGTAACAATTGAAAAATATCGTCTATACGAACACAGAAAATGTGACGATTGAAATATCTTGGAAAGATTATTTCAAGGAAATCGAATTGCGCCAGCAAGAACGATTGAAGAAACAAAAAATACAACAAGTCACTAAATAATAAAAAATAGAGACATCTTCGTCATGAAGGTGTCTCTATTTTTTTGATGAAATAACGTGTTAAGTAATTGAGTGAAAAACCAAGGGAGAAGCCACCTACCACATCTGATAGATAATGAACGCCCAAGTAAATGCGACTGAAACCAACTGATAACACTACAACAGCTAGTAGGAAGTACGCAACTTTTTTGTGCTGTGAAAGCCGCGTATGACGAACCATGATATAAACCGTCAACGGATAAATCATTGCTGATGCGAAGGAATGCCCACTCGGAAAAGAGTAGGAATTTTCGGATACCATCCGAAATGCTTCATTCGGGCGTTCCCGTTGGAAGAAGTTCTTGAGCATCGGGTTAAGCCAGACATTCCCCGCGATAACCCCACTGGTATAGATAAGCGCGGTCTTCCATTTCTTCAAAATGAGAACAAGGACTAAAATCGTCACTATGATCAAACCCTTGATGAAGTCTATATTGGCAAGCTGCGTCATGGTTCTGAAATAAGTATCAGCTATGACATTCCGCAATTGCACAACCGTCTCTGTTACGTTTTGATCCATTTGGTTGAGTGCTTCAGGAAAGAAAGTGAGCAGAATCCGGATAAGCAAGTAAGGGACCAGTGTCAGTAGGGCTTTTTGGATGTTTTTCATAATAGTCTCCTAAACCAATAAAATTCGATATAATCATCATATAATATTTGAACACAGTAAAGCAACGGAGGAACCTTCATGAGTATCCGTCTTTTCGAAAACAAACATCCAGCGGGGCATGTCGAAGCAAAGCATGCTCACGATTATTATCAATTACTTTATACACTCGACCAATCAGGGGAAATTGCGTTTGATGACGAGCAGTATTCTTTTGAAGATGGCAGCATCGTCTTTTTGCCACCCCAAACTTTTCACGAAGTCCATTCGAAAAAAATGACGACCATCCTCGTGTTAGAATTCGAAGCGCACCATTTAAACCACACAATCGCCAAATTACTGGGAAATGAGCGCTTTGATAAGGCGTTTATTCTGCCATTACAAAAACCGGAAAAAGGCACCGTTCAGAACATCTGGCGGCGTTTGTTAAATGAGACATCAAGTACTGATTGGCTGAGTGAGGTGGCTATTGAAATCGGTTTGGCTGAGTTGTTGTTGGGTCTGGTCAGGTGGGGAGAACCCGATGAAAAAAAGAGAGGGGACCTGAGTCAACAAATCAAGCAGTACATCGAACATAACTACTATAGCATTAACCGCCTGGATGACCTGATTTCCGTCTTTAATTATACCGGCCGGTACCTTACTCAAATTTATAAAGTGGCATTCCATCAGACACCCATGCAGGCTGTCCAGGACAAGCGTATCGAGAAAGCCATTGAACTATTGACGACGACCGATTTGGAAATTATTTCGATTTGCTTCCAGGTCGGCTATGAATCACTGGCTACTTTTTACCGTCAATTTAAAATGAAAACCGGTCAATCACCGAAAAAGTTCCGAAATTGAGAATTTAATCATCGTTCTTAATAAGATATTCCATCAAAATAAGCTTAAACTAACTGGTGAGGAGGGATTGAATGAAGATGTGGCGAAGATGGTCGCTCTTTTTATTGAGTATTTTAACGATGGGGCTTGGGATCAGCATGGTAAGTTTAACCCAACTGGGAACGACCGCCATCACCAGTCCGGCATTTGTCATGAGTTCTCTGACTGGTCTCACTTTTGGTAACTGGACGATTATCTTTAATTTTACTTATATTATGGGACAATTGGTTCTGTTGGGTCGACGTTTTCCAAAGCACCAGTACCTACAAATTATAGTAAGCCTTCTATTGGGTATGGCGATTGATGGTTGGTCAAGTAACTTGAGCTTTATTTCATCGTTGCCTTATTTAGTAAAAATAACGGTCTTGGTTGTAGGCTGTTTTGTAATTGCCTTGAGTACAATTTGGCAGCTGGAGGCAGACATCGTGAATAATCCGGCAGAAGGAATCGTAAAAGCCCTTGCCTCGAAGACTAAGAAGACGTTTGGTAAAGTGAAGGTTTTATTTGACGGAACGCTTGTCGCAGTTGCGGTTATTCTATCATTGGTATTTTTACAACAGTTGATAGGGGTGCGCGAAGGAACGGTTATCAGCGTTCTTCTAATCGGACAGTTTATTACAGCAATTAATAACAGGAGGAATCAGAAGCATGAGAGCCGTTTATATGATGATGGAAAGCCAGTTTGAAGCAGTTTATACACTAGAAACACGTTCGAAAATTGAGGCGTTATTGGGACCTGTAAATTATTACCCAACACTTGAAGCACTAGAGGCTGATAAGGAAGCATTAACAAACGTTGAATTTTTGTTTGGTGGGTGGGGCGTTGCCAGAATGGATGCCGCATTCCTGGATTTATTGCCGAACTTGAAAGTTATTTATTATGCGGCAGGTACCATGAAGAAATTATTGACAGATGAAGTTTGGAAACGTGGCATTCGCGTCACGACTGCGAATACGGCCAATGCCATTCCGGTTGCGGAATATACGCTGGGTATGATTTTATTATCATTAAAAAATACGTGGCAGTTGATTCGCCAGGTTAAAACGGAAAAGACTTTTAAACCAGGTTTGTTTTACCCGGTGACCGGGAACTATCAAGCGACTGTGGGGTTGATCTCATTCAGCCAAGTGGGGCGGATGGTTGTTGAATTATTGAAACCCTATCATTTAAATGTAATTGCGTATGATCCTTATGTGAGTGCGGAAGAAATGGCTAAATACAACGTTGAAAAGGTTGAATTGAATACGTTGTTTGAAAGAGCGAATGTGGCTTCTTTACACGCGCCCTTGCTTGATTCAACAGTCGGCATGATAACGGGGGAGCATATTAAATCATTACCAGAAGCCGCAACGTTTATCAACACAGCGCGTGGTGCGATTGTGAAAGAAGATGAAATGATTGAAGAGCTCCAGGTACGTCCTGATTTGACCGCGATTTTGGATGTGACGCATCCCGAACCACCCGTGAAGGAATCACCCCTTTATACAATGGAAAATGTGATTTTAACACCGCACTTGGCCGGTAGTGCTGGAAACGAACGTGCGCGTCTAGGTGACTGGATGTTGGCAGAGTTGAAAGAATATCTGGCAGACGGTAAGTTGAGTTATGAAATTACCAAGGAATCTTATGAGAAAATGGCCTAGGGAGTGATAAAATGTTGGGACTTTGCTCGGTAACTCTGGGGAAGTACTCGGTAGAAGAAGTCATTGAAATTATCAAGCCAACAAAAATACAATCCATCGAATGGTGGGGCAAGGACCATGTACCGCCGGGAGATCTGGAAAACGCGCGGCGGGTAGGAAATCTGACACGTGAAGCAGGTTTGGTTGTCAGTTCGTATGGCTCTTATTTCCGGTTGTTGGATGGCTTGGATGCATTCAAAGAAGTAGTGGAAACAACCAAAGCGCTTGGAACCGACATGATCCGAATATGGGCTGGGGCTGACGGGTCGGAGGCTGTGGATGAGGAAACGCGCAGACGGATGGTTGCGGAAGCTAAGGAAATTGCCGATTTTGCTTCAAAGAGTGCGATGCAGATTGGAATTGAATATCATCAAAATACGCTGACTGATACACCGGAAAGTGCTTTGGCTTTGATTGAAGCAATCGCAAAAGATAATGTAAGTTTGTATTGGCAGCCAAGTGAAACCTTAAGTGTCGATGAGCGTTTGGCGAGTTTAGATATATTAGCTTCATGGATTAGTAATGTTCATGTATTCAACTGGAAAAACTATATGGAGCGTTATTCTTTGGCAGATGCACAATCAGACTGGCAAAAATATATCGACAAGATTGAAAAAAAACATTCTCAGTCAAGGCACTACCTTTTGGAATTTGTAAAAGATGACGATCCAAAGAACATCGTGCACGATACAAATGCATTATATCAGTTGATAAAAAATATTTAATAAGGAGAAGGGCTTCGAAAGCCCTTCTTTTTTTTTGTATTTAATTTGACTTGTATTACTTTATTTAACTAATTTAGTTTAAAATGGTTGCTTATTTATTTCGAATTTGATATTCTTTGTTTGAACTTATCAACTGATAAAATTTTAAGGAGAGTGGGGTTTAAGGTGTGGATTCGGAAAAAATTACAACTCGGCAACTCATTTTAAATATCGCCTCGGATTTGTTCATGGATAAAGGTTTTCAAGCCACTTCAACACGGATGATAGCCGATTTGGCCGGTATTACCCAACCGAATTTGTATTATCATTTTAAAACCAAAGAAGCCATCTATATTGCCGTTTTGGAAGATTTGTCAGCCGAAGTTAAGCAAAAGATGGAAGAAATTGTAAGTGAACACAACCAATCCTTAGAACATAAGTTAACTGAGATTGTTAATTTTTTAAGGGAAAGACATCCTGTCAATCTTTTTATCATGCAGCATGATATTGAAAATGAAATGTCAAAAGAGAATCACTTACTTTTATATCAATTGTGGCGGCAGTCATACTTGCAACCGTTAATTGAATTATTCAGTAATTATGTAGGAGACGAGTCACCCTTTAATTCGTTTGAATTAGCGTTACATTTTTACGGGACAATTTCTCCTTATATTCAAAAAGACAAAAGATTCCATGAATCGCTTAGAACTGAGCAATTAGTACATCTATTCGTCTATGGAATTTTAGATAGAGATGAAACTTAAAATTTAAGGAGGAACTTAAAGTGGAAAAATTGTATAAAGAAGTACTAACTGCGTTGCAAGCGGAAAACAAAGAACAAGCTGTCATGATTTCTATTAACGCGCTTCAAGCGGGTGAAGTAACAATTCCGGAGCTTTATGAAGTGATTTTGGCTCCAGCATTGGTAAGCGTCATTGATGAATATCCAAAAGACGAGGAACTAATTTGGCGAGAGCACGTGCGAAGTGGGATTATTCGAACCATTATCGAATCTGCTTACCCCTTTATATTAGACCAAAGAAAAAAAGTGAGACGTAGAAAAGGAAACGTCGTTGTGATGTGTCCAGAATTCGAGGATCATGAATTAGGCGCAAAAATGGTTGCCGATTTCTTCAAGCTCGAAGGCTATGAACCAACTTTTATTGGAGCCAGAACCCCAGAAAAAACAATTTTCAAAGCGATTGAAATCGTAAAACCTGATTACATTACGATCAGTGTAACGAATTACTATAACTTGGTTTCAGTGAAAAAAATGATTGAAAATATTAAAGCCCAATTTGGTAATGATTTTATATTTATCGTTGGGGGCAATGCTTTTAAATCAAATCCTGAAGCGTATAAAATGGTGGGCGCAGATATGTTAATAAATAGTTATGACGATATTAAAAATCTAGATAAGGCGGTTGATTAATAATGAAGCTGGCATTTAATATAGCAACAAGGTTTCTGAAGTCCAGCATGGGACAAACAATCTTGATTGTAATTGGGATTACGATTGGGGTTGCGGTACAAATTTTCATCGGATCGCTTATTGATGGTTTGCAAGTTTCCTTGGTGGACCGTACGATTGGTAGTTCCTCTCAAGTGACAATAGCGAACGAAAATAATGAAAATTACTTTAGTGACAACGAGGATTTAATGAATGAACTTAACAAAGAAGAGCGTTTAACAGCTGTTTCTAAAGCTTTCGATGCTTCTGGATTTGTTATTGATGAGGAAGACAGCTTCCCTGTTTTGATGAGAGGTTTCGAATTTGAAGCTGCAAATGATATTTATAAATTTACAGATAAATTAGTTGAAGGTGACATGCCTAAATCAGAAGGCGAAGTATTGATTGGTACAGAACTTTCTGAAAAAGTCGCTATCCAAGTTGGTGATGTTATCGAATTTGGCCTTCCTGCTGGTGGGGTTGAAGAAGTTGAAGTTGTCGGGATTTTTGATTTAGGTGTTGCAAGTTTGAATGAATCCTGGATGGTAACAGAACTTGAAACAGCCCAAACCTTGTTTGATGAAGAAGGAAATATTTCTTCTATTGAAATGCAAGTGGAAGAGGTGTTTGAAGCAGACGTTATCGCTGGTGATATCCAGTCAGATGCTGAAAGCTACGAATTGGAAGTTACCAACTGGAAAGATGAAAATGAGCAACTATTGGCAGGGCTATCCGGACAATCGATTTCCAGCTACATGATTCAAGTCTTTGTACTGGTTGCCGTTCTGTTGGGAATTGCCTCCGTATTGGCAGTATCAGTGGTTCAAAAATCGAAACAACTGGGTATTTTGAAAGCGATGGGAATTAAGGATAAGACCGCCAGTCAAATTTTCTTGATTCAAGGTTTCTTATTGGGAACGATCGGTGGTGTAGCCGGAACGGGTCTAGGCGTTGGTTTGATGTATGGATTTTCAACGTTTGTCAAAAATCCAGATGGGACGTCATTGGTACCGTTCTTCCTGGATTGGCAATTTATCGGTATGTCAGTAGTGATTGCTATCTTCGCTTCAACTCTGGCGGCATTTATTCCAGCTAAGAGTTCTTCAAGACTGGATCCAATGGAGGTAATCAAGAATGGGTAAAATTTTACAATTAAAAGACATTAATAAAATTTATGGAGATAAAGTTAAGAACCAAGTTTTGCATAACGTAAACCTGGACTTTGACGAATCCAGCTTTAATGCCATCATCGGAGAATCCGGTAGTGGAAAGTCCACACTGATGAATATCATCGGGACGTTGGACAGAGCAACGAGCGGTGAAGTCATTATAGATGGAAAAAACATTTCCGGTATGAAGAAAAACCAACTGGCTGCTTTGCGTAATGAAACAATCGGTTTTATCTTCCAATTCCATTATCTTTTGCCGGAATTTACGGTACTTGAAAATGTCTTGATGCCTTATAAAATCAAGCACGGTAAAGTAACCAAAGAAGCCATGGAACGGGCGAATGAATTGCTTGATATCGTGGGCTTGACTAAAGTCCGCGATAACAAATCAACAGATATCTCAGGTGGTCAGCAACAACGTGGTGCCATTGCCCGCAGTTTGATCAACAATCCAAGAATCATTCTGGGCGACGAACCAACCGGTAACTTGGATTCTGAAACAACACAAACAGTCTTCAAACTTTTGAAAGAAATCAACCGTGAATACAAATCAACATTCATCCTGATTACGCACGACCAAAGAGTTGCGCAACAAGCGGACCGTATTATTGAAATCAAAGACGGTCGCGTGAATATGGATATTTCAAACGTTTAACTGGTAAAAAAGTCCCCGCTTTCTCTATTCGAAAAGAGAAAACGGGGACTTTTATATTTTTATTATTTGCTAGGGACGACGATTAAGTTTTGTCATTTGAGTTAATCGTCGTGATTTTCCAAAAAAGCGACGATTAGAAAATGAGCGATAAGATAACAGGCGTAAAATCGCTAATTTGCGACGGTTAACCATATTCTATACAACTAATCGTCGTTTTTACTTCCATATGGCTACTGCGCAGTATAACCGCCATCGATTGTCAATGTGTTGCCAGTCATGAACGACGAGTCATCGCAAGCCAGGAATAGAGCCGCCTTGGCCATTTCTTCGGCGGTTCCCAAACGTTTCATCGGAATAGTCGCGGCCAAAGTAGCTTTCATTACCTCGGGGACACCTAATCCGGGCGTATTGGTGTAGCCAGGGCATAAGGCATTCACACGAATGTGACGATCCGCAAATTCAAGAGCGAGGGCACGAGTCAAATTGATAACACCGCCTTTTGCCGCACTCAGGGCCGCCAGTTTGACGCCCCCAATTATTCCCCGAATGGCAGCGGTGTTAACAATGACGCCACCCTTATTTTTTAACATGTCCTTGATGGCCAGTTGTGAATAGAGGAAATAGGCATCCAAATCAACTTCAACCGTCCGGCGGTATTCGGCATATGTTGTTTCTTCAGTTGGTTTGGCATAACCGATGCCGGCATTGTTAAACAGTACTTTGACGGGACCAAATTTTTCTTTGGCTACTTTGAAAACATTTTGGGCCTGCTCCTCATTGGTGACGTCCGCTTGAATAAAAATGACGGGATAGCCTTTTGATGCCAATTTCTGTTCAAACTTTTTACCTTTTTCATCATTCTGATCAACTAAAACGAGCTTGGCACCTTCTTGCCCGAACAACTCGGCAGTAGCGGCACCGATGCCGGAAACACCTCCCGTAATGATGATCACCTTATCTTGTAGTTTTCCCACGACAGTTCCTCCTTATTGTCAAGAATGAAGCTAGTCATCCATCTTTGGCAAAGGTTTAACGGCGGGGCCATTCAACACTTCCCCGGAATAACTGAAACGGGAACCATGACAGGGACAGTCCCAAGAACGTTCAGCATCGTTCCAGCTGAGTCCACAACCCAAATGGGTACATGTCGTTTTGACCAAATGGAGCTCCCCTTGTTTATCCCGATAACCGCCGACTTTTTTACCATCAACTGTGACGAGACCACCTTCATCAAGACCTAAATCGTCTGGCATCAAATCGGGTCGTTTTGCTTTAGAAACGATGAAATCTTTACCAACGGCTATATTTTTTTTAGCAAATTGCTGAATGTCTTTGGGTTTGTGTTTTGACCTTGTTGGGTCGAAGAGTGTCTCATAGTCATTCTGTTTCCCGATAACGCGGTCTGCCAACAATTGCCCGGCAAGTGCGCCGGCTGCCATTCCCCATTTGTTAAATCCGGTGGCAACCAAAATGTCAGACGAATCATTTGTCATCTGGCCGATATAAGGCATTTTATCCGTTGTTGTCATATCTTGTGCGGACCAATGATACGCAACTTCTTGTAAATCGAAATGATTGCGACCAAATTTTTCTAAGTTTCGATAGTGCTCCTGCGTATCGGTTTTACTTTTCCCTGTTTGATGCCCGTCCCCACCAATCAACAGGAACGAAGAACCATCCGTGTCAGTGATTGAGCGCAACGAACGAGTCGGGGAGTCGACACTGATGTACATGCCATCCGGAATCGCACCGTTGACTCTGGCCGCAATACCATAAGAACGAGAAATAGAGAGCTTAGTAAAATAAAAACCATCAAAGTCGTTAAACGGAAAATGAGAAGCCACGACCACTTTTTCGCAAACAAGGGTTTTACCGTTTTCCATTTCGATATGTGTTTTATCTTTTATATTTACTGCACGGGTTTGCTCGTGGATTGTTCCACCGTATTTGATAATTTCGTCAAGGAGTGGGGCCAGAAATTTAACGGGATGGAATTGGGCTTGGTACGGCATCGTGAGTGCAGCCACTGTTTCAAATGGTAGTTCCGGCAATTGCCCCATCGAAAAACGCCCTGGGATTTCCAAAGCTTGGTACGCCCGCACTTCTTTCCTGATTTGCTTCTCGCCATCTTCAGATGTGGCAAAGACGACTGCTTTTTTCTTCTCGAAATTACAGTCGATAGCAAGTTCATGGGCAATCTTTTCGATAAGCTGAAGACCGTCAATATTTGCATTGTAGTATTGTTTTGCTTTTTCTTTTCCAAAAGTTTGCAGGAGTTCAGCGTAGATTAAAGCGTGTTGTGCAGTTATTTTTGCGGTGGTATTGCCGGTAACGCCAGAGAGGATTTCGCGAGCTTCGACCAGAGCAACATTTTTTCCTGATTTTGCCAGTAAGTAGGCTGTGATGATGCCGACTATGCCACCGCCGATAACGGCGATTTCAGTTGTACCATCGGCTACCATTTGTGGGTAGTGGGGAACGGGATGCGTGCGCCAATAGGATTCAGGGAAATGAGCGAGATGCGTTTCAGTTTCGTTATACGTCATAACATACTCCTCCTTACCTTATTTACTTGAATTATAGCACCACCGCTTAAAGGAACAAAAAGAAAGCTAAGGTGGTAGGGTGTACTTAGCCGTGTCATTTAGTCTTAGAATTTCTAATATCCATAATTATCTGATATTATAAACGTAGCAGAATTCGAGTGATGGAACTGATAAGGAGGTAAAAGCAAATGGAAGTAAGTTTAATAAAAGCTTTTTCGGACAACTATATCTGGGTGATTGAAGAGGGAGAGGACATTGCTGTAGTGGATCCAGGCGAAGCGAACGGCGTATTGTCATATCTTGAGGAGAACAAATCCAACTTAGTGGCCATTCTCTTGACTCATAACCACGATGACCATATTGGCGGTGTTCGTGAAATTCTTGAAAAATATCCGGATGTTCCAGTTTACGGACCAACTGAAACAGATTCACTGGCTACTCAAATTGTCCAAGAAGGGGATACATTTGAATTGTTTGGTGAAACAGTTGAAGTTTTCAAGACAGCGGGGCATACAGAAGAACACATCAGTTTTCTGATGGGTGACATATTATTTTGCGGAGATGCACTGTTTTCGGGAGGCTGCGGCCGCGTCTTTACAGGGGATTACGAAGCACAATACGAGGCTTTACAGAAATTCAAAGGTTTGAACGATAACGTGAAAGTCTATGCGGGACATGAATATACCCAAACGAACCTGCGATTCGCCATGTCCGAAACGCCATCCAATCCTGATATTTTGACGGCGCTCCACGAGGTCAATGATAAGCGGGCTATTGAAATGCCAACCTTGCCATCCACGATCGGCAAGGAAAAATTGATTAATCTCTTTTTGAATGCAGACACATTGGAAGATTTTATTGAATTACGTAAAGCCCGGGATAATTTTTAAAAATATAGTCACCTCAAAGTCTAGATTCACTTTGGGGTGACTTTTTTTGCTATAACGATAAACAAAACACCCATGCATGTCAGCAATTCAACAATCGTCATCGCAAGCCAAATGCCATTTATCCCTATGGCCTTACTCATTATCATGACAACGGGGTAGACAAGTACTAAACCACGTAAAGCAGAAACAACCATTGATTTTTTACCTTGATTCATGGCCGCCAAATAAAAAGTGATTGTAAAGTTAATACCGGTAAACAGGAATGAAAGAAAGTACAGTCGCACCGCCGGTATTGCCAATTGGGTTAACTGCAAATTGTTCTCGCCATTGAAAATGCGGACAATAATATCCGGCACTAAAAAGCCGAGAATCACAAAAAATAATCCAATCAGGAAAGATGTCAATAAACCAAGCTTCAATACTTTTTGTACAGCGACATCATTTCCTTTTCCGTGATAAATGCTGATGAGTGGCTGGAAACCTTGCCCGATGCCCGTGAAAATGGATACTGCTATGATATTCATATTGGCAACAATGCTATAGGCAGAAACACCAATATCACCAGCCATCTTCAATAAGATCAAATTGAAAATGAGCATGACAAATGCAGAAGAAAACTCATTCAAAAATGACGAAAAACCAATGCGTAAAGTAGAAATAAGACGGGTACTTTCAAATTTAATTGCTTGAAAAGCCAATGTTCGACGTCCATATTTAAAATGCAGACTGCAAATCAACAGACTCACAGCAGGTGAAAATATAGTGGCAATGGCGGCACCGGTTAAACCCCAACCAAATGGATAAATAAAAATATAATCAAAAATGATATTTATGATGCCACCGCAAATCATTCCCATCATCGCTAATCGTGGATTGTAATCGTTCCGGATAAACGAAATAATGACATTATTTAAAATGAAAAAGGGTATGAACAGCGTTAATACCAAATAATAGTCATAAGCCATCTCAAATAGGCCCCCAGAAGCCCCTAAAAATGACAGAATTTGACGAGCAAATAACTGGCAAATGATTGTAAATAAAACCGCAAGTACACCAGCTGTGATAACCGTTTGGGTAAAGTGAGCGTTAGCCGCTTTTTGTTGCCCCTGGCTTTTCGTGATTGAAAACTGTGTAGCACCACCGATGCCAAACATCCAGCCCAAACCATTGATAATATTGACTAGTGGTAGGACTATATTCAAAGCAGCTAACCCTTGGGCTCCAACCCCATTTGCGATGAAATACGTATCGGCCAAAATAAACAACGATTGACCAACCATACTTAGAACACTAAATGAAACAAATTGAAAAAAATCTCGACGAATTCTCAGCATATTTAAAACTCCTTATTCCAGTATAAAAAAAGAGTACCATCCTTGTTTGCTTCAAAGGCCTACGCAAACAAAAACAGTACTCTTAATATTTTCCGGCGAAAATATAACTTATTTTTTCAAATACTCTAACATATTAATCCAGTTCGTTCAAACCAATACGATACAATTGATCATCCGCAGTGCTTGGCATACCACGACCGTCGCGGTTATTTGTTATAAAATACAAAAATCCATCTTCCACGAAAACATCACGAATCCGTCCGAATTCAGTTAAATGGGCAGCGGCATCTTCTCTTTCTAGATCAAAAACAAACACTGCATTTCCACGCAATCCCGCAACATACAGCCGCTTTTCGTCGGTCGCCATTCCAGACGGGGCCCATGTTTCAGAAAAACCTGATGTAAAAAGGGGCGAAACC
Organism: Jeotgalibaca sp. A122; assembly: GCF_052266715.1. NCBI lineage: Bacteria > Bacillati > Bacillota > Bacilli > Lactobacillales > Carnobacteriaceae > Jeotgalibaca > Jeotgalibaca sp. A122. The sequence goes on along the minus strand of NZ_JBQPRB010000001.1, from coordinate 308,528 downwards.
ATTTGCGTTTGTTCTTCTTTTCCTTCGATAACGGGCCAACCATAGTTTTCACCCGGGTTGATGCGGTTAATTTCGTCATTCGCACTATTACCATGTTCACTCGCGTACATCGTCCCATCCGCTAACCACACCATCCCTTGCGGATTGCGATGACCATAACTATAAATGTAGGAATTGGAAAAAGGGTTATCATCTGGAATCGTTCCATCTTGATTCATACGTAAAATCTTACCGGCCAACGAATCCAACTTTTGAGCTAAATCAGGACTGGTGGCATCCCCCGTTGTCGCATATAACTTCCCATCCGGACCGATTTTCAAACGTCCGCCATGGTGGAAAGAACCGCTCGGAATGTTATCCAGCAATACTTGTTCCTCCTCCCAAACGCCATCATCTAATTTCAAAATAACGATCCGATTGGTTGGGCCAGTTTCGCCTTCATATGTGTAGTAGGCAAAGGCCTGTTTTGTTTCTTCAAATTCTGGAGCCAATACAAATCCCATCAAACCAGCCTCAGCCGCGATGGAGAGCGTTTTATTCAGTTGGACTTCTTGTCGTACGACTATGTCATTTTCAATTTCGACAATATGCCCCTCACGCTCGGTGATGTAAAAAATATCTCCATGCTTTTCGATCGACCAAGGAATCATCAACCCTTCCGCAATGACGGTTAATGCTGTATCTAGCTCTTCTTCAATGACGCTTTCTTCGGAAACAACACTCTCGCTTGACTCAATCACGGATTCTTCCATCGGTTCTTCAGCAGTTGTACACCCCACTAAACTTGTGGCTAGGAGACACGTAATAATTAACCTTGGCTTCATGGAAAGTCCTCCTCGTGATATTCTTATTACTTTCAGTTTATAGGAAACCAAGTAAAACCAGAAATGATTAACGCTATCAAATAGAGTTGCTTGAACAAAAACATTTAGAGGATTATGATTATATAAAGTAGAAAATGTTCTCAATGAGTGATATAGGGGTGATGAGATGATTAACTTTATGAGAAGGGTCCCGGCAGGAACGTTTTTGATTCCCATGATCGTTTCAATGGTGATTTATTCTTTTTGGCCGGACTTGTTTAAAATTGGGGGGCCGACTGAGGCGTTTTTCTCCAGTTCAGGGACGAACTACATTATTGGTTTATTGGTTTTTGCTTCCGGGACAACGGTAGATTTACACAAAATTGGAAAACTATTGAAACACCAAGGCGCTCTTGTTGTATTTAAAATAGGGCTTTCCGTTATTTATTCATTTGCATTTTTATACTTTTTCGGCTTGGAAGGTATTTGGGGTATATCTGGGTTAGGGTTTGTGGCGGTCATTATGTCGATTAACCCGGCAATCAATTTATCGATCACAGACACATATGGTGATAAAGACGATGCGGCCATTTATCCGTTTGCGGTTATTCCATCGCTCCCGGCAATTCCTTTAATCATTATGAGTGTTTATATCTCTGGCGGGCTAGGGGATGTCGATTGGACACCCGTTATTTCCGTATTCCTGCCATTAATTATTGGGATTGTTTTCGGTAACCTCGATAAGGAAATGGGTAAAATTTTCGGGTCAGCGATGCCAGCTTCATTAATATTGTTAGGATGGTTGCTAGGACAAAATATGAATATGTTCGAAGCGATTGAATCAGGCGTTTCTGGTGTGATTGTGACAATCATTTTCATGATCCTGACGATGCCGATTATGGATTTTTTCGAAACAAAAGTACTTCACTACGAAGGTTACTCCGGAATCGCATTGAGTACTGTAGCGGGTGTTACCACTGCCGTACCCGCTATCGTAGCAGTTGCGTTGCCACAAGTAAGGGAATATACAGTCTCTGCAACGGCACAAATACTAACGGCGACAATCATTACAAACGTCTTGGCACCAATTATTATTAGAAAATTGTATGGGAAAAGACATCACTGAAAGAAGAACGCTGAAATTATCTTATTGTTAGATAATTTCAGCGTCTTTTTGTATTATAATATAATTATAAACGGAGGTGTTGGTTTGAAAAAAATTGGAATTTTGCTAGTATCATTAATTGTTTTCTCTGCATGTACATCCACGGATAGTGTGACTGAGTCAATTCAGGCTGTTAAGAAAGCTTCAGAAAAAACACATTTACTTGAAAATGGGGCCTACACGAATACAGTCAAACAAACGATGCAAGATATGAGTGTAGAAAATATCGTCGACGGTATATTTATCAAGAAAAATAAAAATTATGATTGGTATATGAAATTAATTTTGAGCTTAGATGGAGATACTGCCAATCATACCGTGAGTGAAGTTGTACAGATTGACAGCATCCAAAAAAGTCGTTTTAGCCTAGTGGATGAAGACGAACTGGGAGGATGGGCCATCACTTCTGAGGAAAGCAAGGAAGACCCACCTAATCTCTTCTTTCATGCAGAATCACTCCCTTCGAAAAAGTACGTCGAAAAATTGGAAGTATCTGAAGATGAGTACGGTATGCTTTATACGTTTATCATGAACAATGCTTATGGAGACGTATTGACAAAAGAAGGAGTTACCCAGGCTGAGAAAGCTCTGAAAGAGGCGAAACAGAGTAAAGATACCGCCGATAGCATCACGATATTGGAGGAAAACATCGCCCGCGTCGCAGCCATCAATTATGATAATATCACCCTGTCATTTATTATTGACGAGGAAGGAGTCCTTGTTTCTCATCAAACCACGATGGATATGCTGACAAATTCAAATGGGGATGAAATGGAAACCACTACTTCAATGGGTACAAGCATCACAGATTATAACAACTCGGAAATTGAAGAACAGATTCCTCACCCGTAAAAACGTATTCATGTGAAATTTTTATCGATAAAGCCAAATTGGAAGGGTTATCCACATTTTTTGCCATTGTGATTTTTAAAACAAACATATAAAATGGATATACTGAATAATGAAAGAAGGTTGAAAGATGATTGAGTTGATTGCAACAACTGAATCGCTTGAACAAGGTAAACAGGTGCTGTTAAACGGCGCCGATTATGTCGTTACAGGTGAAGAGGTCTTTGGTTTACGTCTACCGGGACATTTAACAGATGAAGAAATTGGCGAATTAGTAACTTTTGCACATGAACAAGGTAAACAGGTCATTGTGGCCGCAAATGCGATTTTGCACAATGACAAAATTGAGCTTGCACGCCCTTATTTGAAACGCATGAAGGCATTGAACGTCGACAAACTGCTCGTAGGCGACACAGGCCTTATCCAGATCATGAAAGATCCCGAATACTACATTCCGTATATTTACGATGCTTCCGTTTTAACCACAAGCAGCGGTCAAGTGAACTTTTGGAAAAAGTACGGCGCAGTTGCAGCCTTGGTGGCACGGGAAGTCCCTTATGTGGAATTGGAACTTTTGCTTCCAAAAGCTGAAATTCCCGTTGTGACGCAAATTTACGGCGCGCAATGCATCCAGCAAAGCAAACGTAATCTGCTCGACAACTACTTTAATTTTATCGAAAAAGAACCCCTTAACTTTGAAGACCGCCACCTTTTCCTTTCTGAACCTGGGAAAGATGATACGCATTACTCTGTTTATCAGGATTCGCACGGCACGCACGTATTTGCGACCAACGATATTCATTTGTTGGAACAACTACCGATGCTGGAAGGAATCAACGCGAAACAATGGTATTTGGACGGCCTCTACACACCGGGTGAAGATTTTGTTGCTGTGGTCAAAGCATATGACCAAGCGCGTCAACTTCTGGAATCAGGTGAATGGAACGAAGCACAGGTTTCACAACTGGATGAACGAGTGAAAAAACACCACCCAGCAAACCGTGAACTGGATACCGGTTTCTTCCTCTATGCAGCGGACAAGGTTCAATAGGAAGGGGACAGACGAAATGACTAAAACATTAAAACGTCCTGAATTGCTGGCACCAGCAGGGACACTTGAAAAATTAAAAACAGCAATCCATTACGGTGCGGATGCTGTTTATATCGGTGGCGATGCTTACGGCTTGCGTAGCCGGGCAGGAAATTTCTCTTTTGAAGAAATGGCTGAAGGAGTAGCTTTTGCCCATGAACGCGGAGCAAAAGTGTATGTAGCAGCAAACATGGTAACCCATGAAAACAACGAAATTGGCGCGGGCGAATTTTTCCGGACCATTCGTGATATTGGGATTGATGCGATTATCGTATCCGATCCAGCCTTGATGCAAATCGCGGCAATGGATGCGCCTGGTTTGGAAATTCATTTATCAACGCAGCAATCAGCAGTAAACTATGAAACGTTGAACTTCTGGCAAGAAGCCGGTTTGACACGTTGCGTGTTGGGACGGGAAGTTTCCATGGCAGAAGTGGCGGAAATTCGTAAACGTACAACGGTTGAAATTGAAGCTTTCATCCACGGCGCCATGTGTATTGCTTACTCCGGCCGTTGTGTGCTTTCCAACCACATGGCTGATCGGGACGCAAACCGTGGTGGTTGTTCACAATCCTGTCGTTGGAAATACGGGTTGTTTGATCTACCAACGTTAGGTAACCGCGAAATGGTTGGTAAAGGCGAAGAAGGAATTGACGAAGCATTTTCCATGAGCGCCGTTGATCTTTCGATGATTGAACACATTCCGGATATCGTGGAAAATGGTATCGACTCTTTGAAAATAGAGGGTCGGATGAAGTCGATTCACTACGTTTCAACGGTTGTGAATGTTTATCGTAAAGCGATTGATAGTTATCTGGAAGACCCAGAGAATTATGCGTTGCAACAGGATTGGGTGGATGAACTGTGGAAAGTGGCGCAACGGGAGTTGGCGACTGGTTTCTTCTACGGGGAACCAACTGAAAATGAGCAATTGTTCGGCGAACGTCGCCGGATGCCGCGTTATAAATTCGTTGGCCAGGTATTGGCTTATGATCCTGAAACGCAAATTGCCACAATCCAACAACGGAATAAATTCAAGATTGGCGATACGGTAGAATTTTACGGACCGGGCATGCGCCACCATATGGAAACAATCGAAGAAATTTGGGACGAAGAGGGCGCGAACATCGATGCCGCTCCGCACGCAATGCAGGTCATTACGATGAAAGTGAGTCAGCCGGTCAAGCCGCAAGACATGATCAGAAAATCATTGGAACGTACCCGCCGCAAAGCTGTCCAAAAATAACATTGAGAGGAATCCCTGAGGTTTGGGGATTCCTTTTTTTGACTATAATTTAACTCACCGGTTGATTGTGCAGGCTTTAAATAATAGTCTGCATAGCAACGAACGGCTGCCTCAAAGGTATGCACACTATAGACCAAAGTCTGCACAGCTCTAACAATTTACCCGAGAGGTGTGCAGAGGCAATTTGGTTGGCTTGTCTGGAGTGGACATCTATAATAAAAGCAATGACAAAGGAAAGGGTGGATGTAATGGGGAAATTACAAAATCGTGTTGCTTTGGTTTATGGAGGGACGTCCGGATTAGGCGAAGCGAGTGCGAAAAAATTCGCAGCGGAAGGGGCCAAGGTAGCGGTGGCCGGCCGTTCTGAAGAAGATGGAAAAAGAATTGTGAACGAGATTAAGTCAGCAGGTGGTGAAGCCATTTTCGTAAAGGTAGACTTAATGGATGTGGCACAGATAAAAGAAAGTGTTAAAACGGTAATCGATGAATATGGCACGATTGATATTCTTTATAATGGCGCCGGGATTCTGGACAAGTACGAAAATGTTATCGATACTGACGTGGATACCTTTGACAACCTGATGGCCTTGAATGTGAAGGCGCCATTCATCGCTACCAAGGAAGTCATGCCACTTTTTGTTGAAAAAGGATCCGGGACTGTCATCAATCTGGGTTCACAGGCGACCCGGTTTGCCGGTGTTGGGGGAACGGCATATGTGACAACAAAACATGCCATTGAAGGTTTCACCAAGCAACTAGCTTATGACTTCGGACCGAAAGGAATCAAGGCCAATTTGCTGGCGCCTGGTTTCATCGAAACACCGATGACTGAAGGCATTGAAGAAGCGCGCCTGAAGGAAATCCCCGACCAACGTGCCGGAAAAGCGGAGGAAATTGCCAATCTCGCACTTTTCTTGGCTTCGGATGACTCCAACTATATGAATGGCGCGACTGTCTTGATGGATGGCGGTTGGACAGTTGGCCGCTAAATAAAATTAAATTAAAGAGACGTTCGTTGACCATTTAAAAGTCACGAACGCCTCTTTTATGTTATTCGCCCCAGAATGCCAAAGCAAGCTCTTGCCCTTGGCTGATTTTCGCCCATTGTTGCTCAGTGGAAAGTTCATTTCCGCAGTCACAGGAAGCGAATCCGCATTGGTGGGAAAGATATAACTTGTCTTTATCGACATATTTAGTTGCTTCTTCCAACTGTGCCAATACATTTTGCTCATCCGCCAATGTTGACGTTTTGCTCGATAGGAAGCCCAAAACGACTTCGGTTTCCGGTTTATTCTCAAAAGCTTTCAAGGCTTCCAGTCCGCCCGCACGGGAATCATCCCATTCGAGATAGAAGCGGTCATAGTTTTGGCGTTCCAGGAAAAATTTCGCTACTTCACCGTAGGAACCGGCCATGGCATTACGGGAAGCATAGTTGCCACGGCAGTTATGAGTGTAGACTGTTAAACCGACAGCATGGGCAGCATCGATGGCCGCATTGTTCAAGTTGATGAAATCAAGTGCGATACTTTCGATTTCTTCTTCAGACATATCTGTTTTGTTATGGAAACCAGTCGGGTTATCTTTGGCGAAAAGAGACCAGACGCAGTCGTCTAATTGAATAGTCTTACCGCCGACAGCCGCATACTGTTCGAAGAATTGGGTATAGGCAACCTTCATTCCTTCCGCTAACTCAGCCGGAGTCGCATAAACGTTACTGAAAGATTCCGGACGTCCTGTCAACTCGCCGTAAAGGTGGCCTGGCGAAGGGATGGTCAATTTGACTTCAACGTCTGCGGGTGCCAATTCACGGGTACGCAGATAGTGGGCGATGAAAGGGTGATCCTTGCTAGCCAAAGGAGCAGTGATTTCAATCCCGATATCCTTGCGCGTTTCGAAACTGTAGTCCGTCGCATGGGAGTGTGCTTCGTCCTCAAAGAAATAACCGTGGTCGGCGATGAAGCGGCGCACCCCTTCGAATCCCCAGAAAAAGTCGAGGTGCCAAAGTGAACGGGAGAACTCGCCATCTGTAATCTCCGGCAAACCGGCCTCAATTTGTTCCTGGACGATTTGTTTGACCGCTTGCTCCTCTGCCTCACGGTACCCTTGGAAATCCTCGTAAAAAGGGTAGGTGATATCGTCTCTATGTTCGATTTTCTCTTTATATTCTAATAAGTCAGCAGGGCGCAAAAATGAACCCACTGTTAGGAAACGTTTAGATGTCATATTTAAAAACTCCTTCTTTTGTTTTAGTGTTCTCATTGTATTATAATATTCTTATCATTAATAATACTTATAAATAGTCACTATCCATAGAAAAAAGCTATGACAAGGAGAAACATATGAACATCCGCCATTTACAATATCTCGTTCAAGTGGTTGAAGCTGGTTCCATTACCCAGGCAGCCAAAGAACTTTACATTTCCCAGCCATCATTATCGAATGCCATCACCAATTTAGAAAAAGAAATGAATATCCAAATCCTGAACCGTAGCGCCAAAGGGATTATTATGACGAAGGACGGGGAAGAATTTCTCGCATATGCCAATCAAGTATTGGAACAGGTAGAACTCATGAACCGCCGTTACAAGGACCAGGAATCGCCGAAGCGAATTTTCAGTGTCGCGGCGCATCATTATTCATTTGTAGTGGAAGCCTTCGTTAAGTTACTGAAAGAAATCGACGCGGAACATTACCAGGCGAACCTGAACGAAGGGCGCACGCATGAAATCATCGAGGAAGTCGCAAATCTTAAGAGTGAAATCGGCGTCCTGTACCGCAGTCACTACAATCACCGTGTCATCACGACAAAACTCGACGAGCAGCACTTAACCTTCCATCCATTAAAAACAGCCCATCCGCATCTCTTTGTTTTTAAAAAACACCCCCTCGCTAAGAGGAAATCTGTTACTTTGGCGGATTTGGAGCCCTATCCCAAGCTGAGTTTCGAACAAGGTAAACACAATTCCTTCTACTATTGGGAAGAGGTATTGGCGGATCACCCCTCACCTAAATCGATTATCGTGACGGACCGCGCTACCTTATTTAATTTGGCGATTGGTTTAAATGGTTACACCATCAGTTCCGGAAATTTGAACAAAGAATTAAATGGCGAAGACATCGTCGCTGTCCCCTTGGAAACGGATGAAGAGATTGAAATAGGCTATATTACCAACGATTTCCATACTTTGAGTATGACAGCCCTGCGCTACATTGAGTTATTGGGGATGAGTTTGGACGATTAAACAAAAAGGCTTGACCGGGTTTTTAATGTGGCGATTAGCACAGGGAAAACGAGTGAACGCCGCACTTAGAGTCTCAAGTGCGGCGTTGGTGAAGGAAGTTGGTTTATGAACGCCGCTTTTTTCCAATAAATGCGGCGTTTAGTAATCTGAATAATTCTAAAAACCGCACTTTGGGGAAAAGTGCGGCTTTTAACGGCTTATTAATATCGGAACGCCGCACTCCTACAGAAATTGGAGGGTGTCATTACTTCAAATGCTTCATATGGAAGGCAAAGTGCTCTTCCAAAAATGTTGCAATGAAGAAATAACTATGGTCATATCCTTCCTGTTTATCGTAGGTGACTTGTGCATTGTTCGCAGAAGCTTGAGCCAAAAATGCTGTTTCGTCAAGTTGTTCCGGATAGAATCCGTCTGCACTACCTTGGGTAATCAATATCGGTATATCACTGGCTGTTTTGATTAATTCAGTGGCATCCCAATCCAACCACTTGTTAGTATCATCACCCAAGTATGCAGTGAAGGCTTTTTGCCCCCAAGGAACTTGAATTGGATTCGTGATTGGTGAGAATGCTGAGATGGAATTAAACCGTTCTTTGTTTTTCATGCCGAGAACCAAGGCCCCGTGCCCGCCCATCGAGTGGCCCATAATGCTCTCCTTGCCAGAAAAGTTCGGGATTAGGGATTTCACTATTTCTGACAATTCTTCGATGAGGTAGGTATACATTTGGTAATGTTTTGCCCAAGGTTCTTGGGTGGCATTTAAATAAAAGCCGGCACCTTGTCCCAAATCATAGCCTTCATCATCGGGAACGTCTTCGCCACGCGGGGATGTATCCGGAACGACTACGGCAACCTGATGCTTATCTGCCAGCCGTTGGAAGCCACTCTTCTGGCTGAAGTTATCATCGGTACAGGTCAAACCAGACAACCACCAAATCAGTGGTAGGGACTTTTGCTCTTCGTTTCTCGGTAGATAGAGACTGAATGTCATTTGACATTGGAGGGAATCGGAATAGTGTTGATATTTCCGTTGTTCCCCGTTAAATGCACGAATATTCTGGATTAATTCCAATTGCATGGTTTCACTCCTCGTAAGTTAGAATGGTACGGATTGATTCACCTTTATGTAGTAGATCGAAAGCTTCATTGATATCAGTAAAGTTCAAGTGGTGTGTAATGAATGAATCAAGATCAATCTTGCCATCCATAAATTCGCCAATCATGGCAGGTAGTTCTGATCTGCCTTTGACTCCGCCGAAAGCTGAACCGCGCCAAACGCGACCAGTAACAAGTTGGAAAGGACGGGTGGAAATTTCTTGACCAGCACCGGCAACCCCAATGATGGTGCTTTCGCCCCAACCTTTATGACAACATTCAAGAGCCTGACGCATAACGTGTACATTACCGATGCATTCAAAGCTGTAATCGACACCGCCGTCCGTCATTTCAACAATGACCTCTTGAATCGGTCTGTCAAATTTAGCAGGGTTGATGAAGTCGGTCGCACCCATTTTTTTGGCAAGTTCGAATTTGTCTTCATTTAAATCAATGGCGATAATCCGGCTTGCTTTCGCTTGGACCAAACCTTGGATAACGGCTAATCCGATTGCACCCATCCCAAAGACAGCTGCGACAGCACCTTCTTCAACTTTTGCTGTGTTATGGACAGCGCCGATACCAGTTGTAACACCGCAACCAAATAGGCAGACTTTATCAAGTGGTGCTTCAGGTTCAACTTTTACCAAGTTGATTTCATTCACGACCGTGTATTCACTGAATGTACTTGTTCCCATATAGTGGTAAACGGGTTCGCCATTATAGGAAAAACGCGTCGTACCGTCCGGCATCAAACCTTTACCTTGTGTTTCGCGGACAGCGCCACAAAGATTCGTTTTACCTGACAGACAGAATTTACATTTACCACATTCAGGAGTGTATAGCGGTATTACGTGATCCCCCGGTACAACAGATGTCACACCTTCACCTACGGAAACAACAACGCCAGCACCTTCGTGGCCCAAAACGGATGGGAAAACACCCTCTGGATCATCCCCTGAAAGGGTAAAAGCATCGGTATGACAAACCGAGGTATATAATATTTTGACTAAAACTTCATTTGCTTTTGGCTCTTCAACATCGATCTCGACAATCTGAAGTGGTTCTCCAGGCTTAAATGCGACTGCAGCTCTACTTTTCATGTTAAATTCCTTCTTTCTTGAAAATGTCTTATTTACTTTGTCATATTCGCATACTATAATTCGAGTTGCAATACTGACAAATTTGTCAGTGGGGTTATTTTAAATAAGGAAGAGTGAACGTAATGACCATAACTTACCAAGATAAAACTTTTTTTACAAGCAAAGACCTGGCGCTTTCTGTAGTGGGAGGACGCTGGAAAATCGCCATAATCTGGTGCCTGCTGCAAGAATCCCCTTTGCGCTTGAGCGAAATCCAACGGAGATTGCCTGACGTGAACCAACGGATGTTGATTCGGCAATTGAAGGAATTAGAGCAAGATCAAATTTTGACACGCCATGTTTATCCGGTTGTACCACCGAAAGTGGAATATAAATTGACGGAAATTGGTCGACAGCTGGCTCCGGTCGTAAATACTATTTGTGAATGGGGCGACCATTATCATGACTATTTAAAAGATAGCGGCGCCATAAAAAATTTGGGCTGATTTGTTTTTATCGCCTATAATAATCTTAGTGAAGGATACTAAAAAGGAGGATTAACCGATGAAATTTACTGTCTCGCCAACCTTTTGGGAGGTATTCCCGGAAGGTGAAATCGCTGTTTTGGTATTGAAAGGCATTAATAATCGACCTAAACCGGAAGAGAAAGTGGTCTTTGCTTCCCTTTTGAAAGATGCAAAGGAAGAGAGCAAACAATATCTAGGTGAAGAAGTCTTTTCGGAAAATGAAATAGTTCAAGCTTGGCGCGAAGCCTACCGTAAATTTAAAACGAAAAAGGGTGCGCGCTCGTCAATTGAAGCTCTTTTGAAACGCGTTGATCAGGACCGCGAGTTTACCCCAATCAACCCATTAGTTGATATTTACAACAGTATCTCCCTTTCGTTTGGTGTCCCATGTGGCGGCGAGGATCTGGATACGATGTCAGGGGACATCGTGCTCGGGAAAGCGCAGGGGGGTGAGGGCTTCCGGGCGTTGGGCGACGATGCGGATGCGCCCGCACTGCCTGAGGAAATTATTTACTATGACGCTGAAGGTGCGATTTGCCGATCGCTGAACTGGCGTGATGCCCAACGAACGATGCTAACGGAAAATACAAGCAATGCGATTTTATTTATGGAAGCTGTTGAACCGGAAATGATTGAACAGACGAATAAAGCAATGCGTGCATTAAAAGACCGCTCCGATGTTCATTTTGGTGTAGAAGGACGTTTGTACCGAGTAACGAAAGATAATCCGGAAATTACATTTTAGTCATACAAAAAGCTGATGCCTCGAATGGCATCAGCTTTTTTTGGAGATAGGTGCGGCGTTAAGTTGGATAAACAGTAAGGAACGCCGCACTTCAGGTGCCAAGTGCGGCGTTCATCAACTAAGTGGGGCACTAAACGCCGCATTTTCTCAAAAAGTGCGGCGTTTAGAAATTTTATTTTTCCTTAATGCCGCAGTTTTCTCAAAAATGCGGCGTTAAGGATTGCTGAGCGACCCGAACGCCGCACTCGCTAGGAATACTATCCCCATACTTCCTCGGCAATCTCTTTAACCAGTTTGATTTTCGCCCATTGTTCTGCTTCTGTCAGGGAGTTTCCTTCTTCGGTAGAAGAGAAACCACATTGCGTTGACAAACATAGGTTTTCCAAAGGTACGAATTGACTTGCTTCCTTGATGCGGGCGATGACATCTGCCTTGTTTTCCAGTTCCGGTGATTTGGATGTGATCAATCCAAGCACGACTTTTTTGCCAGGCGTTACTTTTGCCAAAGGTTCAAACCCACCGGCACGGTCGGAATCGAATTCCAGGTAGTAAGCATGCACATTTTCCTGATCAAACAACGGTGTTGCGACAGAAGTGTACGCACCGGATGCAAACCAAGTTGAACGGTAATTTCCACGGCAAACGTGGGTAACGATATTCATGCCTTCCGGTTTTCCGTCAATCGCCGCATTATTTGCGCGCACATATAAATCTTTCAAATAAACCAGTTCTTCTTCGGTCAACTGATGGCCGTCATAGAATTCACCGCCGATTAAGCGTCCCCACGTACAGTCGTCAAATTGAACCGTGCGGCAACCAGCAGCGTATAAGTCGTTGAGAACGGTATGGTAGGCAGCAGCCAAGTCTTCTACCAAATCATCGATTTCCGGGTAGACAGCATTTGTAAATTCAAGGTTGGATTTACGCAAGGATTCCTGTACGAATTGAGCGGGAGCCGGTACTGTTTGACGCGCCTCGATTCCTTCGGGAGTATTAGCGATCAAGAATTTATAGTGTTCCACAAATGGATGGTTTTCACCAGTAATCTTGCCGTGGATGCGCGCTGTTTCAGAACGGGTATTCATCGCCGCAAACTTGTTGCCGCTCTCGTTGTATTCCTTCGCGATACCGTTCAATCCCCACATGAAATCGAAGTGCCACCACGAGCGACGATACTCGCCGTCAGTTACAGCCTTCAAACCGGCAGCCACTTGTTGCTGGATTAATTCTTTGATTGCTGCATCTTCCACAGCCGTTAATGCTTCTTTAGAAATTTTTTCTTCAGCGAACTCTTTCCGTGCTTGTTTCAACTTTTCCGGACGTAAGAAAGATCCGACGATATCATAGCGAAATGGTGATGTTTGAGTCATTTGAAATCCCCCTAATAATTTTTGATAGTAAAAAAATACCCATCCCTTTGCACATTAAATTAATGTACAAAGGGACGCGTATTTTGTCGTGTTACCACCCTCATTCATGCCATTTTCACAAATGACATCTCTGCAAGTTCTATAAATAAAACCCTGTACGGTAACGGGTACTGCCGTCCAGTCTGCGTGAACAAACTAAAAACTCCGAGTTCATTTTCATAGTTTCATGGGTATCCCTTCCCACCAGCCGGGACTCTCTTTGACGTATCGACTATGACACTTCTCTTCAACGTTGATTATTAAAATCGTATGAAAATAGCTTAACAGATTCTCATAAAAAGCGCAACAACATAAAACGACGATTAACTGGGTATCTACCCGAATCAATCGTCGTTTCAAAGCTAATTAACTTTCTTTTGAATAAAACAGGAAATCTTTCGGTACTTTTGAAGTATAGCGTTCCAGTTTTCCAGTCTTTGGATGAATAAAGGCAAGCGTCGAAGCGTGCAGTCCCAAACGTTTCAAAGGATTACGTTTTGCCCCATATTTTTTGTCACCGGCAACGGGATGCCCGATGGATTCCATGTGCACACGAATCTGGTTTTTACGGCCCGTTTCCAGTTCGACTTCCAACAAAGTATGCTCTTTATTGCCACGGATTTTTTTCCAATGGGTAACGGCATATTTACCACCATTGTCATAATTATAGGAATGAACTTTCATGGCTTTACTTTCAGTTAACCAGGACTTGATTGTCCCTTCAGATTCCGTCACTTCACCTTCAACGAGTGCTGTATAGATGCGTTCCTTGACAATCGTATGCCAATCTTTCTGCAAAGCTTCCTTTACTTCTTCGGTTTTGGCATAAACCATAACCCCGGAAGTGTCGCGGTCCAAACGGTGGACGATAAAAATCCGGCTGTTTTTATTTGTTTCTTTTACATATTGCGTTAATTGCCGGTAAGCAGTCATCTCCGCTTGGTTGCGGTCGCCCATCGAAAGAATGCCGGCATCCTTGTGAATCACGATGATAGCGTCGTCCTCGTGCAGAATGTTGATGCCTTTCAATGCTGTTTTAGTCATGGCAGTTTTATTGCTCATCACGCTGACGGTTTGTCCGACCGCCAAAGGATGGTTATGTTGGGTCACTTTTTTTCCGTCGACTGCGACTTGGCCACGCGTTAAAATAGATTTCACCGCATTACGACCTAGATTGGGATGAATGGCGATTAAAAATGGCAAAAGGGTGGTTGATTCGGTAATTGTGTAGTCTGTTACGCCTGTTTTGATAAAAATCACTCTTTCCTAATTATGTTGTCACTGTAGTATAGCAGAAAATTTGGTATAATATGAGAGAAATGGAAGGTGCTAAGTATGGATAATAATGATCGTTTGACACGTTTGCGATATGCTCTGGATATCAAGGATAATGATGTGGTGGAAATTTTCCGCCTGGGTGGCGCAACGGGAACAAAAGAGCAAGTGCGTGCGATGACAACACGCGATAAAGATGGTAATTACGAAGAAGAATTGGATAACGAAAGATTTGAACGTTTTTTGAATGGCATGATAACCTCACAAAGGGGTGTGCGTGAAGGCGCCCCGGAACCAGAGTTGGAACTTCATTCAGGAAATGTTAATAATTTACTGTTGAAGAAAGTAAAAATTGCGTTGTCACTCACGGGTGACGACATGTTGGAAATAATGGATGATGCTGAGGCGCGTATTTCAAAAAGTGAATTAGGCGCTGTTTTACGAAAAGAAGGGCATCGAAATTATAAACCCTGTGGCGACCGCTATGTGCGCAACTTTTTAAAAGGTTTGGCGTTACGTTATCGCGGTTAAAACTTGGAAAATGTACTCCCCGAACTCTGGGGAGTATTTTTTAAATAAAAGCGTAATAAATGGCATGTAAGTGTAGGATTATAACAAAACAAAAGTGATCACGACATCATATATGCCTATACAAATAGAAAAGGAGTAATAAGATGTTAGAACCAAAAAAAATTGAAGTGATTATGCAACTTATTATGCATGGCGGCGATGCAAAAGGTAAAGCAATGGAAGCAATCGCAGCTGCTAAAGCGGGCGATTTTGAATCCGCTACCAACAAAATAAAAGAATCCGAAGCAGCGCTTGTAGCGGCCCATCACGCGCAAACCGGCTTGCTGACGCAAGAAGCATCCGGAGATCCAGTGGAAGTTTCATTATTACTGATTCATGGTCAAGACCATTTGATGACGGCCATTACGTTTAAGGACCTAGCAAAAGAAATTATTGAAGTTTACGAGAGAATGGAGAGCAAATAGCGGCTGCTAAAGCAATTATTTTAGTAACGCATCCGGGATGATGAAAGGCGAAAAAGTTCTAACGGAAGCCTTGGCTATGCTTGATTAGTAAATGAGAGAGGGTTTGGGGTAATTGTCCCGAACCCTTAATTTTTTGGTCGAAAAACGTCTGTTAGGCTCATTGGAAATGGCTAACCGTCGCCATTTCACTAAATAACGCCGATTAAGAAATTTTGTCGCGCTAATAGTCGCGAAATCGTAAAATAGCGACTATTAGCACGGCAACGAAAATTTAATCGTCGTTTTTCGGTAAAATTGTCCAAACTGTTTTTTTCTATTGAAAACGGTATAATAAAACCAATACAAAGATGTGAGGAGTGGAGAAATGATAGTAGGTGCAATCGAGGCAGGTGGCACAAAGTTTGTGTGTGCAATCGGGGATAAAGACAATAAGGTTATTGAGCGTGTTTCTTTTCCGACAACCACCCCGGAAGAAACATTGGCACACGTCTTCAATTTTTTTGATAAATATGAAATCAACGCTATCGGAATCGGTTCATTCGGACCGATTGAAGTGAATCATGATTCTGACAAATATGGGTATATCCTGTCCACACCAAAATTAGCTTGGAAAGATTTCGATTTTATTGGTGCCATGAAAGACCGTTACAAGGTGCCTATGGGCTGGACAACCGATGTAAATGCGGCAGCTTTGGGCGAATCGACTTTAGGTGCAGCCAAAGGGTTGGACAATATGATGTATTTAACCGTCGGAACCGGTGTTGGTGGGGGTGCAATACTAAACGGCCGGATTCTGGAAGGAATTGGTCACCCGGAAATGGGGCACTTGTTGGTGAAACCCCATGAAAATGATCACTATGCCGGCTCTTGTCCATACCACGGTAACTGTCTGGAAGGAATGGCAGCGGGACCATCAATCGATGGTCGCTTAAACAAAGCAGGGAAAGATGTTGATCCGCAAGACGAAGTATGGGATTTTATTGCCTATTATCTGGGTCAAGCGATTGTGGCATACACGGTCATGCTTCGTCCCGAACGCATCGTCATGGGCGGCGGCGTGATGAAAGTGCCCGGCCTTTTGGATAAAGTGAAAACCTCATTCGAGACACTATTAGGTGATTACGTCCCCGTACCGCCTTTGGATGATTACCTTGTTTTACCAAAATTGGCAGACGATGCAGGCATTACCGGAGCCATCATCTTGGCCAATCAACAGCTTTAAGAGGGGGATTACAACCGTGACAAAATTAAATTGGGTCATTTTAGGAACAGGAACAATCGCAAATGAATTTGCGACTCATTTCAAAGCAGAAAAAGCGATGCTTTATGGCGTCGCATCACGTAGCCTGGAAAAATCAGAAGCCTTTGCGGAGAAATACGATATCCCGCACGCATACAGTTCTTACGCGGAAGCCTTGGCTGATCAAAACGTTGAAGTGGTTTACATTGCTGTACCACATAGCCATCATTATCAGCTGATTAAAGCAGCCCTTAAAGCCGGCAAACACGTACTCTGTGAGAAAGTCATTACCGTTAATGGGGAGCAGTTGCGTGAAGTAACCCAACTTGCCGAAGAAAATCACTTATACTTGGCAGAAGCCATGACGATTTTCAATATGCCGCTGTATCGTACCTTGAAAGAATGGATCCGGGAAAACGACCTTGGTCCACTGAAAATGATCCAAGCATCATTTGGCAGTTTCAAGGACACTGATCCATCCGTTTACTATTTCAACAAAGCCCTTGCTGGCGGTGCCCTTTTCGATATCGGTACGTATGCGTTATCGTTCGTTCGTCATTTCCTATCCAGCAAGCCAACCGAAATCCTGACCCTCGGAAATCTGCACGAATCCGGCGTGGACGAATCATCCGCCATCATTTTAAGAAACGAAGAACAGGAACTAGCGACCGTTTCGCTCACATTCCGGGCAAAGATGCCCAAACAAGGCGTGGTCGCATTTGAAAAAGGCTTCCTGACGATCATGGACTATCCCCGTCCCACTCAAGCAACGTTTACGAGTTATGATGGCAAACACCAAACCATCGAGGCGGGAGATACCGTGCAGGCACTTAACTACGAAGTGGCCAACTTTACCGACATGATTCTTGGGAAAAAAGAAAACAAAACCCTCCCATTGACTATGGATGTCGTCGAAATTATGGACACCGTACGAAAAGAGTGGGGTTTGGAATACCCATTTGAATAAGGGTGATTACTCACGGGCATATTTTGCTCTGAGTAATCACTTTTTTTACTATTACTTGAAGATGGAAGTTCCAACCCCTCTTTTTTGAATTTTAGATTTATTCCAATGACATTGCCGGGCGTAAACAACACCAAATAACCAAGAACCCAAAAAAGAGGCTGCGGGAATCATCCCACAGCCTCATCTAAATATCAGTTTTACATACCTAAATCTTTTTTCATTCTTTCCAATTCATCTTCAACCGCTGCCGATGTTTGGGAAGCATATTTCTCTTCCAAAGCTTTCGCTTCGTCTAATGGCTCGGAATTGAGTTCAGACATGGCGTTGGCTTCATCCAGCATACGAGTAGCTTTGTCTTCCATTCGCTTGAATGATCCCATTGCGCTTTCGGAACGTGTGACATTTTCGGAAACATCGTTCAATTTCTCTTGTGCTTTGGCAACAGACATCTTGCCTTTAATCATGTCACGACGTTGGCGAAGGGTATTGATGTCTTTTGCCAATTTGTCATGCATTTGGCGCATCTTAACGGCATTCTCATGAGCAGAAGCATAACTTGATGCTAGACCTGCACCCACGCTTTCGATTTCTTGTTTTTTGGATAAGAAAATACGTGCGTCGTCTTCATTGCCAGCTTCCAAAGCTTTCTTGGCAAGTTCTTCATATTTTCTAACTTCTGCTTCATTTTGGTCGACTTCACGTTTCGCACGTGCTTCTTCCGCCATGACACCAGCAGTATCGTGTTTAACTTCCGCTAAATCTTCCATCATATCACGGAGATATTGGTCGATCATTTTCTCTGGGTCTTCCATTCGATCGATAACAGCATTCACGTTTGCACTGATAATATCTGAAAAGCGTCCTAAAATTGACATAATTTTATTCCTCCTAAAATTTATCTTTTTATTATTCTTTATCTTCATATTTCTTGGCCAACTCATCTGCTTCGGAATCTTTGCCAAATGTTTCAATTGGCGTCTTCAGAAGGTCCTCTGTTCGTTTTGCTTCAATTGCTTCTTGTTCCTTGCGTTTCCGCCACCATAGGAACAAGATACCGGCTAATCCCACAAGCCCCAGTACAATCAGCACCGGAATCCAAGGTGAAGTAGTTACTTCCATTATCCGATCTGCCGCGTCCTTGAAGGAATTACTGAAGAACTGTTCATCCGTTAAGTTACCATCATAGTAATTACGATCGATATAATCGAGCAGTATGGTTCCGGCTTCAGAATCAATAACCTGATTAGCCTGCGTTCCTGTTACATAATAGGTAATATACTGGTTTGGTATTCCTTCATAAAATACAAACAGTAAGTGCGCTTCATCGGCAAACAACTCGTCGTATTTTTCATTGGCAAATGCCTCGACTTGATCCATGCTGGCAGTTTGGGAACCATTTATTTCATCTGTAATATACAAATGAGGTTGAACGCCCGTTTTCTCGTAGAAATGTCTTAAACCATCTACTAGTTGTGCGTCATTAGTGATCCAACCAGCATCATCCGTGAAATAGGCTGTTTCGTTGACGGACCCGGCAGGTAAGGGTTCTCTCTCAACTGTGGATGGTGCAACTGATGAACCACCACCACCTACATTAGCCAAGAAGAAAAAGATTACTGCCAAGACGCTCAGAACAATAGCCAGAGTTCCACATCCCGGCGCACAACCGCCACCACCAGGGGAACGGTTTGGACCACGATTGGAATAGCGTCTGCCACCCGTGTTTATGAAGATGGGTCCTGTCCCGAATGGTCGGCCCCAAGAGCCACCGCCACCCCAGGAACTACCGCCTCGATTGCCACCTGAGCCACCAAACGATCCGCCGCCACGGCCGCCCCAACTGCTGCGTCCGCCGCCACCACGGTTTCCACCGAATGAACCACCGCCACCACGGAAGCCGCCACCGCCGCCTCCAAATGAGCCGCCGCCACCGCCACCGCCGCCTCCTCTACCCATAGACATCCCTCTTTCCATTCTCTTTTCCGGTCAAAATGTCTTTCGTAACTTCAATATAGCATAAGCAAAACCTGGGTGCAATTTTGAACCCATGGAAAATAAAACGTTTACTAAAATATTATTAAACAAAAAATTATATTTAGATAATAGATTTGGTGTACAATAAAAGACGGATGTAAGGCTGTTTTTGATTTGGCGGAGACCAATCTGAAAGGTGAGAAAATATGTTAGAGTTAAAAAACATTACCAAAGAGTACCGAACGGGAGACCAAGTTGTCCAAGCTCTTAAAGGCATCAATTTGAAATTCCGCAGTAATGAATTCGTTTCAATATTGGGTCAAAGTGGATCCGGTAAAACAACGATGTTGAATATTATCGGAGGATTGGACCGCTACACACATGGCGACTTGTTGATTAATGGTCGTTCGACCAAAGAATATAAAGACCGTGACTGGGATACGTACCGAAATCATTCGGTTGGCTTCATTTTCCAAAGCTACAACTTGATTCCTCACCAAAGCGTTTTGTCAAACGTTGAACTGGCTTTGACTTTGTCCGGTGTTTCGAAAGAAGAACGTCGCAAACGTGCCCAGGATGTTTTGGAAAAAGTTGGCTTGAAAGACCACGTCACTAAACGTCCCAATCAACTGTCCGGTGGTCAAATGCAGCGGGTCGCGATTGCCCGGGCTTTAATAAATGATCCAGAAATCCTTTTGGCTGATGAACCAACGGGAGCCTTGGATTCGGAAACAAGCGTACAAATTATGGCATTGTTACAGGAAATTGCTTCTGACCGCCTTGTAATCATGGTTACGCATAACCCGCAGTTGGCTGAAGATTACTCAACTCGGATTATCAAGGTATTGGATGGAGAAGTTCTGTCCGATTCTAATCCGGCGAGTGAGACGGAAATTCGTGATAGTAAAATTCTCAAGAACGATAAAACATTCATGTCCTTCTTTACGGCTTTAAGTTTAAGTTTCAATAACTTGTTGACGAAAAAAGGGCGGACGCTACTGACTGCATTTGCCGGTAGTATCGGGATTATCGGGATTGCCTTGATTATGTCCCTATCGAACGGAGTCCAAAACTATATCGCGCGTATTGAAGAGGACACCTTATCTTCCTATCCACTGACGATTGAAGAATCAACATTGGATATGGGAATGATTATTGGTGCTTTGATGGGTGTTAATACGGAGGATTTGGATGAAGTTCCAGAAGGTGAAGTTGCTGCAACGCCCATAATGACTGACGTGATGGATACTTTGGCAAGCCGCAAAGACTCCAATAACTTGACTGCCTTCAAAGAATTTTTGGAAGAAGACGCAGGTGTTAAAGCGAATATCAATGCGATTCAATACAGTTATAATATTCCGATTAATATTTATAACGCAGAGGGTGTGGATGGTGTCGTTCAAGTAAATCCTTCCAACGTCATGAACGCGATCGGGATGGGGCAGACCATGGATGCTCAATCTTCAAATCCACTACAAAATGCAATGGGTGGCGGAGCAATGGTGGGACCTGCGGGTGTGGATTCCTGGAAAGAATTACTGGACAATCAACCCTTATTGGAGAGCCAGTACGATACGGTATCCGGTCGTTGGCCCGAAGATTACAATGAAGTTATCTTGATTGTGGACGAGAACAATCGGGTGAGCGATTATATGTTATATTCCCTCGGTTTGTTGAGCCAGGAAGAACTGGGCGAAAGCTTCCAGTCCGTATTGAAAGGGGAAGACCATGAACTGCCTGATATTCCCACTTATACAAATGAAGAATTACTTGATATGACGTTCAAATTGGTCATCAACACCGATTTGTATAAAAAAGAAAATGGCATTTGGATGGACCGTAGTGATGATCAGGCATTTATTGATGAAGTTGTCGCAAATAGTGAAGATGTTACAGTGGTAGGGATTATGCGTCCTAACCCAGAAGCTGTGACAACAAGTGAAACGGGTTCAATCGGATACACAAGCAAACTGAAAGAACATATCATGGCATCGGTTAATGATTCTGAAATAGTTCAGGAACAAATGAATAATCCAGAGACAAACATTTTCACGGGCATGGCTTTCCCGGAAAATACCAATGAAGAATTTGATTTCGCAGCCCTGTCAGATGAAGAACGTGCCTATATGGCGACTCTTTCCGAAGAGGATTTAGCTGAATTGTTGAATGCTTACCAAGACAACTACAGTACGACGTATGAATCGAACCTGCAAACATTGGCTGCAGTGGATGAAGAAAAACCTAGCGCCATTAATATTTACGCAAAAGATTTCGAAACAAAGGATAATTTAGAAACGATTATTTCTGATTACAACCAACGTGAAACCGAAGCGGGTCGTGAT
The DNA here is from genome assembly GCF_052266715.1 of Jeotgalibaca sp. A122. NCBI lineage: Bacteria > Bacillati > Bacillota > Bacilli > Lactobacillales > Carnobacteriaceae > Jeotgalibaca > Jeotgalibaca sp. A122. The sequence continues at coordinate 286,482 of NZ_JBQPRB010000001.1, read as the reverse complement.
GAGAACGTAATTACTTATAACGACTTGGTTGGAACGATCATGTCTTCCGTAACATCCATCATCAACATTATCAGTTATGTGTTGATTGCCTTTGTTGGCGTATCCTTAGTGGTTTCTTCCATCATGATTGGTATTATCACCTACATCTCTGTATTGGAACGTACCAAAGAAATCGGAATTCTCCGTAGTGTAGGGGCATCCAAACGTGATATTTCCCGCGTTTTTAATGCTGAAACGTTCATTATCGGTTTGTTCTCCGGCTTATTAGGTATTGGAATCACAGCGCTCTTGAATATTCCAATCAGCTTGATAATCAAAAATATGACAGACATTTCCGGAATTTCATCCTTACCGATTGAAGGAGCAGTATTCCTGGTCCTTGTCAGTTTAGTATTGACCGTCATCGCGGGCTTGATCCCGGCAAAAATGGCTGCCAAGAAAGACCCGGTAGAAGCTTTACGATCTGAATAATAAATATTGGACACCGTCACTCTAGCTAGTGGCGGTTTTTTTTCGTAAAATAGAGACGAAGATACAAAGGATGTGACAAGTTGAAACCACAAATTTTACAGTTGATGCCGAATACGGCTGATGAGAAACGATGGGTAGCTGAAATCACGGGTGAAGACCCGACCTTTAAATTGAAGCGTGATTTCCAACCGGATAGTCCAGAAGGCGTTTGGGAAATATATGATGGTTGGTATCAAATCCACGGCCAGGCACAAGGTGTTTCGCCGTTTAACAAAGAATATGTGCACGTGAAAGATGGTCGCATGCTGCGCCATTTAAATTTTCGCTTTGTCCTGGCACACTTGGATGAAATTAAAGCCGCCGAGCCGGAACGAATGGAACGGATGCGGAAACAAATCTATGCGATGCTGGATGAAATCAAACGCGAAGCCCCATACCAACCTGTCGAAGAAGCAATGGAACGACAAAAAGAAGACTGTGATATGACTGATGAACCTGACCAACTTTTGGGGGCTATAACCATTTTGAAAAAACGGAAAGAAGCCATGATTAAAGAGTATCAGGAATTGTTTGCGAATTATCAGGAGTGGTAAGGGAGGGGTATATTTGGAAAAGGTACTTGCGGAACGTTTGCAGAGGCAATTGTTAGCAAAGAAACATTTCCAGTCACCTGAAGAAACGGTTCGCTGGATGCTGGCAGTCCAGGGACAAGACTATCATCCAGCATTATGGGCGATAGCGATGCGGACGCCGGGTGTCACTAAAAAAGACCTCGAACAAGCAGTCGCTGATATGAAAATCGTTCGGTCTTGGACCATGCGCCATACCATTCATTTTGTGGCGATAGAAGACTTAACCTGGATGATGGAACTATCCCGGGACCGTATGCTAAAACGGTATAAAAACCATATGCTAAAAGAAACGGGTCTTGACACAAAAGACCTGGAACAAGCCCTGCTTATTATTGAAGCAGCCTTGAAAGGCAAAAAACTCATACCTCGCCTCAAGCTCCGGAAAATACTCGAAGAAGCGAATGTCGATACGAAAGGGCAACGGTACTACCATATACTCTGGTATGCCGCTCAAAAGGGCATTATTTTCATCGGCCCCATGGCAGGAAAACAACAGACACTGGGGTTGGTATCCGAGTGGGCTCCACCCAGTCCTTTCACGACACGAGAAGCAGCTTTGAAAGAACTGGCCAGCCGTTATTTGGCCAGTCATGGACCTGCCACCCCAAAAGACTTGGCGTGGTGGGCCGGGTTGAGCGTAGGAGAGGCCAAAAAAGCTATGGAAATGGCGACTGTCACGGTTGATCCCGTAATGGAAGCTTTCGAACCATCACTTCATCTCCTACCAACTTTGGATGAATTCCTGATTGGCTACCAAGACCGAACGGCTTCTCTTACAGAGGCAATGCGCATACAACTCGATCCCTTGAAACGAGGTATCTATCGCCCGCTGTTGTTTAACGGCAAAGTGGTGGGGAGTTGGAAGCCTATCGTTAAAGGAGAAAAGGTAACCTTATCCTACAGCATCCACCCCAACGTCCAAATTCCCCAAACGTTGCTGATAAAACAAGCAAAAGCCTATGCCACTTTTTTTGGCCACCATTTTGAGGGGGTAGAACAGGTTTCTGAATTCCAAATGCGGCGTTAAGCAGGAAAATCATCTGGGAACGCCGCATTTTTCGCTAAAAAGCGGCGTTGCGCGCGCGGAAAAAATTTAATCGCCGCACCTCGGTACCCGGAAACGCAAAAAACGCGAACGCCAGGAAAAATCCATTGGCGTTCACGCTATTTTATAGATGGGCCGTACTGGGTTCGAACCAGTGACCTCTTCCTTGTCGAGGAAGCATTCTCCCACTGAACTAACGGCCCGTTATAGGGGTAACATATTTATTATACGATGTTACCGGTGATAAAGTCAATGATGAAACCAAACGTTGCTATGCTCGGAAAAATCGCTATAATTAATAGAGTTGAACAGAATCGAGGAGGTAGGAAATGGGTAAAATAGGATTTGATTCAAAGAAGTACATCGAAGAACAAACGCGCTATATTTCAGAGCGTGTGAATCACTACGATAAGCTATATCTAGAATTCGGTGGGAAATTAATTGGCGACAAGCATGCAAAAAGGGTCCTACCTGGTTTCGATGAAGATGCGAAAATCAAAATTTTACAACGCTTGGCAGACAAATCGGAAATCGTGATTTGTGTTTATGCCGGCGATATTGAACGTAATAAAATTCGTGGTGACTACGGAATTACTTATGATATGGAAGTCTTTCGTTTAATCGATGAATTTCGGGAATATGGCCTGTCCGTCAACAGCGTCGTAATCACGCGCTATCATGGTCAACCAAGCACAAAAGTATTCATTAATAAACTCGAAAAACGCGATATCAAAGTTTACACCCATAAAAATATCGAAGGTTATCCTTCAGATGTGGAAATGATCGTAAGCGAAGAAGGATTCGGGTCAAATTCATATATTGAAACAACCAAACCAATCGTCGTAATGACGGCACCGGGTGGCGGTAGCGGCAAATTGGCGACATGTCTGAACCAGTTGTATCATGAAAATCAAATGGGTCGTTCGGCAGGATATTCAAAATTTGAAACTTTCCCCGTTTGGAATGTTCCTTTAAAACATCCGTTGAACATGGCTTATGAAGCAGCAACAGTTGACTTGAAAGACGTTAACATGATTGATAACTTCCATTTTGAAAAATACCATGAAGTGGCGGTCAACTATAACCGTGATATCGAAATCTTCCCGGTTATCAAACGGATTATCGAAAAAATCACGCAAAAAGAATCGGTATACCAATCCCCAACCGATATGGGCGTAAATCGGGTTGGATTTGGGATTGTGGATGACGAAGTCGTTCGTGAAGCATCCAAACAAGAAATGATTCGCAGAAGTTTTGGCGTGGAATGTGACTACAAAAAAGGGCTGTTAAGCGAGGATATTGTTTATCGCATGAAAATTTTGTTGGACGAAGCGGATTTGACACACACGGATCGTCTCTCGGTCCAACCAGCACGTGATTATGCCGATAAGTGTCGTCAACGTGCTGAAACCAATGAAACGCAAGCTGTGATGGCATTTGAACTGAACGATGGGCGCATCGTAACCGGACGAACATCCAACTTAATGGATTCCTCCTCGGCAGCTATTTTGAACTCCATTAAATTTTTGGCCAATGTGGCCGATGAAATTCCATTGCTGTCCTTGACGATTTTGGAAACCATTCAAAAAACAAAAGCAGACGTCCTGCATAACCGTCGTCCAATCTTGAATGCGAATGAAATTTTGATTGCCTTGGCAATTAGTGCGGTAACGAACCCGACAGCGCAACTGTGCTACAACAAGTTATCCGAATTGGAAGGTGTTCAGGCCCATTCGACGGTAATGTTGAAGAAAGACGATGAACAAATTCTGCGGAATTTGGGAATCGATATTACCAGTGATGCACAATATCCATCCGAAAACCTTTATTATATTTAAACGAAACGGGAGTGCTGTCAGGAGCGCTCCGTTTTCTGTTATAATGAGGTGAACTAATATTAGAAGAGGTGTCGTATGACCTTATCATTTGAAGAGAAAAAAAGAATTTTTGATAGCTACGCGGAACTGGAATCAGCACCGGTTTCTTTAAAAAGATTGAATTATCATTTTAAAGGAAGTGCGGTTGCTAAAACAGTAGTCGTACGTAATTTGCATCCAAACGGCAACGCTTTGATTTACGCGGGTTATTTGCCAAAAGAAGAAACACAAAAAGGGTACGTTTCGGTTTTGGAAGAGGATGAAGCGGGCCTTCGTGAGTGGGTAGACAAAGCGATTGCACATTTGAAAAAAACCGAGGATGGCTACGAGGATGGCTATTATGAATTATGGTTTGACGCGAATGGCGAAGCCTTGCGTTTGACTTACGAAAACCCTATTTGGTCGGTATTGTTGGCAGACGGACAAGTAGAAGGAATATTTAAAACGAAAGAAGCAGGCGAAGGCTACCTGCACGATGAAGGTTTTCAGAAAGGTTAGGCAATGGCACAAGGTAGAAAAAAGAAAGATGAAGTAGACGTTAACTTGAAAGTGATATCGAGCGTGCTGGCGGTGGCTGCCTCGTTCTTTATTCTTATGACACAACCTTTACCGGTTATCCAGGAATTTGTAGAATCCATTTTGATGACCCAAACGATTCCAGATTCAGAATTGGCGTATTTGGAATATGACGGGATTAACCAGGTAGTTGAAGTAAACGATAACGTGCCGGAATTCAGTGAGGACGAATTATCATTGGTGGATGGCAGCTGGCAATCCTTTACGGAACTGGATCACTTTAACCGGGTTGGTCCCGCTCATGCTATGCTTGGGACCGACTTATTTCCGACCGAGGAACGTGAGGGTTTGTATATCGACCCAACTGGCTGGAAGCAAAAGAAGTTGGATAATGGGCAATGGTTATATAATCGCAGTCACTTAATCGGTTTTCAGTTGACCGGAGAAAATAATAATATCCGTAACTTGATGACGGGGACACGCAGTTTGAATAATCCGAATATGTTACGCTTTGAAAATGATATTGCGTATTATTTGAAACAAACGAATAACCATGTGCGTTATATGGTGCGACCGATTTTCCGCGATGAGGAAAAAGTGGCACGTGGGGTACAATTGATGGCGCAGTCGGTTGAAGATGATGGTTTGCGTTTTAATGTTTATATTTTTAACGTTCAAGACGGTTACGAAATCAATTATAGTGATGGAACAAGTAGAAAAATGGTAAAATAGAAGCAGAAGAAGTGTCAGTGGAGGGGAGGAATCTGAATGAGTCTAAAACTACGTCCGAGAACGAAGCTTGGTAAAATATCCGCATGGGGAATCATTTATTTCATTTTAACCTGGGTTTCGGCGACTCTTTTACAGCCGCGATTCGGCGGTGAAACAGGGAACCCGAATACATTTGACTGGTTCATGATTTTTTTCACGCTGACGGGAATGCTTGGTGCTTTTATCAGTTTGGTAGGTAGCCTGATTGCAATTGTTTGGCGTGAGGATCGTTCGTTATTGGGAATTTTGGCTTTTGTCATCTCTATACCGATTGCTGTATTGTTGGCAGGATTTTTATTGGGAGGTTTCATCGGGTAAAAATAAGGAGGAAGTAACATGCATAAAATCGTTCCAAGTTTGTGGTACGACACTGAGGCAAAAGAAGCTGTCAATTTTTATGTTTCCTTGTTTGATGATTCAGAAATAACCTGGTCCACGGTGGTTGAAGACACACCATCAGGGGACAGTGAGCAATTTGGTTTTAAGTTAGCCGGACTTGATTTTGTAGCTATTTCCGCAGGTCCTTTTTTCAAATTAAATCCTTCAATTTCTTTGATGGTGTTTTGTGATACGGTAGAGGAAATGGATGCTTTGTGGGAGCGGCTGATTGATGGCGGCTTTGCGTTAATGGAATTGGATAAGTACCCATTCAGTGAAAGATTTGGTTGGGTGCAGGACCGCTTTGGGCTTACTTGGCAACTCATGTACGATACGAATGCGAGCGAGATGCGACAGAAAATTTATCCTGCATTGATGTATATCAATGAGCAGTATGGACATGCTGAAGAAGCGATCAATCATTATCTGGATGTATTCAAGCATTCTGAAATGCTTGAGATTTATCGCAATCCAGCGGGACTTCCAACTGAAAAAGAAGGTACGGTGATGTTTTCCAAACAACTGTACGAGGATGTCGCTTTCGTCATAAGCGAAAACAGTGTGGCCCACAATTTTAATTTTAACGAAGCATTTTCTTTTATCGTGTATTGCGACACGCAAGAGGAAATTGATTATTACTGGGAGAAATTGACCGCCGTACCTGAATCCGAGGTATGTGGCTGGTTGAAAGATAAATTTGGTGTCTCTTGGCAAATCGTTCCGCGTGAACTCGACGAAATGATGCTGACAAAAGACGCGGAGGCGAAAAAACGTGTAGTCGCGGCGTTCCTGGAAATGAAGAAGTTGGATATTGCAGCCTTACGTGAGGCTTTTAAAGGATAAAAAACTGGTGCGCCTCAATGGGTGCACCAGTTTTTTGTCGTTCTCGCGATGATTTTGATTAATTAAACCATTTGGTCCGCAAAATTAGGTTGAAATGGTTTAATAATTGTTAATTAAACCATTTGTGGTGAAAATTTATGTCGAAATGGTTTTATTCTGGTTAATTAAACCATTTGCGGTAAAAATTTCAGTTAAAATGGTTTAATTCGTTAAAAAGCCTTGGTTCTATCCCAACAGCAATTCGTCCGCATCCATGATTTCTATTTTTTTGTTCGAAATTTGCTTGATCAATCCGCGATCTTCCAACGATCCCAATTTCCGGCTAATGGTTTCCGGTGTCGTTCCCAGGAATGAAGCCAAGTCTTTTTTTGACATTGGCAAGTTTACAACGCTTGAACCTTCTTCCATCAATTCAACCAGGAACATGGCTAACCGCACTTCCACTTTTTCCGTTGCCACAATCGTAGTTTGGCGTTCGGACTGTTCCAGCCTCCTTGAAAATTCTTCCATGATTTTCAAGGAAATAGCAGGGTAATTTGCCAATAGCGGTTGTAAATCATCTTTGGTAATCACACAAACTGCGGTATCACGGGTAGCTTCAGCAAACGAGTCGTGAACGGAGGAACGGAACAATGCCATTTCTCCAGTGAAATCACCCGGTCCCAAGAAACGGACGAGTTGCTCTTTCCCATTTTCCGTCAAGCGATAAATCCTTACCCAGCCCTTATGGACGATATATAAAGAATCCGATTCTTCTTGGGGTTGATAGATAAATTCACCTTTTTTGAAGTGCCGAGTGTGCGCTGTCTTAGAAATTTCATCCATCTGCTCAACTTCCAGGTGGTTAAAAATCGGTACAAGCGAGACACAAGAATGAACGTAACCAGGTTGATTATTAGGCACCCATTTCACACCTTTCTAAATTAGTTCAGTTTCACTGCAGTCCCACTGCACGTGACCATAATCATTCCATTATCAGCACCGAGTGTTTCATAGTCCATTTTTACGCCAATGACCGCATCGGCACCCAACTGAAGCGCACGGTTTTCCATTTCGTTTAACGCTTGATCGCGCGCCACGACAATTTCCTCTTCATAGCCTTGTGAACGGCCGCCGAAAAAGTTACGCATGCCCGCACCGATATCTTTCATAAAATTAATCCCGGAAATAACTTCGCCAAAAACAACATCTTCGTAGGACACGATTGTTCTACCTTCAATACTACTCGTAGTTGTGATAATCATCAAAAATGCCTCCTTGTGTTTTGTTGTATCTGAAAAAATTATACCATATCATTCCAACTTGTTCGCTTGACAAACAAGAACGCTTGTTCGTATAATTGAAACAAAGAAACGGGGTGCGGAAAATGGAAGATACATGGTACTTGAAAGGGCAGGTAGAAAAGATTAAAATTTTGAAGTTGGATGAGATGCCACTCGTGCGTTTTACTTTGAACGGTGAGCGTGATACCAAGGAAAATTGTCTGATCAAAAATCATTCACTCAACTTTCTTTTCCACGTCACCGAGGGCAAAACAGTTGTCATTTATGGCAAACGTAATAAAAAAAATCAATTCGTGGTCCAAAAATACCACGTTAACTGAAAGGACAGAGGGACTGTGAATTATCGTCAGGCAATCATGGATTATGAACCTTATAATGAACAAGAACGGACAGACAAGGCCCGCATGCTCGAATATATCGATACTTTCCAGGATATATTGACGCGCAATAATGATGCTGCACATTTTACGGCATCCGCTTGGGTGGTTAATGAAGATTTCACCAAAACAGTCATGGCGTATCACAATATCTACGACTCCTGGTCTTGGGTGGGCGGCCATGTTGATGGCGACGACAACTTTCTTCGCGTCGCACTTAAAGAAGTCGAGGAGGAAACCGGCCTACAGAACATTACTCCCGTCAGTGAAAATATTTATGCCATCGAAATTCTCGATGTTCCCGCTCATGTGAAAAAAGGGAAAAAGATCCGCACGCACCTTCATTTGAACGTGACCTACTTACTCCAAGCATCCGAAACTGACACACTCGCCATCAAACCCGATGAGAACAGCGCAGTGGCCTGGATGGAATTGGATGAAGCGGTGGCCCGGACCACAGAACCGGAGATGAAACCCATCTACCAAAAGCTGAATGACAAATTACCAAAAAACGGACAATCTTAATCGATTGTCCGTTTCTCTTCTTCAATATTAATAATGTTTTCGATATTTTGTACCCATTCCAATGTTCCCATATAAGTGCCATCGTCATCACGCACAGCCGCGTAGCTGACCATCACATAGGTGTCGCGGGCACGGAACCAGAGCGTTTCGCTATCCTTGGCCCCAGCCTTGAAGTCTGCAATCAGTTTGCGCACGATAGGCTGACTTTTCGGTGGATGGCAATTATAAACTTCCCGCCCAATGGCATTTTTGGTACGCGGGAAGAGCTTGCGTTCCGGACCATCATTGAAGTATTTTACGATGTCATTTTCATCGATAAACGTTAATTCCAGCGGTTGTAAATCCAGGATTTTTTTCAGTTCTTTCTGAGTCAAGACACCAAGCCCTAGATCGATATTACCGGATTCAATAGATGCCTCCACTTTTTCGCGTTTTGGTATCCATTTCTGTTCAGGTTTGACGATGCAGAAACCAATTTCTTCAGACTCGTCCGCGATGGAAATCCAGTCATCTTCATTGAAGAAGGGGATTATCATGGGCAACATAATTTCTTCTTCTTTTACAATCATTTCTTCCACTTCATATTTAACGGGTTCGAAATCAAGACCCTCACGTTCATCATTTTCAATACGGGTACGAAAATCCTTGATTAATTCACGAATTTCATCATCCACGCCCCACATAACTTTCGGTGGAGCCGTCATCCCGTAACGTTCCATAATCGGAAAGTAGGAGTTCTCCTTGCGCGCATAGTGTTTGTCAATTTCCCAGAGCATATCGAGTTGCATCAACAAACCTTTTTTTAATTGCGCATCTGGTTCTTCTAGATAAGCGGCCAACAGATTAACGATCTTATCCATTGTACTTTCAAGGGCCAAGTTCTCTTCTTTCAGTACACGGATCGGGTGTCCGGGGCTGTCATGGCCTTCACCTTGTTGATAGACGGCTTCAATGGAGCCGTTGAAAAGGGAAGCATGCACATTACACAAACGCATAATTTCTTCCGCTTCAATCCCTTCGCCCATCAAACGACGTTCCATGACTGAGATTTCAAACGCACTCACATTTCCGAAGTGTTCCTTGAATTCTTGTTTGATGACGTCTGGATTTTCATCGGCATGCAAACGCAAAATTAAATCCTTTAAAATGGCTTGGCGATCTTCGAAATCTTTTGAACGTTTATTTTTCAAATCTTCAATCACAGACTGTCCTCCTTAACGGTAAAACCGTTTGCCTGAAGGGTCGCTACAATGGTTTCGTAGGAAATCCCAAATTGCTTGGCAGCTTTTCCCAAAGTCATCATTCTTCCTGCAGTCTGTAACATTTTATCATCACGTAACGGTGCAAATCCCAAACCCACAATAACTTCGCGTACTTCAGGATTATTGGTTACTGTTTCGTAGACTGTATCTTTCAAACTGATTTCTTTCATTCCTTCACCTCGCCTAAAATACTAAACAATTAACTATTTAAAATCAAGCTGTTCCAGAATTTCTTCATCTGTTATCTGCCCGAATTCTTTGTAATACGCTCCTACTGAACCAAGATAAGCGCGTGTGCGTTCGATAGCGACGACTTCATCTACTTCCTTCTCGAGTTGTTCCGCCATTCGTTCCGGTACAACTGGGATGGCAACGATGATCCGATTCGGATTATCTTTCTTGACGTCATCGATGGCCGCCAACATGGTAAAGCCCGTGGCGATACCGTCATCGACTATAATAGCGGTCTTGCTACTGACAGAAACTTCTTTCGCACCATATTTATGGCGTCGTCTTTTAATTTCATTTCTCAAGCGTGCTTCTTCATTTTCCAGCCAGGTATCATCGACCTTTGCGATTTCCAGCTGATTATAGAAAGCTTTCCCATTTTCTGAGATAGCACCAATTGCGTATTCGGGATTAAAGGGGTGGCCGATTTTACGTGTTATAATCAAATCCAAAGGGGCATTCAGACGTTTCGCTACTGCGACTCCTAGGGGAACGCCCCCTCTAGGCAAAGTAAAAACAACGACTTCTTGGTCTTGATAATCAAGCAACATTTCCGCAAGCTGCATCCCAGCATCTTCACGATTTTTGAACATGATAACGACTCCTTTCCGACTTGAATAAAACGCTTTCTTACACCCTAATAATAGCACGAAATGAAAAAAATCCCAAAGCCTATAATAAAACAGAATTTTTGAACTGCTTCATTTGCCTGGAAATTTGTGAATATAAGCATGTAAACGGGAAATCACCTGCAGAATATGTTAAAATAAGAGGCGATAATTGAAACAGAAATTTTAAATTTAGATACAGAATATATGAAAGGAGGCCAATTTGTGGAATCGACTTTTAAAGAAAATGACGCTATTACAATGGATGGGATGACCGTCGAATCAATGGAATCCCGTTTGCGTGGGATGGAATATAATATCAAAAATAATATGGCGTTGAGTAGCGTGCCTATTTTACGTGAAGCGTATCAGGCTTATCCCGATCACCCACAAGTTAACTACTTGTTGGCCTTGAATTATTTCAAGAGTCATGATTACAAAAAGGCAATGGCCTTTGCTCAAAAAGCAGTTGAAGCAGAACCGGAAAGGGATAATTATCTGGTATTATTGGCGCAATTATACCTTGATTTGAAGTTACCTAAAGAAGCAGAACATTATGCTGCCCGCGCTCACGAGGCGGATAGTAGCAACTGGGAAGCAGCAAAAATATTGTCTGAGATGGCATTTGGCCGCAATCAACTGGAAAAGGCACTGACCTTGACCGAGGAAATATTGAAAGAACGACCAAAAACCTATACGTCTCATCGCTTGAAAACCAAGATTTTACTGCAAAAAGAAGCGCCACTCGATACGATTTTGGAATCCATCACAACTTCGGAAAAATATGGCTATGATGATGACATTGAATACGACCGTGTTTATGCTTACTATATTCATGGCGATTTCGAAGAATGCCGAAAAATATTCGAATATTTGAAACAAACCCGCCCATTGTCGCATAGCACAGCCAAAGTGGCCTCCTTGATTGAAAGCATGCAACCGAAAAAAAGTCGCCGGTCAAATGAAGCCGACTTCTTCGGTTTTGAACCGGCCCAGCCTTATAATCAAAAAACAAGACGATCCCTGGACGATGCTTTGGAAGAGTTGAATCAATTGATTGGTTTGGACGAAGTAAAACGTGAAGTGAATCGCATCGTCAAATTGGTTGAGTATGAGAAACGTCGTTCCTATATGCTCTCCATTGAAAAGAGTCTGCAGCCAAGCTATCATTTTGCCTTTTCCGGAAATCCGGGGACGGGGAAGACGACAGTTGCCCGCATCATCGGTGATATTTTCACAGCCTTGGGTATTTTGGAAACCGGGCAGTTGGTGGAAGTGGATCGCTCGGACTTGGTTGGCGGCTACATGGGACAAACGGCACAAAAGACGCGTGAAGTGATTGAATCGGCCAAAGGTGGGGTTCTTTTCATAGATGAAGCTTACGCTTTGACGCCTGCCAAAAATGATCAGTCCGACTACGGTTCGGAAGCGCTGGAAGTGTTGATCAAGGCGATGGAGGACTACCGTAATGATTTTATCGTCATTTTGGCGGGTTACGACGAAGGGATGAAAGATCTGTTGAAATCGAATCCCGGTCTATCGAGTCGGATCAACATGCAAGTGAATTTCGATGATTTTTCTGATTTTGAGTTATTGGAAATCGCCAAGCAACAAGCGGAAGCGAACCATTATACATTGACGGAAAACGGGGAGAAAGCTTTCTTGGTGAAAATTAATCAAGAAAAAGTGTTGCCCCAGTTTGCGAATGCACGTGCGGTTCGTAATATCATGGAAGCTGCGATGCGCGAACGGGCTTTCCGTTTGAGCGAAGAGGTACTTACTGAGGAAGATTTGGTCATTTTGGAGCCATTGGACTTTGGAATTGATCCGGCGCAGCTGTTCGGCGACGACATCAAGGATTTGATGGGTCAGTTAGAAGAATTGATTGGGCTGGATAACGTCAAGGAACAGGTTAAATCCATTACCAACTATGTGCGTGCAGAAAAACGCCGCGAGGAAAAAGGGTATGCGATGACCGATTTGTCGCTACACATGGTGTTCACTGGAAAACCAGGTACCGGTAAGACGACTATCGCCCGTTTGATCAGTAAAATCCTGAAATCGATTGGCGTTTTGAAGCGGGGTCATATGATTGAAGTGACACGCGACGATTTGGTCGGTCAATACGTCGGCCAGACGGGTCCCAAGACACTTGAAAAAATCAAGGAAGCCTACGGTGGCGTGTTATTCATCGACGAGGCCTACTCACTTTATTCAGGATCGCAAAATGATTTCGGTTATGAAGCAATCAGTACCCTGATTAAGGAAATGGAAGATAACCGCGACAAGCTGGTGGTAATCATGGCTGGTTACCCGGACGAAATGGAACGGATGCTCAGTATGAACGCCGGAATCCGCAGTCGAGTCGCCTACACGATTGATTTCCATGATTATAGTAGCTCCGAGTTGGTGGAGATTTTCCGGGCTGGTGCCAAGAAGCAAGGATTTGTGTTGCCGGATGAAACAGTGGCGAAATTGCAGGAAGTTTTCGAAGCAGCCTATGCAAAACGCGACCGCCATTTCGGAAATGCCCGTGCAGCGCGCAGTTTGTTTGAGCAAACGAAGCTGCAACAGAGTAATCGCCTGGCATTGGATGAAGAGGCAGACCTCTTTATCATTTTGCCGGAAGATATCAAGGAAATATAAATATGAAACGGACATAACTTTAGGGGTGCCCCGGGTTATGTCCGTTTTTGATTGGATTTGGACATAACTTAGTCGCGATTGAAAAGTTATGTCCACTCAACCCGCTTACTCAAATCCAAATTTCCGTCTGAGTAAGCGGGTTGGGTTCAAAAGTGATTACTCAACCAAGAAATCGCTCCTGAGTAATCACTTTAGAGGGAAAAGTGATTACTCAGAGCCAAAATTGCCCGCGAGTAATCACTTTGTCAAATCCGGGTCGCCTCAAAGTAGGGACTCAACACTTGAAAGCCCTCAAGGATTGCTGCTATCAGAGTTTCGTCAGTCTCAAACTTAGCCAAATCGGGAATATCATGCTTCACGAGCGCTTTGCGAATGACGCCTGCATCACGCTTCTCTCGCAGTGCCAGGCGGACTTCCTCGGTACCCTCTTCCCGGTGGTTTTCCCCATCCTGCTGTACCAAGTAATACATGCCATCCGAAGCGGGAATATCCAGCACCTGATTCTGGCGCGCCACCGTTTCCGGCACCACACCGCGCTCGATGAAACTGACCTCAACAGAAATGCCCAACCGTCCCTCAAGCGTCAGCAACCGGATAGCAAACGTCGGGTCCAAGCGACTGGCGCCTTCATAATGGTAGTAGCAGAAAAAAAGAGGCCGACCAACCTGGGCCTGATTCATCCAGCCGCTCACTTTTTGCATCGAAAAATCAACCAGCTGCTCATCCACCATCTTAGCCAATATAACAAAAGCTCTCCGCGCTGATTGACCATCCTTCTTGAATATATCCATCTCAGCCATGCGCTCACCAGCCTTCGCCGGCGCAATATATTTTAAATCGCGATAGGTCAAATAATGCGCCATCGCAGCAATATCGATTATCATCCACCACAGCTCCTTTGAGTCATTATAACAAACCAACCTTCGAAATTATGGTATAGTATTACAGACTCTAAAACCGAAGGGGATTGAAAATTATTATGCAAAAAAGTGTCGTACTGGCCGAAAAGCCTTCTGTGGCGCGTGATATTGCACGTGTATTGAAGTGCAACAAGAAAGGCCAAGGCTATTTGGAAGGCGATCGCTATATCGTAACATGGGCATTGGGGCACCTCGTTACTTTAGCCGAGCCGGAGCAATACGATAATAAATACAAAACATGGAACCTCAACGACTTACCGATGTTGCCGAAAGACCTGAAGCTTACCGTCATCCGTCAAAGTGGTAAGCAGTACAATGCCGTGAAACAACAACTTCTCCGCAAGGACGTCAACGAAATCATCATCGCGACCGACGCCGGCCGTGAAGGGGAACTGGTTGCCCGTTGGATTATCGACATGGCAAAAGTCCATAAACCAATCAAGCGCTTGTGGATTTCTTCTGTTACCGACAAAGCCATCAAGGATGGTTTCAACAACCTGAAGCCTGGCAAGCAATACGAAAATCTCTACAAATCTGCCGTTGCCCGCTCTGAAGCAGACTGGTACATCGGCTTGAACGCTACCCGCGCATTGACCACGAAACACAATGCACAGCTAAACTGCGGTCGGGTGCAAACGCCGGTCGTCGCCATCATTGCCAAACGTGAAGAAGAAATCAAGCAATTCCAGCCTAAAACTTACTACGGTCTGGAAGCACGTACCAAAGACGGACTGAAACTGACTTGGCGCGATAAACAAAATAACAGTCGCTCATTCAATCGCGAGCACATTCAAAAATTGCACAAGCAAATCGGTAATCAGGACGCAATAGTCAAAAATATCGACCGTAAGCGCAAAACTACCCCTGCACCAGGGCTTTACGATTTAACGGAACTACAGCGTGATGCCAACCGTCTCTTTGGTTTTTCCGCCAAAGAAACGCTGAACTTGATGCAAACTCTTTACGAGCGCCATAAGCTGTTGACGTATCCGCGGACGGATTCCCGTTACCTATCCAGCGATATTGTTGCGACTTTACCGGACCGTTTGAAAGCAATCGCGATTCCAGCTTACCGCGCGGCTGCGAATAAAATCCAGTCCCAACCGATCAAAGCCAACAAATCCTTTGTCGACAACAACAAGGTTTCCGATCATCATGCCATCATTCCAACCGAGGAAGTCGTGCAGATTCAGAAACTAACCGATCGCGAACGCAAGATTTACGATTTGGTCGTCAAACGCTTCCTGGCCGTTCTGTCCCCGAACCACGAGTGGGAACAAGTCACTTTGGAAGTCGATTTACAGGGCGAAACCTTCTTTGCAAAAGGAAAAACCATCCTTGCTGCTGGATGGCGTGATATTTACAACCACCAGGACGAAGATGAGGAAGAAATAAAAGATCAACTCTTGCCACAGCTACAAATTGGCGCCACACTTCCGATTGATTACGTAACCGAAACAAATGGCCAGACCAAACCACCTGCACCTTTCACGGAAGCGACACTCTTGACCGCAATGGAAAATCCAGCGAAATACATGGATGCCAGCGATCAGAAACTCGCGCAAACCTTAAAAGAAACAGGAGGACTGGGAACAGTTGCGACGCGTGCCGATATTATCGATAAACTATTCAACTCTTTCATGATTGAAAAACGCGGCAATAATATCCATGCTACAGGTAAAGGGCGTCAGTTGTTGGAACTTGTCCCAACCGAGTTGCAGTCACCGGAACTAACGGCCGAATGGGAATTGAAACTTGAAAAAATCGCCAAAGGCCAATTGAACAAGGAAGCTTTTATAGAAGAAATGAAAGCTTACACGACAAAAATCGTCTCAGAAATCAAACAAGACGATACGAAATTCAAACATGACAATATAACCTCGAAACTTTGCCCGGATTGCGGCAAGCCGATGCTGGAAGTGAACGGTAAGAAGGGCAAAATGCTCGTTTGCCAAGATCGTGAATGTGGTCATCGCAAGAACATTTCCCGGATTACGAATGCACGTTGTCCGCAATGCCATAAGAAATTAGAAATGGTGGGAGAGGGCGACGGCCAGATGTTTGTCTGCAAGAATTGTGGTCACCGTGAAAAGCTTTCTGTATTCCAGAATCGCCGAAAACAAGGCAATAAAAAAGCCGATAAACGGGATGTCCAAAAGTTCTTGAAGAACCAGCAAAAAGAAGAGCCAATCAATAATCCATTGTTCGAGGCCCTTAAAGGCCTGAAATTAGACGACTAAAAAAGAACCACTCCTCAACTATGAGGAGTGGTTCTTAAACGTATCCGCTAATAAATAGGGATAAAGCAAGGGGATGAAAAGTGTATATAAAAAGACAATCGTGAAATATAACTTATTATCCGGCAATAACAACAAAACCAGCAATAGAATCGGGATGCGCAAAAACATGACCTTGTCTTGGTCCTTGTAAGTGAGTGTGATTTCCTGATTACAATGCGGACATATAATATGCCAGTGCTTCATTTTATAAAAGGCTTTATAGGTTTGCCAAAACGTTTGCTTCTGGTTGCAGTGCGGACAATGAATCATATATGCTCCCCCTTAAAAGATATTCAGAAATATCATATCACGTAACCACTTGAAAAGCTCATCTTTTCACATAACAGCTTTGGACAAGAAAAAATAAAAAAGAAAACGTTTGAATAAAACGTTTTACATTTTCATGAAAACGCATCATTTTGCAAAGATTGAACTATATTGCCTATTTTTTTAAAAAGACGCACAAATGCATCAACATGAAGTGTATTGTATTTAATTTAATTTAAGCTATAATTATCTTATGCAATGAAAGCGATTTACAGTTAAGTATCTATCTTTTATTGAAAAAATAATTTCCGAACTGGAAGGAGCTTTAATATGTCACAAAATCAATCTAGTACAACAAGCAATTATCATCGTGCTAAACAGTGGGAGATTGCGTTCTTCTCATTGAACAACTCAGCAACGAACTTATATCTTTTTGCTTTTGGATTCTTGACTTACTATGCAACAGGGGTTGCAGGATTTACGACTTTATTAGTAAGTAACCTATTAGGAGCAGCTCGTCTATTTGATGGTCTTATTGATCCGACAATCGGGGTTGTCATGGACCGCTTCAATACACGTTGGGGTAAATTCCGTCCGCTAATGTTAATTTCTAACATCGGCTTGATTCTATCATTCTTGCTATTGTTCAGTACTCACCGTTTTACGGGAGTAACTCAAACAGTTTTATTCTTAGTAGCACTTGTATTCCATAAAATTGTGTACTCATTCCAACAAACTGTTACTAAAGCAGCGCAACCGGCTTTGACTAATGACCCGACACAACGTCCATTGTTCTCTATCTACGATACAGTTTTCAGTTCAATCGGGGTATTTGCTTTAGGTCAAGTTATTGTTTCTAACTTCTTGGCACCACGTCATGGTGGCGAATTTAACACAGCATTCTTTACTGAATTCCTTGGTGGCGTTATGGTCATCTCAGCGGTTCTAACAGTCCTTGCTATTATCGGTATCAGCAGAAAAGACCGCACAGAATACTTTGGTTTAGGTGAAGAAACTGTTGAAACGAAATCACTTAAAGACTACTGGTCAGTCATTAAAGGGAACACGCCATTGCAAGTTCTTGCTTTGAGTGGTGGTATCATGAAATTTAACGCACAGCTAATCGGAGACCAAGCATTCTTGGTAATCTTGTTCGGTATCATCTTAGGTAACTATGGTTTATCTGGACGTATCTCACTATTGCAAATCATTCCCAACTTGTTGATCGTGGTATTGTTCACACGTCTAGCAACGAAACGTGACTTGAAATCTTCTTACACAATTTCAGTTCTTGTTGCACTAGCGTCATCAGCAATCATGTTGGCAATCTTGTTCTTCTCTGAAGACCCTACACAAATCTTTACGAATGGTGGTTTGTTGTCAACGCTATTCATTATCGGATATATCGGCTTGAAGGTTGGTAACGCATACCCAACATCTATCGTTTTGACAATGTCAGCTGACATTACTGACTTTGAAACAGCACGTTCAGGACGCTTTGTTTCCGGTCTAATCGGAACAGTCTTCTCATTGACTGACTCAATCGCTTCTTCACTAGCGCCAATTGTAATCGGATTTATCGTTGCAGGTATCGGATTTACAGATGGCTATCCAGAAGCAACAGAACAATTAACATCTAACCTTTTAACAGGTGGTTTGTTGATGATCGGTGTTCCAATGGTTCTTTACTTGGTGGTTCTTGTGTTGATCCGCAAATACCCACTTAATAGAGAAGCAATGGACAAAATCCAAATGGATATTGCAGCTAGAAAATCTCATAAAGCATAATAATGTATACGGCCAGAGGCACATGCCTCTGGTCTATTTTTTTGCGCAAGGGTACAATAGAAGAAAATGAACAGGAGGTAGAACGAGATGGATTTACATGGATTGTTAGTACGTTTTATCCCAAATCTAGCAGCTATTATTGAGTTTGTCGGTGTTATCATAATTATCTATGGTGTCACACGTTCGGTATTTTTGTTTTTATTATCGCGTGGGAATTTAATGGCTTCTGATCCCAAATTGGATTTAGCCAAAGCGCTGTCGTACAGTCTAGAATTTAAATTGGCGGCCGAAATCCTGAAGTCCGTTATTATCCAAACGCTGGATGAATTTATCATTTTGGCGGCCATTGTGGTCTTGCGGGTTATTTTAACCGTCGTTATCCACTGGGAAATTGAAACAAGTGAAAAAAGTAAATTGGTGCATCGTTTGGATGAAATGAAAGGAACGGGCAAGAAGCGTGCGAATTGATAAAGTTTTAGAAGAAAAGGGATTCGGATCGCGTAAGGTGGTAAAACGCCTTTTTCAAAGAAAGGTCGTTTTGGTCAATGGTGAAGCAGTCGTGGACGGAAGCTTCAATGTTGAAGAGCGGCTACATCGAGTGACGGTAGCCGGGGAAGAAATCCGTGGTTTTACGCATATTTATTTGATGATGAATAAACCGAATGGCGTGGTAACGGCCATTACAGATGCAACACGAAAGACGGTTTTGGACCTGGTGAAGAAAGAGGATAAAACCGTGGATGTGTATCCGGTCGGGCGCCTGGACCGTGATACGGAAGGCTTGTTACTATTGACGGATAATGGTCAGTTGGGGTACCAGTTACTGATTCCGCACAAGAAAGTTTCGAAAACATACGAGGTGACGACAAAGGAACCACTGGAAACAGAAGATGTGGATAAATTCGCGAGAGGGATTATTTTTATTGGTGGGGAAACATGTAAGCCGGCCCATCTAGAATTGTTGGACGAACACCGTGCACGCTTGACGATTTCAGAGGGGAAATTCCACCAAGTGAAAAAAATGTTCCTGGCGGTCGGGAAAAAGGTCGTTCATTTGAAACGGACTGCCATGGGGCCTTTGGAACTTGATCCAGGGTTGGGATTGGGTGATTATCGCCCGCTATCAGACACCGAGTTGGCATTGCTGAAACCTTATTTTACTTATAAAGGAGGGTAAACGATGCGAAAAAAATACCAACAGATTCAGGAAAAATTACGTGGGTTGGACTTCTCTTCCTTTTGGGACGGGTTCCATTCTTTTCCATTTGCTCTTTACGATGAGGAAACGGTGTATTTGGCTGACAGGGAAATACCGTGGGATGAACGGTTTTTGGCCAACACAGCCATAGAGTATGAAGGCAATCAGTTGGCTATTTGGAATATGACGTTTAACGAGAATGAAGATTTAGATTTGTTGGCTGCTAACCTGGTTCATGAAATGTTTCATTGTTTTCAGGCAGAAAAGGGAGAAAGTCGTTATCCTGATGATTTGGAGTTGCTGACCTACCCGCTCGACAGCAAAAACTTTCAAATGAAGGCTGTAGAGAACAGATTACTCGCGGACTTTATCCATTCAAAAGATGAGCAGTTGCTAAGGCAGTTTGTTTATCTGCGTCTTGAGCGTGAGCGTTTGATCGGCCATCACTTTTACAACGAATTGTTAGTGGAAACTGTGGAAGGAGCAGCGGAGTTTGTAGGGCTGCAAGCGCTGAGGCAACTTGCGCCCGAAAAGTACGAGAAGCGTCTGATGTATTATTTAGAGCAGTTGACCCGATTATCCGATGAAATATTTGCGGTCAGGCGTCAAGCATACTATACAGGTACGTTGTTGTTAATTGTATTATCTGAGAAGAAGCACGAAAATTTAGAACATAAAGACCCACTCTATCTATCGTTGATAGCAGACATCGTACCGGAACGGTTTATTTATTCGCTAGAAACAGGGGTAACCGAATTGCTGACCAAAGAAGTGGCGCGGCGAAGAGCCACGCTTGCTTCATTTGACCAAGCTAAGAATCTAACCGGCAAAATAACGGGATACGACCCTATGAATATGTTTAGATTGGATGATTGGCTATATTGTGCCAACTTTGTGAAGATTGGAGATAATTTCTTATCAGGTCCGGTGCTTTTGGAGGTGGAGCCAAGCAGTATCGATCGTGTGCATAAATATTATTTAAAGAAGTGAAACAGTGTATAACGTTTCAGAAGGGCCAATCACTAATTTTCCGAGCAGGAAACTAATGCTATCCTGAAATCCGTTCATCTCGATTTCGTAACCTTGCGACGTTATTTGGTGGATTTTGGATTTCTTGTACGCGATAAGGCGGGAAGCAGTTATACGAAGAAAAAAGTGATTACTCCAAGCCAATGATGGCCGTGAGTAATCACTTTTTGGTTTAAACTGATTACTCAGGGCAAAAAGATCATTTGAGTAATCAGCTTAGCTTATAAAGTGATTACTCAGGTCCCAAAATTCGGTTGAGTAATCACTTTAGTCATCCAGATTTTCAAACTCGTAATGTCCAGCGACGTCGCCGTAGAAACGGTTATAGTGTTTCTTGAATTTTTCGAAAATGTGCTCGAACAAGACCTGGATAATCGCGAAGATTGGAATACCTAAAATCATACCGATCAAACCTAAAAGATTCCCCATAATCAACAAGACAATAATGATTGTTAATGGATGCATCTTCAAGCTCTTGCCGATGATATTTGGTTCAATCAGGTTCCCCTGAATTGTCTGGGCGATTACCCAAACAACAGCCATTTTCAACAGCATGCTGGGCGAGGTAAAGGCAGCGACTACCACCGCTGGAATAATACCAATCGTAGCCCCAATAAAAGGTATAACCGCGGTGATTGTGGCGATAACCGTAAGAGCAAAAGCATAATCCAGTCCGATAATCAGGTACCCTATCAATAAGATTCCACCCAAGCTCAAAGCAACCAACCCTTCACCAACTATATAGGATCCCAGTACTTCAGTCATTCGGTTTCCCAACACATTTAAATCATTCCGCCAAACCGGTGGTGTCATCTTCATGATAAAAGGTTTGAATTTCCCGCGGTCCGTCAGCATAAAGAAGAGAATGATGGGGAACGTTACCAAGACAACCACGACGTTTGAAATGGTGGAAAAGACACTGACAATCCGCTGTGAGGAGTTATTGACCCAGTTCCAAATCATGGCAGGGATATCACCCACGATGGAATCGAATTTTTCAGTGGCGTCGTGATAATAAGATTCAAATGGACTCCCCACAATAAATTCTTCAAATCGACTTGTCAGGGTATCGATGTACTGAGGGAATGCTTCCACAAAGGAAGTTATTTGAGAAACCAGAATGGGAATCAGCGATACAATTCCCCACGTCAACAAAAGTAGAAAAATGATGAAGACGATCGCGGTCCCGAGAGTCCGATTGACCTTACGCTTTTCCAAAAACGTAACGAGCGGATTCAGAATATAAAAGAAAACAATAGCCAGAATAACCGGGGCCACGATAGTTGAAAAAATAACCCGTAACGGAGTAAAAATAAATGAAATTTGATTATAAATCATAACCAAAATTCCCAGCATAATTAAAACAACGAGACTGAAAAGCAACTTATTGCCGCCAAAGAAACGTATGAAGCGCTGGTCGCTAGTGGCGGGAGTTCGCCTTTTTTCTTTTTCAATCATGATAAACACCTCATTATATTCCTTATTTTCCCTTAGTTTAGCATAAGAACAAGCATTATATCTCATCCAAAGGTTGGATATTTTGGTATGATGGTAAAAAAAGGAGTGATAGGATGAAACCATCAATTTATACGCGTACGGGCGACAAAGGGAAGACCCGCATTGGCGGCGGAAAAGCGGTTGATAAAAATGACGCGCGCGTGGATGCTTTTGGCGAAGTGGACCACATTAACTCATGGTGTGGCTTGGTCGAAGCGACATTAGCAAAAGAAAATCATGCGGAAGATGTGCAACAGGATTTGCGGATTATCCAACAATTTTTGTTTGATTGTACATCGGACCTTTCGATTCCCAAAGGACACCGTGAATATAAAATAACAACAGAGCACATTGAATGGCTGGAAGGACGGATTGATGCCTACGATGCAATCCCACCGGAAATTTTGTATTTCATTATTCCGGGTGGGACAGTGGCTGCTAGCTGGCTGCATGTTTTACGCACGGAAACACGGAATGCGGAACGGACGATTGTGAGCTTTATGCAGGCGGATCCGGAAGAAGTGAACCCTTTTGTGTTGAAGTTTGTGAACCGCTTGTCGGATTATTTCTTTGTGGTTGCACGCGTTATGAATGTCCGTAACGATGTGGTCGATGTGCCCTATGAACGTAGTGAGAAAGTCTTCCATGTTTCCCGCGAAAAACGTAATCAGTAGCCTTTCAAAATCGTTCTTGTTAAAATGAAGATGTGTTAAAAAACTTAGTTAGTCATTGAAGGAGGAACCATCATGACCGATAAGGAAAAAGACATCATCGAAACGGAAGAGCCAAAAAAAGGGTACCTGTCTCCGGATGAAAACGAAGTATTGTCTCCGGAAGAACAGATTGATAACCCGGACTACAGCCCAGCAGATAAGTTACGCGATATGGTTGCTATCATAACGGGAGCTGATAGTGGGATTGGTGCTGCGACTGCCGTCGCCTTTGCCAAAGAAGGTGCCAAGTTAGTCCTGACGGATTTAGATAATGAGGAAGATGCGGAAAAAGTGCGGACGCTTTGTGAGAAATACGGCGCCGAAGTCGTTTGGCTGACGGGCGATGTGGGTGACGAGGATTTTGCGCAGACTGTAATCGACAAGGCTGTTCAAGCGTTTGGGCAGATTGATATCTTGGTTAATAATGCAGCGCAACAGTTGCAGCAAGAATCAATCATGGATATTACAGCAGCACAACTTGACCGAACCTTCAGAACGAATATTTTTGCCATGTTCTATTTCGTGAAAGCTGCCATGCCACACTTCACCAAAGGCGCGCGTATCATAAACAGTACATCTGTGACGGCATATCGTGGCTCACCGAACTTGCTGGATTATGCCTCCACAAAAGGTGCCATCTTGGCATTCACTCGTTCACTTGCACAGAACCAAGAAATTTTAGATAAAAAAATCCGGGTCAATGCGGTTGCGCCAGGACCTATCTGGACACCGCTCATTCCTGCCACAACTGGACGCGACAAAGAAGAACACGGTGGCGACCAACCGTTAGGCCGCGCCGGAGAATCTTACGAATGTGCGCCAGCCTATGTTTACCTGGCAAGTGACGATTCGAGCTATGTAACCGGCCAAACCATCCATGTTAACGGTGGCGAGATTGTGAACGGATAATAAATCAAAAAAACCTGCAGATTTCTGCAGGTTTTTTTGATTTATTATAATTATTGTCTAAACCATTCCACCCAATACGTCCTCAAGTCCGTTCACGACATCAGAAGCCATCATGCTGTAGCGATTCTTCTTGCTGGCAGCCACATCTCCGGCCAAACCATGAATGTAAACGCCCAACTTCGCTGCCTCGAATGAGTCCATTCCTTGCGCAACCAACCCCGCTAAAATTCCGGTTAAAACATCGCCAGTCCCAGCCGTTGCCATTCCATTATTTCCGGAAGAGTTGATATACCGTTCGTGCCCATGCGCTACCACCGAACGCGCGTCTTTAAGTACATAAACCAAGTCGGTATCTTTCGTACAAATGTCCGCTGTATTCAACAAATCTTCCTGAATTTTATTAACAGGCATATCCATCAACCGTGCCAATTCCAGCAAGTGCGGCGTTAAAATGGTTCCTTTTGGTAATGAATTGTTCAACTCACCCAGGCGTAAACAGGCATTTCCACGCATCAATGGGAAAGTGTTATAAAAATGTGCGGCAACGTTAATCGCATCCGCATCCACAATCAACGGAACATTCGCTTGCAAAGTCACGTAATCCAACAATTTTTTCGATTCATCGGAAACACCAAGTCCTGGTCCCATCACAATGACGCGGGAACGTTTCACGGCTTGTTTGATTTTTTCTTTTTCTTCTGCTTCATCCAATTGATCTGGATTAAATGTCGTTAAAACTGCTTCCGGTAATTGCGTCTGTAAAATTGTTCGATTTGCGTCAACTGTCAAAATCTCAACCAAGCCGGCACCCGTACGATAAGCCGCATGTGCTGATAAATAAGCAGCCCCACTCATATTTATGGCACCTGCCACAATTAACACACGCCCAAAGGTTCCTTTGTTGCTGTAGGCCTGGCGTCTCGGCAAACGCGCCAAATCACTTTTTTCATAGCGATAAAATTCTGAATCAACGGTATCCGCTGCAATGGGTGGGAAACCAATATCAGCCACCACCAAAGTTCCGCAATAAGCACTGCCGGGGAATAGAAGCTGGCCTACTTTTTCTTCACCGAACGTAACCGTGTAGTCAGCTCTGACTGCGACACCTTTTATTTTCCCGTCATCTGCGGAAATACCAGAGGGCATATCGACTGCGAAAATAATGCCTTCATGCGTATTCATTGCTTTGATTATGGAAGTTGTCTCGCCATCCACATCCCGATCCAATCCGATACCAAAAAGGGCATCGACTAAAATCGTATAGTTGGCGAAATTCACTTCGTCCAATGTATTCCAAATGACCATATCCAAATTTTCGACGATTTTAAGTTGTTGCGCTGTTTCTTTTGACAAATATGCAGGATTTCCTGCCAAAAACACGTCCACTTGATAACCGCGATTTAATAAAATACGTGCCACTGCCAGCCCGTCGCCACCGTTATTTCCAGACCCGCATACAATTAAAATAATATCTTCCCTAGAGATGACTTTTTCCATATTGCTCACAACGGCATAGGCTGCATTTTCCATCAAAACAAGAGCAGGAATGCCGATATTATCGATTGCATACATGTCTATTTTTTTCATTTGGGCACTATTTA
Source organism: Jeotgalibaca sp. A122 (assembly GCF_052266715.1). Classification (NCBI taxonomy): domain Bacteria; kingdom Bacillati; phylum Bacillota; class Bacilli; order Lactobacillales; family Carnobacteriaceae; genus Jeotgalibaca; species Jeotgalibaca sp. A122. Next base: position 260,819 of record NZ_JBQPRB010000001.1, on the reverse strand, counting down.
CTAACTTTTTCATTAAAACTCCTCCATTATCAATCGCTCATGTTTAGTATAACACCCTTCGCTTAGAAATTAACACGAAGAGCCGTTACTTTTTTAAACGAAAAAAAACAACGCCTCAGCGTTGTTTAAAGGGATAGGAGTTGCAGCTCCTAACAATGTTTATGAAATTTAGGTCTGAAAAGCCATGGCTTTTACTTACATGAATAGCATACTGGAAAAATGTGAAGAAATCTTTTGGATTGTGTAAAATTTTAACGAAAATTCGATTAAAATTACCATAGTCTTTTCAAAGAATCTTTTCTTGCATTTTTTGAAAAGCCATGCTATATTATCCGGAGCAAAGTCCTTTAAAGTGATCCAGAGAGGTCAAGAAGGGTAACAAATCCATATTTGATACCTATAGGTCCTTTTGCGTAGAAAAAGGGCGTTTTTTTATGCCCAAAAACTAGGAGGAATAAGGTATGGCTATTAATCAAAGACCATTATTGTTGGATGTTCACGAAAAACCACCTGTATTGAAAGGAATCTTGTTAAGTTTCCAGCACGTATTTGCAATGTTTGGTGCTACAATTCTTGTACCACTAATCTTAGGGATGCCTGTTTCAGTCGCGTTGTTCGCAAGTGGTATCGGAACGCTCATTTATCAAGTTGCTACAAAATCAAAAGTACCGGTTTACTTGGGATCGTCTTTTGCTTACATTGCTGCCATGGGAGTCGCCATAGAACAAATGGGCGGCGATATCAGTGCCGCACAAACGGGTGTTGTGATGGTTGGTTTGGTCTACGTCCTGGTAGCAGGATTGATCAAATTGATTGGAACAAAATGGATCGACAAATTGTTGCCGCCAATCGTCATCGGACCAATGATCATGGTTATCGGTTTAGGCTTGGCAGGTTCAGCGGTATCTAACGCTGGTTTCGTGGCCGGCGGTGATATCCGTAATATGTTCGTTGCAGTAGCAACTTTCTTGATCACCGCTTTTGTAAATACGAAGGGCAAAGGTTTCTTCAAAATCATTCCTTTCTTAGTAGGGATTGTGGGCGGCTACTTGGTAGCATTTGCCGTCGGTTTGGTCGACTTCACACCTGTACTGGAAGCAAAATGGTTTGAAATTCCAGGTTTCTACTTACCGTTTGAAACAGGTTACTTCCAAACGTATGACTTATACTTCGGACCTGAAGCTTTAGCGCTTGTACCAGTTGCACTTGTAACGATTTCTGAACATATCGGGGACCATACTGTTCTTGGTAAAATCTGTAACCGTCAATTCTTGAAAGAACCAGGCTTGAACCGCACCTTGATTGGTGACGGGGTCGCTACCGCAGTTTCTGCTTTCATCGGTGGACCAGCGAACACAACTTACGGCGAAAATACCGGCGTTATTGGTATGACACGTATCGCTTCGGTATCCATCATCCGTAACGCAGCATTCTTTGCAATCGGAATGAGTTTCCTTGGTAAATTCACAGCTTTGATTTCTACTATTCCAAACGCAGTACTGGGCGGAATGTCTATCCTGTTATATGGTGTTATCGCAAGTAACGGTTTGAAAGTTTTGATTGAAGAGCAAGTAGACTTCGGGCAAGTCCGTAACCTGATCATTGCTAGCTCCATGTTGGTACTGGGTCTGGGTGGCGCAACATTGGAATTGAGCTTCTTGACGCTTTCCGGTACAGCCCTAAGCGCTTTGGCAGGAATTATCTTGAACCTGATTTTACCGCAAGAAGAATCTTATGACCCAAAGGAAGTACCAGAAATTAGTTTGCCAAAAAAAAAAATAGCTGAAGAATTATAATAAATACAAGAAAAGCGAGCCGATGATCGGCTCGCTTTTTGTTTTTACAAAAGCTTGATAATTCTTATCAGCCAATGGTTTCTGGTATAATATAGATAGAAACTAAATAAGGGGATCAACTAAATATGACTGAGAAATTAAGTATTGCCATCGATATGGATGATGTTTTAGCGGGAACCACGGAGAAAATGGTCTTGTCTTATAACGCTTTGAAGCAAACCAACTATGTGCCGGATGATTTGCTGACAATGGATTTAGAGAATCTCTTCGACGAAGTGACGATGGTCCAATTGTTTAACGAAATGAATGCACCGGGTTTTACGCGGGATTTAGTGGTGAAAGAAAATGCCATCGAAGTGGTTGAGGAATTAAATAGTATCTACGATGTCTATATCGCGACTGCTGCCATGGAAATTCCCGGTTCCTTCCAGGATAAATTCGAGTGGCTCCAAGAATACTTCCCGTTTTTGGATGTGAATCACTATATTTATTGTGGAAATAAAAAAGTGGTTCGCTCCGATTATTTGATTGATGACAACTTGAAACAACTGCATCAATTCCAGGGGACCGGTATTTTATACACGGCACACTTTAATCAAAAAATCGAAGCGCCATTCACGCGTATTGATAACTGGTTGGATGCCCACACACATTTCGTTGCCAATAAAAAAGACCGGGTTGAAGAAACGCGTGAGCGAAGACTAAAAAATTATGAAAAAACTTTGGCAGCCTTCAAATAAATTCATGGAAAATTCATATCCATCTGATATGATAAATTAGAAAGGAGGGGTATACATGCCTTTTTTATATCCCATTTTTGACAGAACCTATTTCTTAATAATCATTGGTCTCGTTATTTCCCTTGCGGCGCAAGCTTATGTAAAAAGTACCTTTACTAAATACAGTCAAGTTGCCAGCCGGAAAGGATTCACGGCTACGCGAGCAGCACAATATATCCTGGACCAGTCTGGTATCCATGATGTCCGGATTGAACGTGTTCGTGGCGATTTGACAGACCACTACGATGCCCGTAACAAAGTATTGCGTCTTTCCGACACAACAGCCGATTCCACATCGGTAGCAGCTATCGGTGTTGCAGCTCATGAGGTTGGCCACGCGATTCAAGACCAGGTTGGTTATATCCCATTGCGTTTGCGCCATGGATTGGTGCCACTCGCTAATATTGGTCAAGGTATTTCCTGGCCCATGATTTTGATCGGGCTTATCATCGGGTCGGGTGGACAGTTCTTGGTTCAACTCGGTATTTTGATGTTTGCCATGACGTTTGTGTTTCAAGTTGTGACCTTACCCGTAGAATTCAATGCTTCAAACCGCGCCTTGCAAATTCTTGGCGGGGGAAATATTTTGGAGCGCGATGAAGTTCCTAAAGCAAAAAGTGTTTTAAATGCTGCGGCTTTGACTTACGTCGCTGCAGCAATTATGAGCTTCCTACAATTATTACGATTGGTTCTATTGTTTGGTGGCCGCAGAAGAGACTGATTCATCACCCTGGGGCGCCATTGTCCCCGGGTTTTTCTGTTTTTTCAACACTTATTCTAGTATTCAACTGTTATCCAGTTTTTGTTGTGAATAAGAGCGCTTTTGTAATATAATGAGAAAAAGCTAGTATGTATCGGCACGCACCAATTATAGGAGGTTACTATGAGAATTAATGGCAAACAAACCGACCGTCGTGTTGTTCGGACAAAAAAAGAAATTTTGAATGCACTCACAACTTTACTGGAACAAAAGACAATTGATGAAATTACAGTGAAAGAAATCACTGATTTAGCAGGTATAAATAGAGGGACATTTTATCTCCATTATGTGGATAAGTACGACTTGATGGAAAAAAGTATTAACCAATTGATTTTGGAAATGCGTGAAATTGGGACCGAAATCATTACGTTAGCAGTCAATAACAATGGTGTGGGAAGTGTTCGTGAGGAAATTGAAGAAGGTTTAATTGCCTTGTTCGACTATATTAAGGAACATCACCGTTTCATCAAGAGTTTGACTGGTGAAAATGGGAATTATTCCTTCCATATTAAATTCAATGAACTGTTAAAAGATAATTTTGTGGACCGCTTTAGTTCCATGAGTTTGGAAATTCCGGCCGTTTATGTGGTATCCGCCATTTCGTATGCAATTCAAGGAACAGTCCAGACCTGGTTACATGAAGGAATGAAAGATTCACCGGCTCAAATGGCGAAAATCTCATATGAAATACTCTCCCGTTACTTGAATGGATTCATGAAGTAAAGAAGCCAGTGAGGTGATAAAAATGGCGAGAACAAATCTTGACTTGGGTTTAGTCGATGAATTATTGAATAAAACCCAAGCTGAAATTGAAAAAATGGCGCCCGTAAATATTTTATTGGTAGGGAAAACTGGAGTAGGAAAGAGTACATTAGTCAATAATGTCTTTCGTGAAAAGCTTGCGTCGACTGGAATTGGGAAGCCGATTACGAAACATTTACGCCGTATTTCCAAAGAAGGTGTACCTATTGTTCTTTACGATACGCGGGGCTTGGAACTAAGTGAAAGTGTTCAGTCTGAAGTACGTAAAGAAATCTTCCAGGCACTCGAGGAGAATCGAAAAAAAGGACCGGAAGAAGCGATTCACGTTGTCTATTATTGCATTAATGCCAGTTCATCCCGGATTGAAGAATCGGAAATCGATTTTATCAATGAGTTGGCCAAGCAAGTACCGGTCATTATCGTCTTGACACAATCTATCGGTCAGCCAGCAGAAGTGTTCCAGAAATACATCGAAGATTTGAATCTGAATGTCATAGCTGTTCGAACGGTAATGGCAGAACCCTTTGTTATTTCCGATGATTTAACAATTCCGCAAAAAGGATTAGTAGAGTTGATTACGTTGACTTTCGACGTGATTCCTTCTGATGCAAAAACAGCTTTTAATAACGCCCAACAAGTGGATATTGAGCGCAAAATAAAAGCAGCCAGGAGTTGGGCGAGGCGATACATAGCAACGACATTCGGTGTTGGTTTTACTCCGATTCCATTTTCAGATGCGACTGTTTTAGTTCCGATGCAAATAACGATGATGGCGCACATTACTGCTATATTCGGTATTTCCTTGGAGAAGACAAGTATTGCAAGCATCCTGGGTGCGATAGGTGGAACGAGTGGCGCGACTTACTTGGGGCGTTATATTGTATCAAATGTCATCAAGTTGATCCCAGGTGCCGGAACATTGGCAGGCGGGATTATCAGTGGCGGGACAGCTTCCATCTTGACGACGGCATTGGCATTGAGTTACATCGAGGTACTGGCATTCATAGCCAAGGGTGAAGTCAAAGGCGAGTACCCTGATTTAAAAAATATAGGAGAATTAATGCGGAAAGAACTTCAAACACGTTTGAAGAATAGCGATAAAGATCCTGAAATGCGCGAGATGATGGATAAACACGCAGTAGTTGAACTAGAAAAAGAGAACTTTGTGCAAAAAGTAGTAAAAATATTCAAGAAGAAAAAATAGACCATTCCTTAATTGGAGTGGTTTTTTATTTGGGTTGATGAAAATGAAAATAGTTACATGTTGATAACAAGTTAAAAACTTAACAATGTCTATAATGTATTAAATTAAACCAAAATAACACTAATTTTATATAGCGTTTTCATCATTATTTCAAAAATACACTATCAAAACAATGTTTTGATTAAAATTTTACAAACATTACATTTGACGTATTTATGAAAATGGTGTATGATTATATTGTAATCAAGTTGATGGTGCGTTTGCACTGAAAAGTATATAGAAGAAAATAAGAGGAGAGATAATGATGGAAAAACAAACATTCTGGGAAGAACTATTAAATGCGGTTGTACTTTACGGTAAACAACTACAAAACGAACATGAATAATCAAGCTTGAGAAACCTGCGGAGGACGCAGGTTTCTTTTTTTTATCTTGAAAATCAGAGTCGTTTGGAAATGAAATCTTTGATGCCCCTAAATCCCTCGCATATGCTATAGTTAATTTAAAACTCTGAGGCGGTGTGAGATGTTTGGATTAGAAACAATTGAAATGGTAATGCTTGTAACGAGTGCTCTAATTGTAGGATTTTCAAAAGCTGGAATCCAGGGCGCTACGATTCCGGCAGTGGCGATGATGGCCATCATCTTTGGTGGAAAAAGTTCGGCAGGAATTATGTTACCCATGTTGATGGTCGGAGATCTTGTTGCCATCTTCAAATACGGTAAAAAAGGGAATGTCCGTGATGTGCTTAAATTGATTCCCGCTACCGTTGTAGGGATAATCGCCGGCGCTGTCATCGGTGCCTGGATCAATGACGCCCAATTCAAATTCCTAATTGGGCTTATCGTCATCATCTGTGTTGTCCTTTTGGCAATTCGCGAATATCAAAAACAAACGATCCCTTTACCGGATAACGCGGTCTTGAAAAGTGCTGTCGGAGTGCTGAGCGGCTTTTCTTCCATGATAGGAAACGCAGCAGGCCCTATTTTCAACGTCTATATTCTGGCACAGAATCTTAAGAAGGAAACGATGATCGGAACGACAGCTTGGTTCTTTTTCCTGATGAATGTCATCAAACTACCGTTCCACATTTTTCTCTGGGGCACGATTGACTTTGAAACCGTGAAATATACCGGCTTTGCCATCCCATTCATCGCGCTTGGTGCAGTGGGTGGTATCTGGATTGTCAACCATATCAGTGAAAGATGGTATCGTCGTCTCGTCATCGTGATGACTGCGGTCACCGCAATACGTTTAATACTATAGGGAGTGGGACAAAAGGCGGTTAGCCCCGAACCACTGGAGCGAATAAGCGCAAGATGGTCGCAGGCCATCTGAGCATTATTCGTGAAGTGGACGTCGGGGCTGCCTTTTGTCGCACGTTTAGAATACAGATATTCGTATACAGGAAAGAGGGTGAGACAAAAGTCTCACCCTCTTTGTATAAACCCATTATTAATCCAACGTCTCAATTTCCTCGGCTGGATCGACCTCAGCACTTTGTGGATTGAAACGAGCTGCCCGGTGAGCGTGAATGGCATCCAAAATCGGTACCATCATTCCAGCCACAAGACCGCCGGCAAAGCCATTGTTGTATAAATTAACCCCGCCGTGCAAAAAACCAACATTCACAACCAACGTCAGGTGTATCGCACCCGCGAGAATACCAACCACTGTTCCGTAACGACCCGCAATCGGAGCCAAAGTGGTGGAAAATAAAATCGCAATTAAAATACTGGGATCTTGCGTCAAATGCTCTGTAATATACGACATCAACGTCGTCCCAATCATGATAGGTGCAATATTGAGTAGATGCTTTCCGAAAGATCCGAAACCAACGATAGTCATAATGCCACCAATGACGGGTCCACTTAAATCGCCACCCAATAATAAGATGAAAAGGGTAGAAAAGATTCCCAGCAACCCCATATTAATAATGGTTGCGCCGATGCCGCCAATATCAATAAAGTCCGTTGATAATTGACCGGTATGTTTGTAAATGCGCGACAAACCAGCCAGTGTAAACCTATTAATAACAAAACCATAAAGCCCCATTATCCCAAAAAATCCGAGTAAAATCGTGCTGAAGGCCACTGTATACTCCGTTGAAATAATCGTTACTGCCTCGATTTCCATACCGAAACTGCGCATGATGGAGATGAAAATCGTTCCGACGAACCCGCACGTAAAGCCAACGTTATATAAACTAAAACCCTTGGTAAAGTTAATAACATGATGTCCTAATGGTGGTAAAATAAACCCGGCGATAAAGCCAGCGGAAATACCAACCACTAATCCAACCGGTAACGACAACCCTTGATTAAAGGTCAACTCACTGACCAAAGGACCAAGAGCCGTTCCAAATAACGCCGCCAGCAACGAGCGTTCTAACGGGTTATGCGTTATTTTCGCATAGCCGAGTGCGCCAAGCACGATTGGCATTGAATTATAAAAATTCTTTCCGAAAAATGAAAACCCGATAATCAAAAATAAAGCCGAAATAACGGGACCGGTTATTTTTGCCCGACATAGCCAGACAACACCGAGTGCCTGCAGGGTCATCACTGCTGCATTGATTAAAGTCGCGCCAGGGTTTGCCAAGGCCATGTAGTCAGTCAATAAGTTGGCAGGAGAACGGGTAATGAGCCAAAAGCCATCCCATATCTCCCAAGGTGTATTAAAAGTAAAAGCCAGTAGGATCATTGCAAATGAAATGCTGACAAACAAGCGATAAAGCACTTTTGTCGGCAATGGCTGAAAATTTGAAGCTGTATTTAATGGTATTACCGTCATAACATTCCTCCCAATCAAAAAAAGTGACGTAGCAAATTAATTTGTTTAATTTTACTATAACTAGCGTTTTATTGGCAAGTCAATAATGTGTATTTTTCGAGTATTTTCGTGACTGGACAACATATTTACGATAACGTTTACTTATTGCGTTTTGCATAATCAGTCGGCGAACTGCCGTAATACTTCTTGAATAATTTACTAAAATACAACGCATCCTCATACCCAATCAAGTGTGCCGTTTCCTTAATGGAAATATCCTCCGTATTATCCAGAAGTGTCTTCGCTTTCTCCAACCGATACCGAATTAAATAATTAATCGGTGATTCCCCAAGTTGGTCCTTGAATATTCTGGAAATGGTGGCCGGACTGGCATAACAAGCCTCCGCAATCCGATTCAAAGTCAAATCCTCACGATAATTCGTTTCAATATATAGCTTAATTCCATCAACTAACTGTTGCCGTTCCAATTCCTCATCCGTCAACACCAGCTCTTTGTCCTCCAGCTGGTCCGTACTCTTGTCCCGCAAAATATAAACCATTAATTTTAGTACCAACGATTTCAAAATGATATCATAACCACTCTTGCGCTCGTTCCGTTCCTTGATAATTTCAAAGCAAGTTTCGAAAAAAACATCTTCATATTCACTCAGGTGCACAATCGTTGCTTCCAGTGGGAAAAAATCACGGGGAAAGCGGTCGATGGAAAAATGTCTGATTCCAATATGGATTTGGCGGTTATGCATGCCTTTGGGAATTTGTTCATAATGGTAAACACCCGGATTGAATAATAAGATGGCACCTTTTTCCAAGAGGCGCGTTTCACCTTCAATTGTATATTCGGATTGGCCTTCTAAAATAATGGATATTTCAAAAAAATCATGGTAATGATTTTTACCTGATCTTGGACCAATCATTTCGGAATCAAACACATAAAGGATCTCCGGATTGAATGTTTTGGAATCAATATTAAGCATCGCGCCACCTCCTGTCTATCAATAGAATTATAGCTTTTTCTCTGGTTTCTAGCCATGAAAATGGCTCTTGATAATTTTGTCCATTACATTTGAGTGTATAATCCATTCGATTTAGAATGATTTTCCTTTAAAATAGTAAGCAAATGAATAAGAAAGGCGGAACTACGATGAACAGCAGTATTAAATGGGTAAAAAAATACCTTCAACCGTATCGTATGAGTTGGTTATGGGCCAGCATTTTAACAATCTTCATTGCCCTCAGCAATATCGCAACGCCCTATATTAGTGGGACGATTGTTGACCAAGTTATTACCAACGGACAAACAGAATGGTTGGTGCCGTTACTGGGGCTCTTAATTGGGATAACGATCATCAGAATGGTCATACGCTATCTGTATCAAATTCGATTTGAACAAATCAGTCAAGATGTCTTGTTCAAAATTCGTGAGGATTTATATGTTAAGTTACAAGAACTCGATTTTACTTTCTTCAATACCAATCGCGTAGGGGATATTATGGCCCGGATGACAGGGGATACGGATGCGGTTCGTCATGCTGTGGCTTGGGCTTATTATAATATTTTGGATAACATTGTGCTCTTTATTTCGGCCCTCATTTTCTTGAGTGCGATAGAATGGCGCTTAACGCTGTCACTCTTGATTGTTACGCCGTTCATAGCCTTTTTCACGGTCCTGTTATCTCGCAATGCCGGCCGCGCTTTCTACCAAATTCGAGAAAGTTTTTCGCGCTTGAATACAGTGGTGGAGGAACATATCAGTGGGAACAAAGTGGTCCGCGCCTTCGGGAGGGAAGCGTTCGAGATTGAGAAGTTCAATCGTTACAACGAAGACTTTCGTCAACGCAACCTGGACTCTGCCAAGGTTTCTGCGCGTTACCTGCCGATCATTGAAGTGTTTGCCGGGTTTTTAGCAATCATCACGGTTGGTCTGGGAGGTTTGTTTGTAATGAATGGTGCCATGACCATCGGGGATTTGGTTACTTTTAACGGCCTTATCTGGATGTTGAATGTGCCGATGCGTAACTTGGGGAACCATGTAAATGACTTGCAAAATTTTGATGCCAGTACCCAAAAAATTAGGCAAATGCTGGCTGTGAAGCCACAGATTCCGATTGAACAACGAATTGAAGTGCCGCGTTTACGTGGCGATATTACGTTTGAAAATGTTTCGTTTGCCTTTTCCGATGAACCGGAAGTGGATGTCATCCATGACATCAGCTTCAGCATTAAAGCCGGCGAAACGTTAGGTGTATTGGGCGAAACGGGTTCAGGAAAATCAACCCTCGTCAACCTCATTTCCCGTTTCTTTGATCCAACGAAAGGGCGGGTATTGATTGATGGCATCGACATTAAAGAAATGAATGTCATCAATTTGCGTCAACAGATTGCAGTGGTAATGCAGGATGTGTTCCTGTTTTCCGATACGATTAAACATAACATTACTTACGGCGCCCCAAAAGTACCTTTCCAACGGGTTCAAAAAGTAGCGGAAGTGGCCGATGCCAGTCAGTTTATTGAACGGATGCCGGAACAATACGATACCTATTTGGGCGAACGCGGAAGCGGTTTGTCAGGTGGTCAGAAACAACGGTTGTCCTTAGCCCGTGGTTTGATAAAGGACCCGGCGATTTTGATTTTGGATGACACGACTTCAGCGGTCGATATGGAAACCGAAGTGAAAATTCAGGAGGGACTAAAAGGTTCTACTGCCCAACAAACAACCGTTATTATCGCAAACCGTATTTCTTCGGTTAAAAATGCCGATAAAATCATTATCCTTTCTAAAGGTAGGATTGTGGAGCGGGGAACACACGAGAGCCTGCTCGCGAAAGGCGGACTCTATTATCGAATTTATCAAGAACAATTGGGACAAGCGGAAGTAGGTGATGAAGATGGAATTTGAAGACACAAAATCAACTAAAATAGACTTCCAGGGCTTTAAGCGGATTGGGTCCTATTTAAAACCTTATAAATCCAATATCCTCAAATTATTGGTGATGTTATTGTTTTCCAACTTCGCCTTAATCCTGGGTCCATATTTAATCAGTTATGTGATTGACTCAGCCATCCCGAATCAAGACACGAACGCTTTGATTTGGGTCACGGTGTTTTATACCGTTGTTTCCGTCTTGAATGCGGGAGCAATCCGTTACCGGATTTACCACATCACGAAGCTCGGGCAGGATGTATTGCGTGATATCCGTTCGGATTTGTTCAACCACATCCAGAAATTAGGATTCCGCTTCTTTGACACACGACCGCACGGAAAAATTTTGACCCGTGTAGTAAACTATATCAATGCTTTGAGTAATATTTTATCATCCGGCTTGATTACGGTTATTTCTGACATCTTGAGTATTGTTGTAACCTTGGCGATTATGTTGTCGATTGACGTAGTGCTGACATTGTACAGTTTCCTATTGCTTCCTTTATTGTTTGTCATCACCATGGTTATCAAAAACAAGCAACGGATTGCTTATGAGGAACTGAGTGCGAAACAGGCGAACCTGAATGCTTACATTCATGAGTCGATTGAAGGGATAAAGACAACGCAATCTTACACCCGTGAGGGCATGAACTTTGATATCTTTGCGGATGTCAGTAATCAACAAAGTGTGGCCTGGATGAGGGCTGTCAAAGTTCAGTTTATCTTGGGGCCGATGGTACAAATTATTTCCAGTGTGACCATTGCCTTCATTTATTTCGCCGGTATTCGTGGACTGGGTGTGGAAGTTTCCACCGGGGTATTGATTGCTTTTGTTGCCTATGTGACGAACTTCTGGAACCCAATCATCAACCTGGGTAACTTCTATAATTCCCTGGTTTCCGGTACGGTTTATCTGGAGCGTGTGTTCGAGATGATGGATTTGGAGCCGTTGATAAAAGACGCGCCGGATGCATTCGACATGCCGCCGGTCAAAGGGGAAGTTGTTTTCGAAAATGTGACTTTCGGCTATAAAGAAGGTCAAAATATTTTCGAAGATCTTTCTTTCAAAGTAAACCCCGGTGAAACGATTGCTTTGGTTGGTCCGACGGGGGCCGGTAAATCTACCATCACCAACTTGATCCCGCGTTTCTATGATGTTCAAAAGGGGAAAGTAATGGTGGATGGCATTGATATCCGCGATGTGACGATGAAATCCCTGCGGAGCGAAGTGGGTGTCATGTTGCAAGATACGTTCATTTTTTCCGGAACGATTATGGATAATATCCGTTATGGGAAGCTGGATGCCACCGAAGAAGAAATCATTGCCGCAGCTAAAGTCGTGCGTGCACATGATTTCATCAAAGATCTGAAAGGTGGGTACAACACCTATGTTCAGGAGCGGGGAAGTACGTTGTCAGCAGGTCAGCGCCAACTGATTTCCTTTGCCCGGACCTTGTTGTCGGATCCGAAAGTATTGATTTTGGATGAAGCGACGTCCAGTATCGATACGCAAACGGAAGTGTTGTTGCAAGAGGGACTCGACCGGTTGCTGGAGGGGCGGACCGCATTCGTTGTGGCCCACCGTCTGTCCACAATCCGCAACAGTGATCGCATCTTCTTCATTGGTGACCGCAGGATTCTCGAATCCGGTACCCATCAAGAGTTGTTGCAACAACGCGGTCGTTACTACCACTTGTACAAGACACAATCTGAATTGTTGAAGAGACTATAGTAAGGAAAAAACGGACATAACTTTGGGAACCCCCATGAGTTATGTCCGTTTATATTTGTTTTTGGACATAACTTTCCGTGGCAGATAGCGTTATGTCCTGTTTAAAACAAATTTTTTATTTTCTCAATATTTTTAAGCATGACCGAAATCGTCCCATCCGGATTATTGATGAACTCCACAACCTCAGCGTCCTGGTATAAGTCCATCGGGATGCTGATTTCAATGCCATTATTCAAACGCAACTTCTGCTTGGAAAACTTCGGTCCCGCCACCGCAACTTCAGCCGGTGCCCGGTCCACATACCCCAGCTCCTCGACTTCCTGGAAGAACTTCTCTTTCTTCGCGTAATTGTCACCAAACAACTGATCTGCAATCACATGATTATCAATCACATTTTCTTCTTCCATACTATGTACAATCGCCTGTTTCGTTTCCGCCAGCGCCACAAACTCCTCATCATTAAACGCCTTGCTCGTCTTCTGAACCGCCTTTTTAATCATCGAAATATTTTCCTTCAGACTCGGTTTCGGCTGATCCTCGAGAAACATTTCCGTGAAATAAAACTTCTTCTCCGCCAATTCCGTAATCATATGCTTCTTCTCGAGTACATGGTATTGCATCGTCTCCAGATTCAAAACCATACCCTCCTGAATCGCCTGCCGCGCACTCGGCAAAATCGCGCGATTCACCACCAACTGATTCGTCAGCGTGTCCGCCTCTTGCGATACGTGGTGCGTAATACTATCCGAGTAGTTTAGTTTAAATAACCCCAAACAGGCAACTTCGTCCAAGGTAAATTTAGCAAACAGCAAGTCTGCAGCCGGAATCTCGTAATTCACTTTGGTGATATTATAGAATTTGTCCGTCAATGCACGCGTTGCCCCGATGAAATCATCGGCTACATTTTCCAATAACCCCACAGTCGGATTGTCCGCCAGCAATGTGCCTTCTTTCATATTATCGGAATCTTCTACTTTTTCGATCATGGCATGGATATAGTCAATTGTGAACTTTTCCGAAATATCCAATCCAGCTAATGAATAAATCGGTTCATTTGTATTTAAGTCAAGTATATGCAAAACTGCTTCTTGAATATAGATCATTATGTCCCTCCATTTTGAAATCACAAGTACCAGTATCTCACAAAATATGACCCCGCAAAAGAACAAACCTTTACTTAATTTCGAAAATCACTTATATTTTAAACAACAGTAAGAGAATGGAGAAGGAAAATGACGCAACCACAACCGTACGGCACGGTACTGATAAAAGCTGATAAAATACTGAATTTCTTGGCATCGGTCAACGTTTCGCAACCCCTGCATGCCATCGCCAAAGCGACGGATATGACCAATCCGACTGCTTTGAAAATCCTGGGAACGCTGGAATTGATCGGGTATGTCAGAAAAAATGATGGCGACAAAACATATGGTTTGGGAAGCGGCTTAGTCCGTTATGCCAATCAATATTTGGCGGATCTGGACATTTCAAAAATAGCCTATCCCTATTTAAAAGAACTCCATGAAAAATTGGACGAAACCGTTCATCTTTCCATCCGCGAAGGCGACGAGATTCTGTACGTAAACAAACTGGAATCAATGCGCCCGATTGTCGTGACGACATCCCGAATTGGCTTCTCAAAACCGATGTATGCATCCGCCATGGGAAAAGCCATGCTCGCGGAATTATTGGAGGAAGAATTGGATGCTTATTTATCCCGAGTGGAGTTGAAGCCTTTTACCCAACATACATTGGTCACTGAGGCGGCCATCAAAAATGAACTCACTGAGATTCGTGAACAGGGAATTGCGTTCGACAACAGCGAGGAGCAGATTGAAGTGTTTTGCATGGGTACGACCTTGTCCGTTAACGGCAAAAATTACGGCGCGTTTAGTGTCAGTATGCCGACATACCGCCGGACACCAGAAAAAGAGGCGACAGTTGCCGCTGCAATCAAGGCTGCCCGCAATGGTATTTTAAAAGAACTGGAAAATGTTTACATGTATATCTAAGAGAGGAAAATCTTTTTCTATGAATTCATAGAAAACGGTTGCTCTCTTTTTTTTTCTGTCATATAATGAGTAAGAAGTTTCTTATATGAATATCTAATTTCCTATTTGGAAATGTAATCGTAATCATAAACCATGAAAAAGAGGGATGTTTGATGAAACAAAATATTTTATGTGTAGGGGAAACGTTGATGCGTTTTTCAACTCAGGTCGGAACGCATTTTTATGATACAACGCAATTGAGTTTACATTACGGTGGAGCAGAGGCGAATGTTGCCATCAACTTGAGCTCGCTTGGCCATAGAACGACGTATTTTACCAAAGTACCTGATAACCAATTGGGTCAATCCGCAATCCGTCATACGCAAAAGTACGGCGTAGATGCGAGTGAAGTGATCTACGGCGGCGACCGTTTAGGTGCTTACTATCTGGAGTCTGGGGCAGGCCCGCGTGCGTCCAAAGTCATTTACGATCGCGCTCATTCTGCGATTGCGGAAATGAAAATTTCTGAAGTGGATGTGGATGAACTTTTAAAAGGAAAAACCATGCTTCACATCACGGGTGTAACAGCAGCACTTTCTGAAGATAGCCGTAAAGTAACGAAAGAGTTGATGAAGAAAGCTCACAAAAAAGGCGTGACTGTCAACTTTGATGTGAACTACCGTTCCAAACTATGGTCCATTGAAGAGTGTACAGCATTCTTGAAAGAAGTCCTGCCATATGTGGATTACCTATCCGCTGGCAAACGTGACGCCATCACATTCTTTGGCGTTCCGGAAATTTCCGAGCAAGAATTTGAATTGGATTATTACTATGGAAAAATGAATGAATTGTATCCGAATATCAAAATTTTCTACTCAACTTTACGTAACGTCATTTCTGCAACGCATAACACTTTGCAAGGAACATTTTGGAAAGACGGCGTAACTTACTACTCAACCGTACAGAATATGGACCATATTATCGATCGCGTTGGGGGCGGGGATGCATTCGCTGCCGGTGTTCTTCATGGCATTCTAGAAGAAAAAGACCCAGAGTATATCATCAACTTTGCGACAGCATTCTCTTCCTTGAAACATACCGTAAACGGAGACGTGAGTCCATTCTCTGTTGAGGAAACTGAAAAAACAATGACCGCTGACGCTTCAGTAGAGCGTTAATATAATTTAAAGTGACTTAGTCCCGAAATTTGGAGACTAAGTCACTTTATTTTTATTTAAAATGATTTAGTGGCGCGAAAATGGCAGTAAGTCATTTTGTTTTTATTTAAAATGACTTAGTCCTCCAAAACTGTCGGTAAGTCACTTTAAATAGCCTAACTTGTTGATTGTATAGGCTTGAAGTAAAATATAGATTCTTGGTAAAAGCGAAATCACAGCAAGGAGGAAAGCACTTGGGATTAATAAAGGGGTCCGTCGAAATTGGTGGGTTTACACCAACACAACTCATGAGTAGGTTAGAACAAAAAGGTATTATGATGAATGAGTACGCAGAACAGCTATTGATGGATGAACGATTTACCACTGCAAAAAAGAAGCATACCGTCCACACGGTTGAACTTACAGGTAAAGATTTGGGTTTCCCTGACGGAGCTGTGATGCCCCAGATACTGGACCGGATTAAGGTGAGGGGATTGGCGTTGTGCCCGATTGAACTAGGGCCGCATTTGCGGTTAGCTTATTTCAATCAGCCGGAAGGGGTTAAGGACAACCCCGTTCAAAAACGTCAAGCACCATCAGGATCCATCACTGTAGCATCAGAACGGATCAGCCTCGATGATGAATTCCCGAAAGGTTTCTATTTGAGAAATATAGAAGGTAATTTATGGCTGCGTGGTTATGTGGCTGATGACTTACATGTTTGGAATCCAAACGACCATTTTATATTCATGATTGCGGAGGATTTTACATGATGCAAAGTATCTTATCAGCACTGGCAGTTTTTATTTCCACAAATATCGATAACTTATTCATTCTGATGATTATTTTTTCTCAAGCCGATAGCAAAAAGAGCGTTTCTCACGTTTACCTAGGCCAATACCTCGGGACAGGTATATTAGTAGCAGTCAGCCTGTTCACCGCCGATGTCCTTCACTACATTCCCCAGGACTGGATGATTGGTCTGCTGGGATTTATTCCAATCTATTTGGGAATCCGGAAGGCGATGCAAGGGGAAGATGAGACTGAAGAAGAGGAGGTAATTGAAAAATTGGAATCGCGTGGAGGCAGCCATCTTGTTCGCACGGTTGCCTTGATTACCGTTGCTGCCGGTGGTGATAATTTAGGAATCTACATTCCTTTTTTCACTTCTATCAACATAACTGCAATCTTCATGACTCTCATCGTTTTCGCAATAGCTATTCCTGTTCTTTGCTATACGAGTCACCATCTAGCCAAGCTATCCTTTATTTCGGAAACCTTGGAAAAATATGAGCGCATCATTGTTCCGATAGTTTTTATAGGGCTCGGGATTTATATTTTATTTGAGAATAGCACCATCCAAGCTTTTTTTGATTTAATTTGATAAGAAACAAAAACAGCACCCGGACAATATTCCAGGTGCTGCTTACATTTTATGCAAATAAAAATTCAAAATGCCCATAAATTCATCGGCTTCCAGAACATCCTCCGTCATAACCACGATGGCGTAAATCGGAACACCATCCTCATAGTAAATTCCCATATCATGATTCCACTGCTCACTACTGCCATATTTCGCAGCCATACCAACAGAAACAAGTTCTTTCAAACGAAAGCCCTCTTGCGCCTCCATCATTGTTTCAATAATAAATGTGTAAGCATCATTATTTGCAACATGAATCAACGTTTGTTCCAACATCCGAGCAGTTGCATAGTTTTCTGTATAAACAATATCGGGAAGGTCATCCAGTCCACTCAGTCCCGCAATCGCTTGACGGTATTTTTCAAAATCACCACTGAAATTTTCAATGTAATAAAAAGCCAGCACATTCGTAGCCGTATTGTCAGAATGGATCAACATCTCCAGAATCAACTCGTCAACTGGATAAGCATCTTCCTTTTCTGCGTTCGTAACCGCACCCTCGCCGGATTCATAATAAGAATCGTAATAGGGCAATTTTGAATCCCAATCCATTATTCCATTCTCAATCAAGTCCGCATACAGTGCCGCAATCGCTACTTTCGTTGTACTCGCCGCGTACATCGCTTGATCCGCATTTAAATAGTAATGCTCGCCATCCACAAAATCATAATAAGCAATCGCAATCTGATTCTCATCCACATCAAAATACACCATAATATCATTTATTGTTTCCGCAACCGTCGCACCCAGTTCGATATCGTATTCATTTTCCATCGAGATTGCGATACTCTCCACAACTGAATGTTCATCGTCCTTAAAAAGAGTAACCCAGCCCAAAATCACCAAAAATGTTACCAACAGCAAAATTAGTGAAATTTGAATTTTTTTATTCATAATCCGCCTCGATTATCTTTTTAACAATATGTTAACATATTGCAAACAAAATAACTATACCGAAAAGACCATTTCGTTCGAAATTGCCTTTCCACTTATTAATAATCCAACTGCCTCAAATACAATATCAAATTATTATCGGCATCCACTTTGGCATTATACTGACGAATAGCCGCTTCCAAATCTTTTTGCATCACCGAATCCTTGCTAAACCGGCTGATTACCCAGTACACAATCTCGGCCACGATACCACCCCTGCCAGCAGACCCCAATTCGAAACCCATCAACTCTTCATCCGATAACTTCGTCTTCAGCAAATCACGTACCTTTTGCCGCAACTCACCCTTAACCACCAAAGTCTCCTCACGTCGTTCCAAACCTGCCAGCAACTCTTTCTCGTTTTGAACTTCCACTCGCGTCATCTCCATTCTTTCCTTTATTATACGAAAAAAGGGAGCCCGGTACAAAAGATACCAGACTCCCTGTTTAATTATTTTACTTCGCCAATCGGTAATACAGTTTTGCCGTATAATTCATTCAACACTTGTGCCATTGCCGCATAAATTGCCGTGAATCCACAAATGATTCCTTCATAACCAGCAATTGTCAGAATCAATTCTGAACCAGTAAAGTTAGCCAATGCCAACAAGAAGAATAGAATTGTTAAGGAACCAAACACAACTTGAAGTGATTTTGTAATGCGCAATGTTCCGATGAACATGAAGAATGTGAACAATCCCCACATAAACAAGTAAGCAGCCATCGACAATGAATCCGCAGCCTCACCATAACCCATCAACGGTAAAATATTTAATGCAACCAATGATAACCAAAAGAAACCGTATGATGTGAAAGCTGTTGTTCCGAATGTGTTGTTCTTTTTGAATTCCATGATTCCAGCGATTACTTGTGCCATGCCACCATAGAAAATACCCATAGCCAAAATCATTGCGTTCAATGAGAAGAAACCTGCATTATGAATGTTCAACAAAATCGTTGTCATCCCAAAGCCCATCAAACCTAACGGTGCCGGATTTGCCGTCACTTCTTTATATAAAACTGTCTTTTCCTTTTCCAATTCCGATAACTCCTTAAGATATACTTGTGCTCCACACACTAGATTGAATTATAGCTAGTATGGGTGCACAAAGTCAATATCCCGAAAGAATTTAAAGTGTTCTTTCAACAGTATGCTAGTGTTTCTCCAACCACTCAAATATTGCAGCCGCACGTTTCACCCGCAAATTAGGCAATCCGTTCCGCGACAAGCCATGATTCGATTCCGGGAACGTAATCAATTTCGTCTCCACACCATGTTTCTTCATCGCTACATAGAACTGCTCCGCCTGTTCCATCGGGCAACGTAAATCCTGCTCACTGTGCATCAACAAAATCGGTGTTTTCGCATTGGCCGCATGCGCCAACGGGGACATCCGCCACAACCCATCCACATCCCACAAATCGCGTTGCAATTGAAATTCCACAAAGAACGCACCAATGTCACTCGTTCCATAGAAACTGATCCAGTTCGAAATCGACCGTTGCGAAATCGCCGCCCGGAATCGATCCGTATGACCCACAATCCAGTTCGTCATGAAGCCGCCGTAGCTGCCCCCCATCACATAAACACGGTCTTTATCAATTTCCGGATGCTGTTCTAACACATAGTCGGTTCCCAACATCAAATCCTCAAAATCCTTATGACCATAATCGCCCAAAATGGATGCCACGAACTCCTGACCGTAGCCATTACCACCACGCGGATTTAACATGATCACACCGTACCCACGCGCAGCCAACACTTGCATCTCATGGAAGTACGATTCCCCATAACACACCTGTGGTCCACCATGAATATACAAAATCGCCGGGTGATTCACTTTTTCCCCAACCGGCGCCAAGTACCAACCCTGGATGTCCCAACCATCCGCACCCTTGAACCAGAACATTTCCGGTTCTACAACGGCATGCTTTTGGAAAAAGGCAGCATTTGGCTGATACAATACTTCCAACTCGCCACTCACCAAGTCGAGAACTGCCAGCTCCGACGTTTTTGTCAAAGTGGAATACGTTACCGCAATTTCTTCGCTTCCAGCAATGATGTGTCCATCCGTCACATGCATCCGTTGATCAAATACCAGCGTTGCTTCTCCGGCGCGATTGCCTTTATACAACTGGGTTTTACCATGCTTGGTAGCAGGGAAGAGGAACTCATTTTCATTCAACCATTCCACGGGCATCCCATAGACATTTTGCTGGAAATCCGCGACCATCACGTCACTGATTTCCACATCCAAATCTTCTGTTAAACACACCAATTCATGGGTCTTCATGTCGTAACCGTAAATGCGGCTCAATGTCACAAAAGCATATTCAAAATCATTTCCGTTCAATAATAAATAATCTTCGTTTTCCGACATCGCCGCAAATGAGAAACTGCCTTTGGGAACGGAAGTCGTCAACGAGCGTTTTTCTTTCGTCGCCACATCATAATAATAAACTGTGCCGCCATAATTCCACTCATCAGCGCTGTCCAATTCACCGGCCACCAATAAATAGCTCTCATCATTGGCAACGTAGTTCAGGCCAACGCGTTCCTGATCTTCAAGGATCGTCGCCACATCACGCGATGCCACACCGATTTTCTTGATTTGATACGTCAAATCTTTCGGCAAGACACCGGCACCGTCCAACTTGTAAGTCAACTTGTCGATTTCAGTTGTATTGGGCATTTTCTTTTCTTTTGGTTCGTCAGCTTTTTCATCCGTATTTTTTTTGGTTGTTTGGTAATAAACGGAAGCACCATTTTTTGTCCAATGATAATTTGAGACGCCTTCTTTTTCTTCCGTTAAAGCAAAGGCGCTCCCACCGTCAAGCGGCATAACCATGACTTGCGGTTTTTTGTCTTTGGTCGCATTTCCGATATATGATAAATATTTTCCGTTCGGTGAAATTTCCAATTGGGATTGGCTCGTACCTGCATCTCCCCAACGGCGACGTTCCTTTGTTGTGCGATCAATACTGTAAATATAAGAATGATAGCCATTCTCATCTTTATTTGGTGTTGTTTCGCTATAAAAAATACGATTGCCAAAAGCAATCGGCTGGCCCAGACTCTTTAGTTCGAACAAACTATCTATTGTTAGTGCTTCTTTACCCAAAATATCGCCTCCATTTTATACTTCTTTCATTTTAAACAAACGCTTGAATAATTGTAAAGCCTTTACTCAATTACCCCAATGTTGATTGCCAATTCGCGGAATTCCGGATCCTTGTAGCCATGGCGCCAGTTTTGATAGCGCCAGTTGTAGCGCTTTTCACGCCAATGTTGTCGGAACAACTGACACAATTCAACCACGCGCTCGCAATCCCTGATGCCATCTGCTTCTCTTCCTTGGCAAAACGCAAGGATTCCTTGATTAAACAGAAAATCGAGATGCGGTTCGAGCAATTCGACCCGTTCGGTTAATTGCTCTTCGAAAATCGCTAAAGTTGCTTGAGCATAATCATAGCGTTTATGGAAAACGAATGTCGAAAAATTATTCGACAAAATCGAAAATAGCAACTTGGCATCCTGGGGAAGGGCCATGTATTTTTGACTTTTTTTGACAGCGGTCTTCATCAAAAGGTAGGTTGTTTCGACATCAAACACAAACCCGAATAACGCATAAATCCGGAGTTCCATTTCGCCCCAGTCCGCAACTTGCATCAAGTAAGTCAAGACTTCCGGTTGGTTCTGGGGTTCCTCTCCGTCGGTCAAGACCAACAAGCTCTCAATGAACAAAAAGACAAATCGTTTCCAGCTATAGGGGGCAGGGTTTTGTTTCCTCAAAATGTCACGTAATTCCCTCACCTTGTCATACTGATGTTCTGCCATAAAGGATTCGATATTTTCAAAAATTTTCTGCATCTCCTTATGGTCATCATCACCAAAAAGGAATAAAAACTCCTGTGGGGTGGTATTGATGTTTTTCAACGTCTCAAGAAAAGAGTCAACGGGAATCATTGAGCGGCCGTTCTCAAAACGGGAAAGTTGTGAGGTAGAGAGGGTATCACTTGCCGCTTCCTTGAGCTTCATCCCTTTACTGGTCCTGATCTGCCGGAGTAGTTCACCATAATCCATGTTTTCACACCCTTATTTTTTGCAGATATGCAATTATAATCTTCCTTTTAGTATAACCGAGATAAAATTTAGTTACAAATAACAGCAAAGGTGTGAAGAATATGAAAACTTATATCAAACGATTCTGGAAGGAAAATACGTTGGTTTTCTTTTTATTGACAGTAACGAATGTCATCCAAACCATTGTCAGCGTGCGGATGGCGGCTACCCTGGATACGTTGGTGAATCTGGATTTCGAGAGTTTTTTCAAGGTATTGGCGGAAGTGATGGGGCTATTCTTGGTATTCCTTTTTGTCCTGAATGTTCAAATCAACAAGACAAGTGAAACAAAACAAAAAATGGCGACCGCCATCCGAACCGACATTACCAAACGGATGGAGCAGTCCAGCTATACCAGCTTCCATAAGAAACAAGTCGGGACCTATACATCATGGCTGAGCAATGACTTGAATACGATTGAAACGAATGGATTTGACCTATTTTATCAAATTTGGGGCGGCATCATTGCCACAGTATCATCGGTCGTAGCTCTGTTCGCTTTCCATTGGAGCATTGTGGTCATGACGGTTGCGCTCACTGCCTTGACACTGGGTTTGCCGAAATTGTACGAAAAGAAATTGAAGGCGGCTTCCTTGTTCACGACTGAAGAAAACGAACGCTTCATCAGCAAAGTTACCGACACATTGAACGGATTTGATACCTTCTTTTCCTTCAATTTACTGCAAAAAATATCGAAGAATACGCAAGAAGCATCGCTCGCGTTGGCGGATGCTAAAAATAACCAAACCAGAGTGACCGCGAAAGTTGCCATACTGGGTGCCTTCGGGAATATTTTAGGGCAGTTGTCTGTCACCGGTCTGACCGGCTATCTTGTATTCCGTTCATTGGTTCCAATTGGAGCCATGATGGCGACCAGTGGCTTGGCAGCGGTGATTTTCAATACGGTCGGTAACTTGAGTCAACAATTGGCAGCAATGCGAGCAGTGGATCCGATTTTTACTAAATTCGAGGCACTCGAGACTTCTTTTGAAAGACCTGGCGGAAAAATTCAAAATGTCGTTTCCGGCATCCAACTGCAACAGGTCAGTTATGCCTATGGGAACAAACAGGTCTTAAAGGAACTGGATGCCTCTTTCAACCTGGGTAAAAAATACGCCATAGTCGGTGCGAGTGGAAGCGGGAAAACCACACTACTCAATATCCTGAACGGTAAGTTGACGGATTACAGTGGCTCGGTGCGTTTTTCCGGGAATGAATTAAATCAATTATCCGGACAGGAGCTGCGTCATCACATTTTATACATGGATCAGATTCCTTATTTGTTCCAAGGAACAGTGCGAGAAAACATTACATTGGGAGAAACATACTCTGATGAAGAATTGGCTAAAGCACTGAAGGCGAGTAGTTTGGAAGGTGTGGTGGCAAGTTTGCCGCTCGGCCTGGACACAGACATCGGGGAGGCGGGTCGTTTACTTTCAGGTGGGCAACGTCAAAGAGTCGCATTGGCTCGTGGTTTCTTGCGCGGCAAGAAAATCATTTTGCTGGATGAAGGCACTTCAAGTTTGGATGAGGAGAGTGCACTGGAGATTGAACAGCAGTTATTGGAAAATGAAGAACTGACCGTACTCATGATTACGCATCAACTGCGTGATTCTATCCGGGATAAATTGGACCGGGTTGTAGTGCTTGGCAATGCCTAAATAAAAAAGCTCACTCAACTTTGCGAGTGAGCTTTTTTTCCGGATTTAGCTCACTCAGATTAAAAATTCCAGTTGAGTGAGCTTTTTTCTAAAATAAAGCTCACTCACGGAGAAAATTCCAGTTGAGTGAGCTTTTTTCGGGTTATGCCATGAAATGCACAATTAATGTGCCAATTTATTACATGAAAACCCGCTTTATTTTTCAAAAGTGTGTCCGATAGATAGAGTAAATTCGAATATCTAGGGGGAAATGTATGAAAGGCACGATTGTATCTGCATGGATGAATACTTGTAAGGAATTGTATGGAAAAGAAATAGTCAGTGAAGTCATGACAAGCTATGGGCTCAAAGCCAACAAGATATTCACGCCAACTGAAGAGGTGGCTGATCGTATTGCTTTAGGGATGGTTGAAGCAATCGGAAAAAGGGTCGACAAATCACCCGATGTTATGTGGCGGACAATGGCACATCAAAATGTGAAAACTTACTCCAAAATTTATCCGGCCTTCTTTAAATATGATAATCTCTATTCTTTTTTGCAAGCCATGTATGATATTCATGTGATTGTGACGCAAAAGTTTAGAGGAGCTAAACCGCCAATCCTTCATATCGAAGCAGTGGACACCTATAACGCGCATATGACCTATAAATCGCCGCGCGGCATGTTTTCCTATTTCCTTGGCATGCTGGAAGGCGCGAGTTTTCATTTTAAGGAGAATGTAACTGTGGAAACACTGGAAAGGACAGATGACTTTCTGAAAATTGCCATACGATTTCAACAGCCCATTACGCTTCAGAAGAATTTTCACTTCAATAAATTACTTACATTTGGAATCGTCAAAAAATTAGAAGCGAAACTGGCGCTTGCGACGCTATTTCTCGTAGGAATTCCTGGGGCGCTGTTGGCGAGTTACTCACCAAACAACATTGCCGTCCCTGGTATCCTTGCTTTATCGCTAATTATACCATTTTTTACAGGTAAGCAATTATTTAAACCAATCATTTATATCAACCGTTATCTGGATAAACTGAAGGAAAAAGATTTTTCGATCGCCCATCAAATTTCAACGGATGATATTTTTGAGGAATTGAATGACAAACTCGTAGCTTTGATTGCGGGAATCAAGACTGATTTTGTCGGATACAAAAGCACAACGGATGAATTGAATGTCTTTGCCGATAGTTTTTCCGATATCTCAAACAATATGCGCGAAACTTCGCGGGATATTGCGACCATTGTCGATCAAGTGGCTGAAGGAGCCGTAAGCCAAACTTTTGAAACGCACCAGGTATCTTCCCAACTTCACGATTCTATCGCTTCACTAAATGGCGTCCTTGAAAAAGAGAACCAAGGGAAAGTCGCTCTAGAGAAATCTGTTGAAGTGATCAGGGGCGGGTTCAAGGAAATGGAATTGACTTCCCATAATCTGAATAATATTTTAGAGCAGTTCACAACGTTTAAGCAAAAAGGGGAAGCGTTACAGCGAAATGTTCAAGAAGTTCGAAAAATTGTGGAAGTGGTGGAAGGCATTGCCGGTCAGACGAACCTACTGGCGTTGAATGCTGCGATCGAGGCTGAGCGCGTTGGTGAACAAGGTAAGGGCTTTGCAGTGGTAGCTACTGAAATCAGGAAACTTTCTCAAGGATCTCGGACTGCTGTTCTTTCCATTAATAGTCAATTAGAACATTTTATCGCTAATATCGAGATATTCATGAACGGATTAGCCTCCCAATTTTCAGTGATAGAAACAGAAAATAATAAATTGAATGCCATCACGATGGAGAATGCAGACTCCATTGAATCGGTGGTGGCTGTTTCAAACCTCATTGTGGAATTGATTGATAACTTGATTACAGAAACAAAACACTTCAATGCTATATCGGAAACAATCACCTCACTGGCCGCCATAGCCGAGGAGAATTCTGCTTCCACTGAAGAAGTTTCGGCGAGTGTCTTGACCTATACAGAAGAAATTGCGTCCATGAGCACCCATATCCACGAATTTAAACGAGTCAGTACAGCGTTCAGTGAGGATTTGGAGAAATATAAAATATAGTAGTAAAACTTTGGTGACCCACTCACTTCACGTATAATAAAGAAAAAGCATTATTTTGAGGAGGAACCGACTTGGCCAATGAAGCAAAGCTGAAACCAACCGAAAAAAGTGTCATTGCATTCATCGAGGAAATTGCGTCAAAAAACAAAAAAGCCGATGCCTATCGTTTATTGGAAATGTACAACGAAGTGACAGGTATGAATCCCGTGATGTGGGGACCATCTATTATTGGTTATGGAAAATACGCATACAAATACGCGTCTGGCCATTCAGGAGAAGCGAACTGGGTCGGATTTTCACCACGGAAATCGGCGCATACCATTTATTTTGCATTGGAAGAAGACCGTAAAGAAGAACTGTTGGCGAAATTAGGTAAACATCGTGCCAGTAAAGCCTGTCTCTATATAAACAAGCTTGCCGATATCAATGAAGAAGTTTTGAAACAAATCATCAAAGAATCGCTGGATTACGTGGAAAAACGCTACCTGACCACAAGGACATAAAGATGATGATAAACCTTTCTTTTGAGCGTTGGTGGTATAATAAAGTCAAAAGATAGAAGTGCGGGACTCACGTATTTGGCGACTTATGAACCAGTCATTCAAGCGCAGAAGTAAGGGGAGGCAATCATTATGAATGTGCATTTTTTATCCAAGTCAACCGTTGGGAAATGGGCAACAGGCTTAATGGCGGCTTTTGTCGTGTTATTGGCCCTTAAAATGACAAGTATAGGGAGACTTCCGCTACCGACACTAGTCATCGCTGTAATCGGAATAATAGGCTTCATCTTAGGTGTGGTTGCTTTTTTGAAATATAAAGACAGAGCAATCATGACTATTATCACCCTTGTACTCGGCTTGTTGTTAACAATATGGGTACTCGCTGAAATTATGTTTCCGCATTGAATAACCAAATGTTTGGAAAGACCAAGCCCCATAAAACAGGGTTTGGTCTTTTTTAGTTTAAAACACGATAATTTTTATTGACACACCGTCTAATATTACTAAATTTTAATAAAACCGTTTACATTTACTAAATAATAGACTATACTCGTGTCATCAAATGAAGCGGAGGATTATCGAATGAAGAAACTATATTTGGGCTTGGCATCTGTTTTAGTTTTATCAGCATGTGGAAATGGTGGGACAGCTGAATCCGGAGATACAGCGGACTCTGGAGAAAAAGTTCAGATCAGATTTTCTACTTGGGATAGTGAAGCAAGTCTAGATGCCCAACAAACATTGGTAGACAAGTTTAATGAATCGCAAGATGGCGTTGAAGTTCTATTGGAAGGTTATGGCGGGGAGTATGATACGAAAATCACTGCCGGAATGGGAGCAGGGGATGCTCCGGATGTTATGTACATGTGGAATTATCCTGCTTACTCTGGTGGATTGGAGCCGCTAGATTCATATATTGAGTCGGAAGGAGCAGAGTACAAGGAAAATTTCTATGAGACAACTTGGAACTATAACTCTATCGATGACACGGTTTACGGAATCCCAGTTGGTTTCACGACACATGCTTTGTACTATAATAAAGATCTTTTTGATGCAGCGGGTGTTGACTACCCAACAGATGATTGGACTTGGGACGATGTAAGAGCAGCTTCAGAGAAAATCTCCGACCCAGAAAAAAATGTCTTTGGTTATATTATGCCTGGAAAACCAGATCCGTACGATTTTGAAATGTACCTTTGGAGCAATGGCACAGCTTATGCAAGTGAAGATGGTTCTGTAACGGATGGCTATGTGAATTCACCAGAAGCTGTTGAAGTTTTGCAAACATTCCAAGATTTGATGAATGATGATTTAGCAGTAGCTTCAGAAGGATGGGGAACAGATGAGTTCGCATCTCAAACAGCTGCTATGGTTGTTTCGGGAGCATGGGATATCGGAAGTTTTACTGATGCAGGGGTAAACTTCGGTACTGCACCTATTCCGAGCTTTGAAGGGCAAGAAAGTAAATCTGTCTTGAGTTCTTCCGGTTTGGCAATCTCTGCTGACTCTGAACACAAAGATGCAGCGTGGGAATTCGTTAAATTCTGGACAAACGAAGAAGCCAATATTGAACGGATTGATTATGAATTATCCGTACTGAAAAGTGTCGTAGAATCAGAAGGTTTGGAAGATGATGAGTATAAGAGCGTCTTCTATGAAATGTTGGAGCGCAGTACTGAATATGGACCAAGTTCATTCAAAATTGAAAATTGGAGCGATTTTGCAGACCAATTGGAAATGGCGTTCGAGCAAGTGTTCAATCCTACAACAAGATTGGCACCACAAGAAGCTTTGGATTCGGTCGTAAAATAATAAAAAGCGAGCTTTTCTTTTATTGTTAAAGAAAAGCTCCATTTTATTCCCAGAAAGGACTGGAAAATGGATGGCAGCACCGTTAAGTAAAAAAAGTAAAGTTATTGAAAAAATAACGCCCTATTTATTTATATCACCCTGGTTAATTGGCTTTTTGGCATTTACCGCAGGACCACTTGTTCTATCTCTTGTCATGAGTTTCTATGACTGGCCGGTTATTGGAGAAAGTAGCTTTATCGGTTTAGGAAATTATATCCGTATGTTTACCGAAGACCCACAGTTTTGGGACTCATTAGGATTAACACTCAAATTTGCTTTGATATTTGTTCCATTAAATATGATTATCGCACTCGTTTTAGCGATGTTGATTGCAACGAACGTAAAAGGAGTCAATTTGTTCAGAGTTATTTTCTATATCCCTTCAGTTGTTTCGGGGGTAGCAGTAGCAATCATTTGGGGATGGATTCTTGATTCTAATAACGGAATTTTGAACTACATCCTTAGCTTAATCGGGATTGATGGCCCTTTGTGGTTGCAGGATCCAAAATGGGCAATTGTAGCCATTGTTGTTGCCAGTGCTTGGGGTGTGGGGAATATGATGCTTATTTTCTATACCGACATTAAGAGTATCCCGAGCAGTTATTATGAAGCAGCAGTAATCGATGGTGCAACACCCATCCAACAGTTTTTCAAGATAACGATTCCGATCATAACACCGACTATTTTGTTCAACTTGGTAACATCTACCATCTCCGCCCTGCAACAGTTAACATTGGTTATCCTTTTGACTGGTGGAGGACCAATGAAGTCCACTTATTTCTATGGTTTGTTTGTTTATGAGAATGCATTTAAGCATCACCGACTCGGCTATGCAAGTGCGAACGCATGGGTCATGTTCTTCATTATTATGGCAATGACCGCTGTTATCTTCAAGTCTTCATCAGCATGGGTGTTCTATGAAAATGAAGTAAAGAAAACAAAAAAAGTAAAGAGAGGAAAATAAAATGGGTAATATAGGGCAGTTAAAACGTACAAAAGTTGTGATATATGCTGGATTAATTTTATTCTCTCTTTATTTTATCGGTCCCTTTCTTTGGGTTATTTTGACCGCTTTTAAAACACAAGCAGAGGTCAACATGTATCCGCCGCAGGTTCTGCCATCCGAATGGCGTTGGTCGAATTTCAGTGATGCCTGGAATTCCCAGCCGTTTACGACGTATTTACTTAACTCTGTTTTGATTACAGTATTTACGACGATTGGGCAGGTCATCTCGAGTTCCTTGGTTGCGTATGGTTTTGCACGGTACGATTTTAAATTCAAGAATATTTTATTCATGATGCTTTTGAGCTCCATGATGTTGCCTTGGGACGTAACCATGATTCCACAATATATGTTGTTTAATGAAATTGGCTGGATCAATACACTTAAACCACTTATCATTCCTGGGATGTTGGGATCGGCGTATTATGTCTTCTTGCTACGCCAATTCTTGATGAACTTCCCGGATGATATTGCGAATGCTGCCAAAATTGACGGGGCAAATGATTTCCAGATTTATTCAAAAATCTTTTTGCCGATCATGAGAGCACCACTTATCTTGATTGCGATTTTGAATATTTTAACAGTATGGAATGACTACTTGGGTCCATTAATTTTCTTGCAGGACCGTTCGAAATATACTTTGGCACTTGGTCTGGCATCATTCCAAGGGGTCCATGGAAATAACACAATCGGAATAATGGCTATTACGATTCTGATGATGATTCCACCCATTCTGATATTCTTGTTTGCACAGAAATATATTATTGAAGGGTTGGAAGGTTCGATAAAATAACAAAGGGTGATTGTTTGTGAATTTATGGGAAAATAATAAAGAAATCGGGTTAAACCGCTTAAAGCCACGCGCTTCTTTTCATCGTTATCAAACGTTGAAGGATGCGTTGGATAAAAACGACAATATCAATGGTTTTCAGACTTTGAATGGGGAGTGGCAGTTCGACTTGTTCTCCTCTCCGTTTGAAGCAGAGGAATATATTTCAAAACGTCATTTCGAAAAATTCAAACCAACGGAAGTACCTTCTTGCTGGCAGATGAATGGGTATGATGCCATGCATTATGCGGATTTACTCTATCCATTCCCGATCAATCCGCCGTATGTTCCGACAGAGAACCCAACTGGCGTCTATATCAGAACGTTTGAAGCGAAGCACAATGCAGATGAAAAAATCATTCTGCGTTTCCATGGCGTCTCTTCCTTCTTCCGGGTATGGATCAATCAAACGGAGATAGGGTGGAGTAAAGGAAGTCGTCTTGAATCCGAATTTGATATTACGGACGCACTGCAGGACGGTGAGAACGAAATAATCGTGGAGGTTGTTAAATGGTCGGATGGCATTTATTTAGAAGACCAAGACATGTGGTGGTTATCAGGAATCATCCGTGATGTCGAAATCTATACCGAGCACAAAGACTCACCAACTGACATTAAAGTTCAAACGTTGCCGGATGAGGAACGAAAAGACTTTAGACTCGTCGTTGAAGTAGAAGGCCAAGCAGATACAGCGGCTCTTTATTATGAAGGTGCGTTACTAAAAGAATTCGAAATTAAAAATGGAAAAGTGGACGAATGGATTGCGGCTCCGAAAACATGGACGGCAGAAACACCGCATTTATATGATTTGATTGTTACGTCCAAGGCGTCGTTTGTTCCAATCAGGGTAGGCTTCCGTCATGTCGAAATCAAAGACGGCCTGATTCTTCTGAATGGAAAGAATATTTTCTTCAATGGCGTCAACCGCCATGACTTCAATCCAAAGACGGGTGTTACTGTCACGAAAGAACAAATGGAAGCAGATATTATTTTGATGAAACAAAACAATATCAACGCAGTCCGTACGGCGCATTATCCAAACCATCCCTATCTCTATGACTTGTGTGATGAATACGGATTATATGTCATCGACGAAACGGATTTGGAATGTCATGGTTTCGAAAACACGGGAGATTATAATTGGATCAGTGACAACCGAGATTGGTCCGCTGCGTATGTTGACCGCATGGTACGGATGGTGGAGCGTGACAAAAACCACCCATCTGTTTTGCTTTGGTCTTTAGGGAACGAATCCGGAGCAGGTCAAAACTTCATGGATATGTACAATGCAGCAAAAGCGATTGATCCAACGCGCTTGGTTCATTACGAAGGAGATCGTAACGCTGCTTACTCCGATGTTTATACGACGATGTACTCATACCTTGAGCGGTTGGAAAATATTGGAAAAGATACGAATGGTAAAAAGCCGCATATCCACTGTGAGTATGGCCATGCGATGGGGAATGGACCGGGAGCGCTTGAAGAGCACCAGGAAGTAATGCGGAAATATCCGCGTCTCCACGGTGGCTTCTTGTGGGAATGGTACGATCATGGAATCGCAGTTGAACGTAATGGCGAAACAACGTATTTCTACGGCGGTGATTTTGGCGATACGCCGAACAACAGCAACTTCTGTATTGATGGACTGTTAAAACCAAACCGGGAACCTTCCACATCATTGTTGGAATACAAACAAGTTATCGCGCCGGTTAGGTTTAGCTATCAAGACGGCGCTTTGACGGTCGAGAACCGTTATGACTTCCGTAACTTGGAAGGATTGACCATTCGTTATTCGCTTCATCAACAAGATCAAAAGGTTGAAAGCAATGAAATTGTTTTACCTTGCATACCAGCACGTTCCAACAAAGAGATAGCATTACCACTTGAATTCGATGCAAACAAACGTTACTTCCTGGATGCCGAATTGATTGATGGGCCAAAACCATACTTAAATGAAAGTCATGTTATTTACTTTACACAATTCACACTCGGCAAGGAAAATGAATTATATCGTCCAGAAAAAGAAACAGGGACAGCTGTAGCACACGTTTCTTCTGAGCAAAACGATTACCGCACGGTGACGATTTCCAATGCGTCTACTGCAATGGTGTTTGACATTGTAACCGGAAGTTTGAAAACTGTTTCCAGAAATGGAAAAGACATCATTTCCCAAGGACCGGTTGTGACGCTGTGGCGTGCACCGATTGACAATGACATGTATCAATTGAAGGACTGGCAAGAAACATATTTCCTGCATCAAGGTTCGGAAACCATGTACGACTGGAAGGTCGAAGATGGTAAAATGACGTTCCATAAATACTTTGGAACAACGAACCAAGGTTGGGGATTCGATTTGGAATATGTATATGAATTGCTGGAAGATGGCAAGGTAAGAGTAGCAGTCGACGGCAAACCGCGCATGAGTGGAACCGAATTGCCAACCATGTTGCCGCGGATAGGAATTGAATTCACGATGCCGAAATCATTTGAAAATGTAAAATGGTTTGGTTATGGTCCGGGCGAAAGTTACTGGGACAGCCATGCTTCAGTTAAAAAAGGTTTGTATGAAAACACAGTAAAAGGGATGCATACAGAATATATCTTCCCGCAAGAAAATGGGGCGCGCTCTGAAACGGAATGGGTACAATTCGAAGATGGCAATCAAAAAGTCAGCCTGGAATTAGCGAGTCCATACACGGTAACCGTGCACGATTATACGAAAGAACAATTGGAGGCTGCGAAACATATCGATGAACTTCAATATGCAGACTACAATGTCGTCAATATTGATTACAAACAAACGGGATTGGGAAGTAATAGTTGTGGGCAAGATCAACTGGCTCAGTATCGCACAAAATTAGAGCCGTTTTCAATTTCATTTGTCATTTCAGAGTGAGAGGAGCAAGAGGATGAAGATTGCTATTAGCAAAATTCCTTTTTCAAGGTATGGATCTTATTTTGTTATTTCTTATTTTGAAGGGGAGTTATTGTTAAGAGACGTTCACGGCGGCGACGAGTCGCCGAGTGAACTGTTTCGTTTATCATTCAACGAAGAAGTAGCGTTTGAATGCAATGAAACAAAGTTTACGGTATTTAGTAAGAATAATGCCGAAAATAAAATAGAGTTTATTTATCCAACCGATAAAACAGTGCATATCCGGACTACAAGGATGGCATTGAAACTTGAAGCGATCAAAGTTCGCTATGATTCTTTCAATCAGATGGGTAGCAATAGCTATGAATATATTTCTTATAAAAAAGAAACCAAGTACCACCTGGAGGTGTTATCAGGAAACCTTTCAGTCGATGCACCATGGAAGACAGTCGGTAACGAACATATTAGGCTGGAACTCGCTAATGATAGTGAATTATACCTGACAAATTACCGAGTCATTCATGAATCAGTAACGCCGCAATCTTTTGAAGATGCACACGTAGCGGTTCAAAAGGAATATCAAGAATGGCTCAATAATATGCCCACCACTGATCCACAATATCAGTTGCCGCATGACCTAGCTTCTTATTTACTTTGGACGAATACGGTACGAGTGGATGGTTTCTTGAATCTTCCCATTACTTATATGTCGAAGAACTGGATGCAAAATATTTGGAGCTGGGATAATTGTTTTAACGCCATTTTGATGGCGGAAAATTATCCCGAATTGGCTTATAACCAGTTGAAAATTTTTAATAACTACCAAGATGATTCAGGCGCTTATCCGGATTTCATCAACGATAAATATGTTTCTTATAACTGCGTTAAACCCCCGATTCATGCCTGGGCTTATCAGAAAATGATGGAAGTAAATCCAAAATTTTCCGAGGATAAATTTTTATCTGAAATGTATGATAGTTTTTCTCGTAATACCAATTTTTGGTTAAATCATCGCACGCATGATGGCTTACCGTATTATACCCATGGTAATGATTCAGGATGGGACAATGCCTCCATCTTCCATGAAGGTTTCCCCGTTACTGCGCCAGATTTAACTGCCTATTTAATCAGGCAAATGGATATCCTTGGTGATTTCGCCGATAAATTGGGCAAGCAGAAAGAAGCGCATGACTGGCGGGAAAAAGCCGATCTTCTCTATGATAAATTTTTGCCGGCATTTTTTGATGGCAAACAATTACGCGCTTTTCATACTTTTTCTGGTGAAAAAATCAAGAGTACGACGAGTGCCATCTTATTCTTGCCGATTGTCCTTGCTTACCGCTTCAATGACGCTGACAAAGAACAACTGATTTCCGAACTTCTAAATCGTTTTGAATGCAAGTATGGTATTGCAACAGAAGAACCAACCAGCTCGCTCTTTACCGGAGATGGTTACTGGTTAGGGCCGGTCTGGGCACCGGAGACGTATATTTTTGTGGATGCTTTATACGAAGCTGGCTACCATGATGATGCGCTGCGGATTGCGAAGAAATTCTGCGATGCAACATTAGTCGGGGGATTAGCTGAAAACTTCAACGCACATACAGGTGAGGGGAATGATGATTTAGCCTTCTCGTGGACTTCCAGTGTGTTTCTGCTTTTAAATCAAATGAATTTGGAGGAGGACTAGTTTCATGGGTGAACGTATCAAAGGCCAGATAGGATTGTTTATCGTGGCAATAATTTGGGGATCTGGTTTTGTGATGAGTTCTATCGCATTAGAGTCTTTTTCTCCAATCCATATCCTGGCACTGCGCTTTACGACTGCTTTTCTGTCGATGCTGATTCTTTTTTATAACCAGTTAAAACATATAACCAAAGCGACATTGATCAAGGGTGGCATTCTGGGGATAATTTTATATCTCGCTTTTTTCTTCCAAACTGTAGGGCTTGTGTATACGACCCCTTCAAAAAATGCTTTTTTGACCGCATTTAATGTTGTGTTAGTACCGGTGATTGGGGTTGTTTTCTTAAAGAAAAAAATGTCCCGGATGACCATAATCGGATCCATCTTTGCTATAATTGGTATTGCTGTAATGTCCCTCAATGATTTTAATAGTGTTAATGTCGGTGACATCCTGACCTTGATTTGTGCGATATTCTTTGCCTTGCAGATTATTTATACCAGTACTTATGTAGCTGGAGAAAATGCTTTTGCCTTGAATACTGTTCAAATGGGCACAGCAGCTATCTTGGCAATGAGCGTGGCAATGATACAGAATAAGCCAATGGATTTTTCAAGCTTGTCCGGTAACCTATCCATCCTGTATTTAGGGATCTTTAGTACGATGTTGTCGTTCTTATTGCAAACAGGCTCGCAACAATATACAAAAGAGACTGAAACAGCCATTATCCTTTCAACAGAATCTGTTTTTGGAATGTTATTTTCAGCAATTCTCTTGAACGAATTTATTTCTGGCCGCATGCTGGTTGGAGCCCTATTGATTCTGATGGGAGTTATTCTTGTGCAATTAAAACCGAAACCAAAAGTACATAAGAAGACGGTGGCCCTTTATGAAGAAAAAAAGAGTGACTATTAAAGATATAGCGACAGTAGCAGGAGTCTCTCCCGCTACTGTTTCGCGTGTTCTCAATTATGACGAAGATTTGCAAGTAACGATTGAAACAAAGAAAAAAGTTTTTGAAGTGGCTGAGAAATTGTCTTATGAACCGGTCAAAAAAAATAATACTGTAAAAAAAATTATCGGCTTGTATTTTGGGATTGATACGAATGTCGAAGTAGAGGATACCTACTATTTAAGTCTTCGCGTGGAGATTGAGAGTTTACTTAAGGTGAAGGGGCATTCGATGCCCATCATAACTTTCAATGATACCCGTTCTTCGGTCCGACATGTTGATGGCATTATCTGTGTCGGTTTGTTTTCCAAGGACCACATCAATTGGTTGGAATCACTTCAGAAGCCATTGGTGTTTGCGGATACCAGTCCCAACCCTGACAAGTTTAGTTCGGTTAATTTCAATCTTGGTCGGGCAACCAGAAAGGCCTTAAACTATCTTTTAGAACTCGGTCACAAAGAGATAGGTTTTATCGGTGGTAGGGACGACTTAGATCAAGTAGATGATCCCTATTTTATTGGCGATGAAAGACAAGATACGTTTATACACTATCTTTCACAAAGAGGGCTCTTTAATCCAGATTTTTTGAAATTAGGTACTTATTCACCAAGAACCGGTTATGAGATGTTTCTTGAGTTAATGGGAGAGAGTAACAGACCTTCAGCAGTCATGATAGCCAATGATTCGATGGCAAGCGGCTGTTATAAGGCGGCGCATGAATTGGGGGTACGAATACCTCAAGATGTAAGTTTAATAGGTTTTAACGACTTAGCCAATGCGCAATACATGATTCCACCTCTAACGACGATACGCCTGGATATCAATTATCTTTCGGAACTGGTTATTGATTTGATAGAAAAAACGATCAATAAAGAAATACCGTTGCCGATTCAAATTGTTGTTCCGAGTACTTTGATAGTAAGAAAAAGTGCACAATTCTATAAAGAATAATAATTGGGTTCTAGGTTATTGGATGTTGGTGAAGGAAATGCCCTCCGGTCTGCGTGGTTGCTTGTGTACTGCCGTGGGACCGCCCGGAGCCTGTAGTCTCCGGGCTTGCAAGCCTCAAAGGGAGCGTAGACGCTGAAGCGCCAACGTTCCCTACTTTCGCATTGCATCCTTGACACGGCCACAAGCAACCCCACCGACCTACGGGATTTCCGACAGGAATACCTACCCGAACCATAAATGATAGTTCCTGATTTTGTTAGTAATCGCAAATACTGTTGGAGACATCCTCTCCAGCAGTATTTTTTTCGCAAAAGTTCCAACTCAAACTTCTGAGCTGGAACTTTTTGTAAAATAATCCAGCTCACTCACTAAAATCATATTTGAGTTGGAACTGTAGGCCATCGCATTCTCATAATTCTTGCCTCAAAACCATCACTTAATTGACATGTTTGACTGAAAAATGAGATTATAGTTAAAAAAGATTTGACTATGCATGACAAACAAGGTTATAATCTCGTTAGTTAAAAATTAAAAGATTCTAATCTATTTATTGTGGGTTGGTAATTTGGAGGGTTGACGATGGTAAAGAAGGCAAAATTAAAACTATACGCGACAAGTTTAGCTGCAACGGCGTTGTTGGCAGCATGTGGCGGGGCATCTACAGGTACAACTGAAAGTACCGCAGATACATCTTCAAATACAGAAGCGACAGGGGACAAATTACTTGATGTCCAATTTGATGTTGAGGTAGCTTCACTGGACCCGCAAATTGCAACTGACGGGGCTTCATTCCAAGTCATTGCCAGTTTGATGGAAGGTCTATACCAACTAGATTCATCCGGAAATGCAGTGGCAGGTTTGGCTGAGAACACAGAAGTCAGTGAAGATGGTCTAACCTATACATTCACTATTAGAGACGCAAAATGGTCCAATGGTGATGCAGTCACAGCGAATGACTTTGTTTACGGATGGCAACGTTTGGTTGACCCGGAAGTGGCGAGCGAGTATGCGTACATCATGGATATTGCCGGCGTCGAAAATGCTGCTGCAATCATGGATGGCTCCGAAACGCCTGATAAACTAGGTGTAACAGCTAAAGACGATAAAACATTAGAAGTGAAATTAACACATCCCGTTCCTTTCTTTGAAAGCTTGATGGCATTCCCATCTTTCTTCCCGATGAATGAAAAATTCATGACCGAAGTCGGAGCTAATTACGGAACGTCACCAGAAACAACAATCGCAAACGGTGCATTCACATTGGAATCTTATGAACCGTTAGCTACAAGTATCAAATTAGCAAAAAATGCTGATTACTATGATGCCGCTAACGTTGCAATCGAAGGCTTGAATTTCCAAGTCATCAAGGATTCTCAACAAGCCATGCTGTCTTACCAAAATGGCGATTTGGATGTAGTAACGTTGGCCGGTGAACAAGTTGACTTGTTCAAGGATGATCCAGAATTCACAAACATACAAGATGGTTACCTCTGGTATGTTTCAGTAAATACGAAAGTTGAAGGATTGGGCAACAACAAACTAAGAGAAGCCGTTGCAAAATCGATTGACAAAGAAGCAATTGTCAACACTGCTTTGAAAGACGGTTCAGTCCCAGCTGACTTCGCGATTCCAAATGGTTTGGCAAACGGACCAGATGGTAAAGATTTCCGGGAAACAGCCGATACTTACTTAACGCATGATTTAGACGCTGCAGCAGCATTGTTTGAAGAAGCGAAAGAAGAATTAGGTGCGGAAGAATTCACATTCAGCTTGCTGGTTGAAGATACTGAAAGTGCCATCAACGTTTCACAAATGATTAAATCACAAGTTGAAGCGAACCTTGAAGGCCTAACCGTTGAAATCGAACAAATGCCTAAGAAAACACGTTTGGAACGTATGCAACAAAAAGACTATGACATGGGCTTGACACGTTGGGGACCTGACTACGCGGATCCGATGACATACTTGGATCTATGGGTTACGGATGCTTCTAACAACAATGGTAGCTGGTCTAATGAAAAATACGACGAACTTGTGGAATCTTCTAAAACAGGAGACCTGGCTAACGATGAAGAAGCGCGTTGGGAAGCTCTAAAAGAAGCTGAGAGCATCTTGTTGAATGATGCAGCAATCCTGCCTGTTTACCAAAAAGGTAGTGCAGTAATGGTGAAGAGCAACGTTAAGGGAGTAGACTCCCATGCCGTTGGAGTACCAAAAGTTTATAAAAATGCAACAATCGATTAATAATAGTTTCTGAAAATGGAAAAGGCACGGGTGTGAAAGGACAAGATGCGGCTGCGTCCGTAACAAATCCAACGCGCTCGTCTTTTTCATTTTGAAAGAAAGGACCAATCAAATGAAAAAATATATTGGAAAACGTCTCGTTATGTCCATTGCCACATTATTTGTTATTGTTCTCGTTTTATTTATCCTAATGCAGTGGATGCCTGGTTCCCCGTTCAACGACGAGAAGCTATCCATCGAGCAACAAATGGTGCTTAGAGAGAAATACGGGTTAAACGATTCCGTTGTGGTTCAGTTTTTCCGCTATGTCAAGAACATGTTAACGGGTGATTTTGGCGATTCTTACACGATTTCCAAAAATACACCTGTATCGGTTCTCTTAAAAAACCGTCTCCCTATCTCGTTGATGCTGGGAGCTATCTCCATCGTATTAGGAACGATTTCCGGTTTGGCTTTGGGAATCTTGGCAGCTTTGAAACACAACACTTTCATTGATACAGCCGCAACTTTCTTTTCAGTTATTGGGGTTTCAATTCCATCTTATGTGTTCGCTTTGGGTCTTTCGTATTATTTAGGCTTTCAATTGGGGTTATTCCCGATGCTGTTCAATCAAGACCAAGGTTTAATTGCGTATGTTCTGCCAGCCATGGCGTTAAGCATGACGGTAACGGCAACAGTCGCGCGTTTTACCCGGACAGAGATGATTGAAGTATTGAACTCGGATTATGTGCAACTGGTTGAGAGTAAGGGTGTTTCCGGTGTGCAATTAATCTTCAAGCACGCGTTGCGAAATGCATCCATCTCCATCATCACTATCTTGGGGCCGTTGGTTGTTAGCTTGATGACCGGTAGTCTCGTGGTTGAGAAAATTTTCTCGGTACCTGGAATCGGTCAATTGATGATTCAGGCGATTCAATCCAATGACTATAATGTTATTTTGACATTAGCATTCGTTTATAGTGCCATGTATGTGGCCATCATGCTGGTGGTGGATATTTTATACGGTGTCCTTGACCCACGGATTCGCTTGGCAAAGGAGAATGTAAATGGATAATACAATTCACAACATAAACCAACTTCCAAAAGAACTGACCTTTGTTGAAGATAAAGATGTCTTATTGGAAGAAAGTATTTATACCGAAGATCCCCAATGGAAACAAATGCTGAAACGTGTTGCCCGCAACAAAGGTTCTGTATTTGGGTTCATCATGATTGTCTTGATTTCCTCGTTGGCCATTTTTGGTCCCATGATTTCCGGATACGAGTACGATCAACAAATCACCGGCCATGAGAGTATGGCGCCACGTATTCCCGTGCTTGAAAACCTGGGTATCTTTGACGGATCCGAAACGTTGAAGACCTCCACGGGAGAAGTCGTGGTAAACAAATACGAAACCTTGGCGGGTGGCGAAGATGTCTACCACTGGTTCGGCACCGATGTTTTGGGGCGTGATTTATTTACCCGGACCTGGATGGGGACCCGGATTTCCCTTTATATCGCACTGATTGCGGTAATCGTGGATGTATTGATCGGGATGTCTTACGGAATGGTTTCTGGTTATTATGGTGGTGCAATCGACAATATCATGCAACGGACCCTGGAAATCATTAATGGTATCCCGAGTTTGGTTGTTGTAACGCTATTGATTATCATTTTGAAACCGGGTCTGTTGAGTATCACCTTGGCAATTGCTTTGACCGGATGGATCGGTATGAGCCGGATTGCCCGTGCTTCGATGTTGAAGTTGAAGGGCAGTGAGTATGTATTGGCGGCCCGCACAATGGGAGCCAATGACCTGCAAATCATGTTCAAGGAAGTCTTGCCCAACATCTTCTCGCAACTCTTGATCATGTCGATGTTCTCAATCCCAAGTGCGATTTTCACGGAAGCTTTTCTGGCGTTTGTGGGAATCGGGATTCCCGTTCCGATGGCCTCGTTGGGATCATTGATTTCCGAAAACTTTAAATCATTAACAACACATTTTTATATGATTATTCCACCAGTATTGGTATTGGGACTATTGATGTTGAGCTTCAACTTGCTCGCAGACGGGTTACGTGATGCGTTAGACCCAACGTTGAAAGAGGTGTAACACATGACACGAGAAAAAGTATTGGAAATAAGGGATTTAGCCATCAGTTTCAAGACACATGGCGGCAAACTGAAAGCGGTCCGTGGCATTGACCTCGATTTATACCGCGGTGAAACAGTTGCGATTGTGGGGGAATCCGGAAGCGGGAAGTCCGTGACGGTAAAAGCCATCATGGGGATTTTAAGCAAAAACGGAACCATTGAAAGTGGCGAAATTAATTACACCTATGAAGATAAAGAAACAGAAGTGACCAAGAACATTTTGGAATTTTCCAAAAAACAAATGCGTAACACGATTAATGGTAAACGCATTGCGATGATTTTCCAGGATCCAATGACTTCATTGGACCCAACCATGAGCATCGGTAACCAAATCATGGAAGGTATGCGCACGCATTACAAGACGCCGAAAAAAGAAGCATACGAAAAAGCGGTACGCTTGTTGGAACTGGTTGGTATCACCAATCCGGAAGAACGCATGAAGAGCTATCCACATCATTTGTCCGGTGGAATG
The DNA here is from genome assembly GCF_052266715.1 of Jeotgalibaca sp. A122. Classification (NCBI taxonomy): domain Bacteria; kingdom Bacillati; phylum Bacillota; class Bacilli; order Lactobacillales; family Carnobacteriaceae; genus Jeotgalibaca; species Jeotgalibaca sp. A122. Next base: position 219,233 of record NZ_JBQPRB010000001.1, on the reverse strand, counting down.
CGTCAACGGATTGTCATTGCCATTGCTTTGGCCTGTGATCCCGATGTTCTGATTTGTGATGAACCGACCACGGCATTGGATGTAACCATCCAAGCCAAAATTTTGGAACTGATCAAAGACATTCAAAAGAAAACCGGTATTTCCGTTATTTACATCACTCATGATTTGGGTGTGGTAGCGAAAGTTGCGGACTACGTCAATGTAATGTATGCAGGGAAAATCGTTGAGAAAGGTACAACCGACGAGATTTTCTACAATCCGCAACACCCGTATACATGGGGCTTGCTGCTTGCTATGCCTGATTTGAATACGAACACGGATAAATTGTATTCCATCCCCGGTAATCCACCAAACATGGCCAGGGAAATCGTTGGTGATCCATTCTACCCAAGAAATGCGTATGCTCTGCATATTGATAAAGAAAAAGAACCGCATCTCATGAAAGTGACGGATACACATTTTGCGGCAACCTGGTTGTTGAGTGAAAATGGTCCAGAATATACGTTACCGGAAGAATTGGTGGAACGTATCGAACGGATGAAGAAGGAGGAAGAAACGTATGGCGTTGCAAAGTGAACCACTATTAGCAGTCAAAGATTTAAAACAATACTTTAAGGTAAATCGCAACTATACAGTGAAAGCTGTCGACGGCATATCCTTCGATATTTATCCGGGTGAAACATATGGTTTGGTAGGGGAATCCGGAAGCGGAAAATCCACGATTGGCCGCTCGGTTATCCGTCTTCATGACATTACCGACGGCTCGATCAATTTCAACGGTCAGGATATTTCCGGCAAATTAAAAAAAGAAACCAACAGTATGCTGCGGACGAAAATGCAAATGATCTTCCAGGATCCGATGGCAAGTTTGAATCCACGCAAAAACGTCATGGATATTGTTGCCCATGGACTTGATATTCAAGGTACTGCCGGCACAAGAAATGAACGAGCTGAAAAGGTCATGGATATTTTGGAACGGGTCGGTTTATCCCGTGATTTTGCGGGCCGCTTCCCGAGCCAGTTTTCCGGGGGGCAACGGCAACGTCTGGGGATTGCTCGGGCGTTGATCATGAATCCTGATTTAATCATTGCGGACGAAGCAATCAGTGCGCTGGATGTTTCCATCCAGGCGCAAATTGTTAACTTGATGAAAGAAATCCAGGAAGAAACCAATATCGCCTATTTGTTCATCGCCCATGACTTATCGATGGTTCGTTACATTTCCGACCGCATCGGTGTGCTTCATTTGGGACATATGATTGAAACCGGCACAACCGATGAAATCTTCAACAATCCGATTCACCCCTATACGAAATCATTGATTTCCGCAATCCCGCATGCGAATCCGGTCGTTGAACGTAAACGTGTTGCGTTAGCATACGATTATGAAACGAGTGGATTGGATTATACCAAAGGCACACAGCATCTGATTGATGGCACCCATTATGTTCTGGGAACTGATGAAGATGTGACTGGGTGGTTGCAGGAAGGGTAAGTTCAGATTCAACTTCAAAGAGAAGTACCTCATTCGAATAGAGTGGGGTATTTTTTTGTTCTGGGTTATTGGTAAAGGAAATGCCCTCCGGACTGCGTGTTGCTTGTGTGTTGCCGTGGGACCGCTCGAAGCCTAAAGTCTCCGGGCTTGCAAGCCTCAAAGGGATATGGGTGCTGTCGTAAATATAAAAACAAACATTTTCGTTAATTGATAAAAAATTCACAATAAGTAAGTGTATATTTGTGCATTTTGTCATATAAGTCTATTTTTAAAAAAAGATACTAAAAAAGCTTTTAAATGGACTCTTGAAGAGTTTTGATTTAAACGTTTTATATATATTAACTAAAAAATAACGTTTTTTTGTTTGTTTTGTCTAAGTCGCACACTCTAACATTGTGATAATATGAACTTATCAACGAAGAGGGAGTGGAAACACCCCACTTGAAAAGTTACTAGTCTAATAAAAGGAGCGTTATATATAATGTCAGAAGAAAAAATGATCAAAGTTACTCCTAATGAACTACACGAATTAATCCAAAATAAACTTGAAGCAGCCGGTTTGCCAAAAGAGCAAGCAGTAGAAACAGCAAACCACTTGGTTTATGCCGATTTATGCGGTGTGCACTCACACGGTGCGGTCCGCGTTGAATATTATTCCGAACGTATCAACAAAGGTGGCATCACTCGTGAACCAGAAATCGTATTTGAAAAAACGGGGGAAAGTTCCGGCGTATTCCATGGTGACAATGCCCAAGGACAATACGTGGCAAACCTGGCGCTTGAGCCAGCCATCGAAATGGCGAAAAAATCAGGTGTGGCAGTAATCGGTGTTTCTAAATGTGGGCATACCGGTACACTTTCATACTACTTGCGTAAAATTGCGGAAGCTGGATTAGTAGGTATGGCCATGACCCAATCCGATCCGATGGCGGTTCCTTTCGGCGGAGCAGAACCTTACTATGGTACGAACCCACTTGGCTTCGGTGCTCCAAGTTCAATGGACACACCACTGATTTTTGATATGGCAACAACCGTTCAGGCATGGGGAAAAATCCTGGATGCGCGTTCGAAAGGTCGTTCAATTCCATCTGACTGGGCTGTTGACAGCGATGGTCAACCAACCACAGATCCAAATGCAGTTAATGGTTTGATGCCAATTGCAGGACCAAAAGGGTATGGCTTAATGATGATGGTGGATATCTTCTCTGGTATTTTGATGAACTTGCCATTTGGTAAGCACGTCAGCTCCATGTACCATGACTTGCATTCAGGTCGTAACTTGGGCCAACTATACATCGTCATCGATCCAGCACGCTTTGGCAATGCTGATACATTCAAGGAAAACATCACCCAGACAATGGCAGAATTGAACAGCGTTAAACCGGCTACCGGCAATACAAGCGTTCGTTACCCTGGTCAGGGATCCAACCAACGTTATGAGAAAAACAGAACAGAAGGCGTGGAAATTCCGGAATCAATCATTAACTACTTGAAATCAGATGTTATTCACAGTGATAATTACGAAGGTTTAGGCGCCTTCGCTAACTAATATTTTATTTGGAGGAAGAAAAAATGTTTAATTATGAAGGTAAAGTTGTCGCAATTACTGGTGCATCAAGTGGTTTGGGAGTCCAAATGGCAAGAGGTTTTGCGAAACAAGGCGCAACAGTTGTCTTGATGGCACGTCGCGTCGACCGCTTGGAAGAAATCGCTGAAGAAATTAAGGCAGCAGGTGGAAAAGCATTAGCTATCCGCTTGGACGTAACAAATGACGAAAGTATCCAAAATTCACTAGATAAAATTTTAGCAACATACGGTAAAGTGGATGTATTGGTAAACAATGCTGGTGCAAGTGAAGGCGGTGCTATCACTGAAATGACCAACGAAGCTTGGGACTTCACGATGGAGCTGGACTTGACAAGTGTCTTCAAAATGACGCGTTGCTATTCAAAAGCGATGAAAGAAGCGAACTACGGCCGGATTATTAACATCTCTTCTATGTATGGGTTGATGGGTACGAATCAACTACAGTCAGCTTATCACGCTTCTAAAGCCGGTGTCGTGAACTTCTCACGTGCTGTTGCGGGTGAGTTAGCTGAACATAACATCACTGTAAACACTATTTGTCCTGGTTACTTTGAAACTGAATTGACCACTGATACTCTGAATACAGATGCATTCCAAGGTTATATGGATATCACTGTCCCAATGAAACGCTATGGTTGTGCAGGTGAATTGAACGCTGCAGCCATCTTCCTGGGATCAAAAGAAGCCTCTTATGTAACAGCTGTTACAATGCCCGTTGATGGCGGCTGGAGTGCTTGTAAATAATTTTTTTGAAATACCTCCTTCAGGAAAACACCCTCAATATAATTTTGAGGGTGTTTTGCTTTGGTACTTTATATTTTAGATAAAATTCTAAACAGAAGTACTTTTCTTTTTTGGAGTAGGGTACTTCTTTGTATTTCTCTGGAGACACCCTTCCGAAATGCGTGATTGCTTGTGGTCCGCCATGGGACCGCCTGGAGCCAAGGTCTCCAGGCTTGAAAGCCTCAAAAGCCCCGTAACCGCTGAAGCGGAACGGGGCCTAATTCGCATTTCATCCTCATTCATGGCTACCCCGCAATCACGATTTCTGCAGGGGGTTCGATCTTACCTATTTCTTTAAGACACCGATGACTACTCAATTGTTCAAGTTTAAATCGTGATATAATGAAAGGGGATTCTTGTTTCATAACTATAACGAACGAGAAGGTGTTCAGAATGGTTGACAAAATGACTCAGGAGCAACGTCATAAGACAATGAGTTCCATTCGTGCGCAGTCAAAACTTGAAAACACTGTGTCACGCGCTCTTTGGAGAAAGGGTCTTCGGTTCCGTAAGAATGATAGGAGCCTTTATGGTACCCCGGATATCTCAATTAAAAAGTACAAACTTGTTATATTTATTGATTCCTGTTTTTGGCACCGGTGCCCCGTCCACGGTACGATGCCGAAAACAAACATAAAATTCTGGGAAAATAAATTGATGAGGAACGTAGAACACGATCGAGAAGTCACAGACCATTATGAGGAACAAGGCTGGACAGTCTTGCGGATATGGGAACATGAGCTCAAAGAAAATTTCAATGGTGTAATCGAAAAGATTATTGCATTTGTAAATCAAGAATCTGGAAAAAATAAATAGACACTTGGAAGGATATTAAAACATGACAAACAAAGAGCTATCAAACATTGATGCCTACAGTGAGATTAGAAATTTGAAAGCATCTGTCGGTGGTTATTTTGGTGGTTATTATGAGATGGAAATCCATTTTGACAGCAAGGAATTGAAGTGGGAACACCGAGGGGACGGCGAAGTCGATTATTACGCAAAAACGATCAGACAGAACACGAGCGACAAATTTATCAATGAGTTGAGGGACTTAGGTTTACTTCGATGAAAGAAAGAATACAGTGATCCGCTGGTTTGCGATGGTACCCAGTAGGAGATTGAAGTTGTTGGAGACAAGAAAAATATTCGTATTTACGGCGATAACCAGTATCCGGAGGAGTGGGACCGATTTTGCAGATTGATAAGAAAAATCAGTGGCAAAAAATTCAATTAAGAATGGATTATGACGTTGAAGGTGGCCACGCTAGTAACGGGTGTCCGACTGCCTTTGTTGACATAGCTGGCTGCCGTTACCTATCTTATGGATTACGGCTAAAGACGCATTTCTGTAGGGGAGTATTTATTAAAGAATTGATTTATAAAAAAAGGTGCAACCATATTAGTTGTAAAAACTAACATGGTTGCGTCCTTTTTTTAATTTTTATCAAATGTTTTTCTTGTGGGGATGTTATTGTTGTATTTTCAAAATTCCAAACCATTGCTAACTAGTACATCAGAAAAAAACCAGGTGGGAGCGTCAATAATTTTGTGTAAATGGCTTTTCCCTGCTGCAGATTGCTTCTACACTTCCAACAGTTCGCATAGCATTTGTTCCAGCTCGCCTTCGGCCTGTTGGAAGCCTTTATGACTACGGCCCAAGAATTTCTGGTTGTACGTATCAAAAGACGAGACCAGGAAGCGTTCCATAGAATCTTCATTCTGGAACTGTTCCTTCCGATGGCTGTACTTCTTGATTTGCTTATTGAAGGATTCAATCAGGTTCGTCGAATAAATACTCTTGCGTATGGCTACGGGGAAATCATAGAAAGTAAGCAAGTTATCATTCGAGAGGATGGATGCCACCACTTTTGGGTAGCTTACTTTCCATTTTTTCGCAAAAGCACCACGTGCTTCCAATGCCGCCTCTTTAGACGCAGCTTGATACACCATTTTAAAATCGTCACAAACATCCTTGCGATCATCAACGCGTACCTTGTGACTGATATTACGGGAAACGTGCACACAACAATGTTGAAAACGGGCTTTGGGATAGAACCGCTGAACGGCCCCTGCCATCCCCTTTAAACCATCCGTGATGAAAAGGAGGACGTTTTTCACACCACGTTCCTGGAGGTCCATTAAAATCTCTTCCCAAATCGTGATGGATTCAGTTGGTGCAATCGCGTAGCTCAACACTTCCTTTGAACCGTCCGGGCGAATGCCAACTGCGATATGAATGGCTTCCTTGGCGACGGTTTTCCGCTTTAAAGGGATATACGTTGCGTCCATATAAATAGCGGCATAACGGTCATGAAGCTCCCGCTCTTTAAACGACGTGACCTCTTCTGTAAAAGATTTTGTTATATTGGACATGGTTTGGGGCGTGTAGTGATGCCCATACATTTTCTCAATCAAGTCTGCGATTTCCGACATGGTAATACCTTTTCGGAAGAGGTGAATGACGGTCTCCTCTAAGGTATCATTCGTCCGTCTATAAGCAGGAACAGTCTGTTGCTTGAACTCGCCGTTGCGGTCGCGCGGAATCTGGAGATGAAGTTCCCCATACTCGGTCTTGACCGTACGGTCATAGGAGCCGTTACGAGAATTACCCGTGTTAAAACCAATGCGATCGTACTTTTCGTAATCGAGGAAAGCCGTTAACTCCGTTTTGAGAAGCGTATTGACAGCTTTCTCCAAATGGACACGGAATAATTCATTCAAATCGCCTTTGTTCGCTAGAGTCTTTAGAATTTCTGTAGTAAAATCGTTCATAGGGAAGTCCTCTTTTCTGTGAATGTGTTGTGGTAACTCTATTCTACAGAAGGGACTTCCTTTTTTCTATTTACACAAAATATTTTACACTCTCAACCAGGTCAATATTACGTATAAAAGACCATATAAATAAATATTAACTTTGTTATACTGGATATAGTAATAATTGTAAAGAAATTATACATACAAGATTTGGAGCAGATAGGAGAGAGTTGGGTGGGTCAAAGTATTATTTTTGTCGGAGCAGGAAACCTTAATAGAAATAGAGATAGACACGCAATGTATGACATCAAAGGGTCAGGTTGGAAAAAAGAAGCTGTAAAAAACAGAAAAAACTTCTATAAAGACTTATCTATAGAAGCGGAAAAATGTCCCACCGGTAGCAAACGAGCTGAAGCTGTCCGAGAACTGATGACGAAATATGAAGGGTATTCTTGTTCACGGGAAAATATCGAAAGAGTATTTTTAGCATATGCAGATTGTTTCATTGAAAAGGGAATTAATAAAACTGAAATATTCCATAAACAAAATCTCGTACAGATGTTAGAGAAACATAAGGTGGACAAGCGAGTTATCAGGAAGATACTCAATCAAGAAGGTCTCAAAAGTCCGGACTACGCCACGGCAGGACCAAAAAAGAAGTCGACTTCCAAAATGAAAACGACACCAAAAAGGACTGCATCATCAGCAAACAATCCGGTCGATAAACAACGTTTTTATCGATTGCTGGACAGCCATTTAAGGGCACTTATCAAAACCAAGAAAGACCTGCTCCATGCGGTGCGCTACTTGCAGGAGTTCAAGGCCTACATCAAGGAAAAAGGCTACCGTGACTTGGATGTTCTTGTTGCATTCTCTGGTTCAGTTACCACTGAAGAAGGCGACGAGTTTACCGAATCATCCCTGAACAAAACCAAGGCAGGCGAACGGATCAAGGAGTCGCAACTTAAGGAAGCTTTCCATTCCGATGGCTTCAACGTCTTGATTGTTGCGGAAAAATATCAAACCGGTTTTGATGAGCCGCTCCTGCACACGATGTTTGTTGACAAAAGATTACGGGGTGTGAAAGCCGTCCAAACGCTCTCACGCTTGAATCGGACGATGCCTGGCAAGAAGGATACGTTTATCCTGGATTTCGTCAACAGCGAAGAAGACATCCAGGATGCCTTCCAACCGTTTTATGAAGAAACACGTTTGGACGAAGAGATCAATATAAATTTGATTTACGATACCCAAGCCAAACTGCGTAAATTCAATGTGTACAACCAAATGGACATCGATAACGTCATCAAACTGATCAAACAAGCGCAGAAAAAACAGGACGAACGCTTGTTGGGCCGGTTGTCCAGCCAATTCAAACCGATCACAAATCGCTATGACGAACTGAGTGATGACCAACGTTATGATTTCAGGGTAACGGCAAGGAATTTTGATAAATGGTATAACTATGTGGCGCAACTCGATCGGACTTTTGACATGGATATGTTGGAGGAAAACGTCTTTGTTAACCATTTATTGAAATTTATCCCACGGGAGCAGAGAGAAAGAGTCGATCTCAAGGATAAGATAAAATTAGAGTATTACAAGCTTCGGGAAGATTTCGCTGGTGATATCCATCTTATCGCTGAAGATCCAGCTGCAGGATTACTAACTCATCCAAAAGAGATGAATGCCACTGTTAAGCCACCCGATGAACGGGATTCTTTGGAAGAAATTATCCATCGCGTTAATGAACGCTTTCCCGATGATTTCAATGACAAGGATCGCGTCTTATTGGAATCACTTTATAGATCATTTGTTGAGAATCCTGATCAAAAATTAGTTACCATGGCTAAGACGAATGATGCTGAAATGTTCGGAAAATCACTATTCCCTGAATTCTTCCAAGATAAAATAATGGATGAATACACCAATAATCAGCAATCCTATGAGAAACTCTTTGGTTCTGATGATAAATATTACAAATTTGTATATACGTTGGTTGCGAAAGACTTGTATAAGACATTAAGAAGTAAACTTTAATTACTTTCCGTGAGGTTGCAAAAAGCATCTTTTGTCAGTCAAACTGAATAACAAAAGATGCTTTTATATTAGCAAATTCACTTGACCTATTGAATTAAAGTAAGTAAGTTGATAAGATTTAAATAATAATATCTATATTGGTCCAATATACAAAAAATGATAGCCGAAGGATGAAGAAATATGTTAAAAGAAGGGGTATTTATACCACATTTTTGTCAATCGTTATCACATCTAAATTTACCCATTGAGGAACTGACTGCAGAAATGAAAACTTCGCTTACATATGAACGTTTCATTTCTCTAGATTATTTTCGATCTCTTTATGGGTCAGATAAAAATAAATTTAATAAAACTGTTCATGAGTTAGCATTAAGGGGTGCACATTTTGAAGTGGAAAAAGGGCAGGCACTTTTTCCTGTGAATTATAGAAAAGATACCAATGAAGTAATTTCTGTACCTGCGAAATTAGAAGAGGATGCTTATTTAAATATCGACTGGGGTTTACTTGACTTCAGCTATTTGTGCAGGCATTTCAACATAAGAAGCAATAATTTTTTCAGCGGCATTCCGCTATACGGATTTAAGTCGTTAAATCCTCATGTTGATGAGAGACTACTGCAAAACGAATTTATCGAATCTGGTTTCCTCTTGAAAGATGAGGCGGATTATACTCTCCAACCTATAGCACTTGAATTGTATAGCGATTCTTCGGACGTTAAAGAGAACCTTTCGAAAGAAGAAGCTCAAATCCTAGATTTACTAGAGGAATATTCAAGTAAAGAGTTCTTGCGGCCTCTTAAACTTCGAGAAATAATTACAAAAATAAAATATCAGTCATTAATAACAGGCTTGGAAAGTGATGGGATATATTATCTTTCAGATATTTCACAAAAGACTTTCTCACATAGTATGTATTCAAGAGAAACGCTGTTTGACTATTATTTAGAATTGAACAAGGCATTGAATCAAAATCTTGTTGGACTAGGCTCTGTTCCGCTGTATCAAAATATTTTAACGAGAATGAGAGAAGGTGCAACAATAGTATCTGATATGAACATTTTTCAGTATTTTTCTGGAAATAGCTACAATCAGTTAAAAAAAGTAGCAACTAATTTGAAAGTCTCTAATATATCTCAAATCGATAATGTATTTATTAGTGCGTTTATCACTAGTAACGGTACAGGAAAGAAAAAAATTTTTGATACTTTTGATAAATTATATTCTTTCTATTCAACAGAAAATTCAGTAGAAAGGAAATCAGAAACTGAGAAGGAAATACAAGAGCCAGACTATCTAACTACTGTTTCTCCAGAAAAATATTACCCTGCGTTCTGTCTCTCAACACGCAAAGAATACATTTCTTATTGCAATGACTATAACTCTTTAATAATGAGGGCAGATGAGTTAACTAGCAGCATAAACAATTTTTATCAAATTAAGAAAGATGAACTTAAACTCTCGAAGAAAGCATTTAATAAATTTTATACGACCATGCAAAAACGTCTAGAGGAACTTAAAACAGTAAGAGCGGGAGATATTGATTTGTTAGATTCACAATTTGATATTACGATGAAACAGTTATTAAGTCAGCTTCATTCTTCCTTTAAGTTCAGTAATACAATGATTCCATCACTTAGTCAAGGGCTATTTAATGAAAACCAAGATAAAACAATAAATGAATGGTTAATAGCCATAAACCTAGAAGATCATCCCTTTTATTTATACCTGGTCCATTTCTACTCTGACAAGATAAAAGTATTTCATTCATTTAATGAAAGCTTTAAGGACTCCTTAAATGAAAACGAAAAAGTTGTTTGGGATCTACGCTTAGTATCTAACGAGGCTGTCTTAGAAGAAGTAGGGCATTTAATTGGTGTTACTAGAGAAAGAGTGCGTCAGATAGAACTTAAACTAAAAAAGAAAATTATTGCATATTTCGGTGATGATTTAGAATTTATTATTAATGTATTGTCGAATAGAAATGCAAATTATTTAGATAATTTAAATAAATTAATCAAATCGCATGACTTACTTAATACGTTTGTTTATCAAGATATATTTAATGATTATTTCATATATGACCATACCTTTGATTTAATTGTTCCAAGTTATAATTCAGAAAGAGTATCTATCATTCTTTCTGGGCTAAAAGAAAAGTTGGACTTTTTACCTAAAATTGTCTCAGAAGATGTTGTCTTAGACACGATAACAGGGTGTATAAATGATGAAAACAAGCAGGTTAAATATTACTTGCTTCATAATTTGGAAGCTATAATGAGCAAGTTAGATTATGAGAAATATAACGAAGGAATATTTATTAAAGATAAAATCTCAAAACAAGATAAAGTCGCATATATAATCGAACATAAAATGGGAGGAAGAATAGACCTCAATGATTTAGAAAATAGGCAAATATTTGAAGGATTATATAAAGAGCTATCTACTGGAGATATTGATTTCTCAATAGACACAGAATTCGATAGAAATATTCCTGCTATTTTAGATAGACATGAGAATTATATCAAAAGTGCTTCAATGTATTATGAGCTGTTTGATCCAAAGCATATTCCTTCAAACTTATTTGAGAAAATATATTCTTACTTATCCACTTATCTAACTGAAGAAGATTTTATTACTTCAAAAAAACTGTATCAAATTTTCGAAGAGCCTCTCGAAAAAATGGATATTTCATTATTCAAAATGTATTATTATTTACGTTACTTGTATGAAGAAGAGTTTTCTTTTGGCCATGGGAATACGATGTATATATATAGTAAGCACCAAGAAAAATTTACGACAGAAGAATTAGTTTATAGAAAAATAGTAAATATGGGAAACAGCGTAAGCAAAGCAGAATTGGCCGACGAATTAGGAGTAGAAATATATACAATCGAGCAAGCAGTTAGCAAATCAGACAGGTTAGTGTCGACGAATGGCATTATTAGAGCTGTTGGTAGTTTGTCTACAACTCTCGGAGGAGAAATAAAAGAAGAAATTTTAAAACTGGGGCAACAAATGGTAATGGAAAAAGGATATATTTCTTCGAATATCATTTTCCAACAATTGAAATTCCAACCTAAAGCGGCTCAATTTTTTAAGGATGCTCAAATAAAAACTGATGTAGATTTTATGAATGCTCTAAAATATGTGTTTCCCGATTTTGAAGGCCATACAAAAATTATTTATCCTAAAGATAAGCCTATATCAATTGAGGAAATTATCATTTCTGAACTTTCCACAGACAGAACATGGACAAGACAAGAAATATCCGAAATAGGAAGTAAGTATGGGTATGCAGAATCAACGATGAGTTTGACTATTAACAGTTTAATTGAGCAAGCAAAATTAGTTCCAGTCAGTGAAGACGATTTAATTTTGAAACAGGCATTGAATATCTCTGAGGAAGTGCTAGATCAAGTTAGAAGTTTAATTGAAAAAGAATTAAATAATCGTAAATTTTGTTCGCTTCATCAAATTTCAGGGCTGAGGAGTAAGCTGCCAAAAATAAAAGGTTACCGATGGAAACCCCAATTAATTCAATATTGTTTGAATATATTAGGATACAACTTTGTGAAGCCGGATAATAATTCGTATAGAACTGATCCGTTAATAGTATTGAATCAGAAACATGCAGGATTAGGGTATTATGATTTAGTCAAAGAGGTGCTTGGTATTTACCAGGGCGTATTATTCAAAACGAATGTGGCTGAATATCTTGTTGAAAAAGGCTTATTAAAACGGACCTTGAAAGAAGAACAGATATTACCAAAAGATTTATTCTACAATAATGTTCTAGAAGTATCTTCTATCGGAACTATCAAATTTCTTTAAAGGAGAATACTGATAACATGATTAAGCTACGGAATTACCAAACGGAAGCAGTCGACAACTTCAAAAACAATGGTTTTAATGGACTATTTGAAATGGCAACTGGAACTGGAAAGACTATTACTAGCTTGGCTTGTGCGAATGAACATTATTTGAAGAAAGGAAAACAATTTCTTGTCATAATTGTTCCATTTTTACACTTAATAGACCAGTGGGTGGATGATTTCGGCCTGTTTGATATAAAAAATTATCATGTGATAGCTTATGCTAAGAAAAAATGGTTACCAAACATAGAAAATTTAATCTGGGATTATAATAATGGTTTTAGAAACCGAGTCGTATTGATAGGCTCTTACAAAAGCATCGCGGACAAGGATTTTTTAGGAGCGATATCCAAAATTAAGAAATCAGGTTTTGTTTTGGCAGATGAATGCCACTACCTCGGAAGTGAATCTATCTCACTTTCTGAATTTTCAGGGTTTGATGCGCGAATAGGTTTATCAGCAACCCCTCAAAGATGGTGGGACGATGAAGGCACTTCTAAAATAGAACGTTTTTTTGATAAAACGGTTTTTCAGTTTACGTTATCGCAAGCTATTAGTGAAGGTTATTTAACCAACTACCGATACCATCCAATTCAAGTGCAGTTAACGCTAGAAGAAATTGAAGAATACGAAAGATTAACATTCCGAATTGCTGTTTTATACAACAAGAAAAACAAAACAATTGCTGAGAAAGAACAGTTGGAAAAACTTTTGTTAAACAGGACGAAAATTATAAAAAGTGCAGCAAATAAGAAAGAAATACTCATTAAAATGTTGAGGCAGACCAAGGAAATCCATCATGCGATCGTTTATTGTGCGGAAGGTGAAGTGGATTTTGTTGTAAATGCAATTGCTGAATTAGGAATTAGAGTTCATCGATTCAATTCGGAAATCCCCAATAAAGAAAGAAGTGGGATTTTAAAGCGCTTTGATGAAGGGAACATTCAAATACTCGTTTCCATAAAATGTTTAGATGAGGGAGTTGATATACCCGCTACCCAAACCGCTTACTTCTTGGCGAGCACATCTAATCCTAAAGAATTTATTCAAAGAAGAGGGCGTATTTTAAGAAAATACAAGGGGAAAATATTTGCAGAGGTGTATGATTTCATAGTACTTCCGTCTTCAGCCGACAATCATGTCTTCAGGAGCATTGCGGTAAAGGAGATGCCGCGATTTGCTGAATTTTCATCGGGAGCGATAAATTCTTATGAATCCAAGCAAACTATTATGGAACTATTAGAAAAGCATAATTTAGAGCACCTAACCGAAATCAAACCATGGGATGTTTATAAAAATATGAGAAATGAGGATGAAAATGAGTATTCAACAGGAAATACAACGTAAAATTGAGGAATACAGTGACCCGACATATGCAGATCTTTTGCTTGAACTTATTGAAAAAATCGAAAAAGGAACAGTCTCTCATACTAAAATTAAAGAATTCATTTTGTATGAGCTGACAGAATTAGTAATAGAAGAGGAGGGAAGATAAGTGAAAATAAGGAAAATTGAATTAGAAAATTTCAGACAGTTTTACGGTCACCATACCTTGGAGTTTGGTACAGATCTTGAAAACGTAACGATCGTCCTGGGCGCAAACGGAAATGGGAAAACAGGTATCTTTCGGGCAGCTATGTTTGCCTTATACGGTGATATGCTGCTTGAGCAAGATGGTAATGTTAAAAATATTCATTTGGTAAATATGGATAAACTAGATGAGAACTTGCATATGCCAGTGTCGGCTCAAGTGACGCTGGAATTTGAGAATGGACAGACAATCTATTCGATTACTAGGAAGATAACGAGTTTGAAAAATGGGACAATCATAGACAGTCAGACCTCTCCTGCTGAACTTTATAGAATGGGTGAATTTGGAGACTTCATAAAGGAAACTGAAGATCCTGATTTATTTATCAATAGCATCTTAGAAAAAAGTATTCGGGAGTTTTTCTTTTTTGATGCAGAGAAAATGGAGTTGTTGAACACAACCAAGTCGTCAAAAAAAATGTCACAAGAAATAAAAAATGGCTTGATAAAACTATTACAGATAAAAAGTCTTGATGTAGGTGGAGAACTTCTCAATGATCTTTTCAATAAAAAAAACAGGGAAATTATTAATAAAGCCAAGAATGGAAAATTAATTGAACTTCAACAGAAAAAAGAAGAAATGGAATCCTCAAAAGAAGTTCTGGAAGCTGAGATAGAAGAGCAAAGAAGCGAAAGGATTCTTATAAAAGAACATATTTCAGGAATTGAAAATAAGCTGAGCAGTAATGAACATATCAGAACGCTTCAAAATGAAATCAAAAATGTTGAAAGTAATTTTCAAAAAGAGCAATCTATCTATAACGAACAAAAAAATAATATCAAGGGGATGTTGGAAGAGTCCTTTAACTTATTAGCTTTAGACATTCTCGAGAAAAATGAAGTTCAGTACGACGAACTCCTGGCAAAACAGTCAGATACTATTCCCATCGACTTGATAAGACATTCGCTGGATGCATGCACATGTCAAGTATGTCGGACACGATTCGAAGATGATTCCAATCAGGTTAGTGTGTTGAAGAAATTATTAGAGGATTATTCATTTTCTGATACGACGCCCACGTTACAGGCAATTAAGAGAACTACGAATGTTCTTAGAGAGAAGAAGAATAGCGAAATTTCTAAATTTGGAGAATATATTAAGAAAATAGTTCATACTGAAGAAAATATCGAAGAATACGAAAGGGCTCTTGACAAAATAAAAGAACAAATAAAAGAGAAAGCGTCTCTTTTAGCTAATCTTCAAGTATTGGAACAACAATTGTCCACTCATCAAGCAAATTACGATACTCTTGAAAAGGAAATAAATAGAAAGCATGCAATAGTGTCGATTTCGGAAAATGATATTGAAAAAATCGGTAAAGAAATTGACCTGCTCACCGCAGCGCAAGAGGGACTGCAGCATGAAGTGAAAATCCTTGACAAGTTAAAAGATATGAAAGAAATTCTAAGTCACATTACCGAGGACTATACAACCGAGATTATTGATGTACTTTCTAAAGAAATGACTGCAACCTTCAGAACATTACTAAGTAGTAAAGACAAGAATTTATTCGAGAAAGTTGTCATTAATGCTGATTATGAAATTTCTTTACTGGATAAGATGGGCCGTAATAGAGTTCAAGACTTATCAATGGGACAAGGACAAATTTTTACTTTAGCATTTATTACGACCTTAGCTAAACTAGCTTCAAAAGGAAGGCAAGAAATTGAATTTCCTTTGTTTATGGACACGCCATTTGCAAGGTTAAGTCGAGAAAATAGGGACAATTTAATTCAATGTATACCGGATTTAACCAATCAGTGGATTCTCCTGCTTACGGACACCGAACTTACGAATGTAGAATTGGAAGCATTTAATCGTTACGGTCGTGTTGGAAGAATTTATGAGTTGGTAAATAAAGAAGGACGTACAACGGTTGAAGAAAAAGCAGACATTAAGGAATTAGAGGTGATCCGTTCATTATGAAGTTCTTGGAAGAAGGGTCTCGTACAATCAAAGCAGACGAAAAATATGAACATATTTATACAAAATTAAATGAGAAGACGGGTTTGAAAATTCAAGATATCTTCTTTCTCTGTGTGGTTTTAGGATATAAAAATCAACGCACTAGCTCAGATTTCCAAGTTGGTAAAAAAGAATTGCGTGTGACATACCTTTCTGAAACTCAGCGCTCAATTCTCTATGCTATAGGAGGTAATTTGGAAGAGATAAATATCCTACAAAACCCAACAGATAAAGATGCAATAGCAAAAGTTATTAGAGAATACCAAAAATACTCCAATGGTGGTATGGAGATATTGATAGAGAGAGTTTTAAAAAATAATTTTAATGGTAATCAACTCTCAGATTCATATGCTAATTACGATGTTGATCTGTTGAAATTTGTATATTCAGAATTAAGTGCTATACCATTCTAAAGTTAATCAATAAATGTTAAGAAACCACAGCGACGACTGCTTTGCTGTGGTTTCTTTTTTAAATACATCTTGTATAGAGTGTGACCATAAATTAAATAATCCCAAATTATGCTACTATGGATTTATAATGAACTAGATGAAAGAGGTCCCACAATGAAAAAAGAAATCCACGTAGTAGGAGCAATTATAAAATCAGACAATAAAATCCTTTGTGCGCAAAGAGGTCCAGGGAAATCATTAGCCTATTTATGGGAGTTTCCTGGTGGCAAGATTGAAGCAGGGGAAACGGAGAAAGAGGCTCTTGAGCGAGAAATCCGTGAAGAATTACTTTGCAAAATTGATGTAAAAGATAAAGTTACAACGACACGTTATGAATATGATTTTGGTTTTGTAAATTTAACAACATTTGAATGCGATTTGCTGGAAGGGGAGCCTTCGCTCACTGAACATGTTGCGGTTAAGTGGCTTTCAGTTGAGGAACTAATGACATTAGATTGGGCACCGGCTGATATTCCAGCAATAGATATTTTGATGGGGGCAAAGACGATTTAGTGGAGAGAAGGTAGTCACGTGTATACGTTAGTCAATAATACGAGTCAGAAGAATTTATTAGATGAGTTGACCCAATCTTTAGAAGGTTGTCGACGTTTCTATTTTAATGTTGCCTTTGTCAGTTATTCGGGAGTTCAGTTATTACTGGATAGTTTTAAGCTTGCAGAGGATAAGGGCATCACGGGTAAGATAATTACGGGAACTTATTTAAATTTTACCGATCCAAAAGCTGTTCGGAAGTTGAAGACTTTCAATGATTTTGATGTGCGCGTATTTTTAGCTACGGAAACACAAGGGTTTCATCCTAAGGCGTACATTTTTGAATACGATGATTATTACAAAGTAATCGTAGGCTCATCTAACTTAACTAACTACGCTCTTAAAAGTAATATCGAATGGAATCTCCAGGTTATCGCAAAAACAGATGACTCCAATGAAGAGTTTTTGAATTATTTGAAAGATAGCTTTGACCAAATTTGGGATAGTAGTCTCGAAACAACGGAGGATTTCTTACTCCAGTATGAGAAGCATTATCGTGGCATTCGTTATCAAGATTTGGTGAATTCTCCTGATATTGATACACGTAAAGTGTTCACTTACCCATTAGGACCCCGTCTAACACCGAATAGCATGCAAAAGAGTGCTATGGAAGAACTTGCGTTGTTACGTGAAACTGGGAGTCAACGGGCATTAGCTGTTGCAGCAACCGGAACTGGTAAAACCTTTATGGCAGCGTTCGATGTTCAACAAGTGAAGCCGAAGAAAATGCTCTTTTTAGTTCATCGAGAAATGATTCTGGAAAAGGCCATGGAATCTTTTGCGAAAGTTGTAAATGTCCCTAAGAATAAAATGGGCCTTTTGACGGGAAATAAAAAGAGTTATGATGCAGATTATTTATTTGCGACGATTGATATGATGCAAAAAAAACACATAGACTATGCCAAGAATGAGTTTGATTATATCATTGTGGACGAGGCGCATCGCGCAGCAAGTCCGACCTATAGAAAGGTTATCGATTATTTCGAACCAAAATTCCTACTGGGAATGACAGCAACACCAGAAAGATCTGATGGTGAGAGTATTTTTGACCTGTTTGATAACAACTTGGCGATTGATATTCGTCTTCGTCAAGCGCTTGAAGAAAACTTGTTAGTCCCTTTCCATTATTATGGTATTACCGATCAAACCAATGTTGATTTGAGCAATGATAAATTAACACCAGACCAAATTGCGGAAAAATTAAACGTAACGAGTCGTGTTGATTACATCATCGAGAAAATGAACTTCTATGGCCATGATGGTCCAAAGAGAAAGGCTCTTGGTTTTTGTATCACGAAAAAACATGCGGAATTTATGGCTGAAGAATTTAATAAACGTGGTATTCCGAGTGCTTATTTAACAGGAGAACATTCTGAAGCGGAACGGATGCGCCAAATTAAACTACTGGAAAGTGACACGGATAAATTAAATATCATCTTTACAGTGGATATTTTTAATGAAGGAATTGATATTCCAAGCGTTAATACCGTGCTGATGCTACGTCCGACTGAATCCGCAATTGTTTTTACACAACAACTGGGACGTGGGTTGCGCAAGGCTGAACAGAAAGAATTCTTAACAGTTCTGGATTTTATTGGCAATTATAGTAAATCATTTTTAATAGCGATTGCACTTTATGGATCCCGTTCGGTGACAAAGAAAGAAATTACACATGCTGTTCGCAAAGGCTTTAGAAATATTCCTGGTCCAACTAATATTCGTATGGATGAAATTGCTAAGAACCAAATTTTAGAGCAGCTAGAAAATGAGAACTTTTATGCATTGAAGTATTTAATAGAAGACTATCAAGCCTTTAAGAGTGCTTTGGCGGGGAAAATACCTTTCCGTCTGCAAGATTATTTGACCTTGGAAGGGGCACCAGATCCCGTTCTGTTCTTTAGTAAATCAGTTTCGAATAACAAGTCTGATAACTACATTGAATTTTTACAAAAGGTCGAAAAGAATAATGACTTGGTTCAGAAATTAGCCTCTGATAAAGGATTTATGGAAATCTATACCAAACTGTTGAGTTACTTGCCGTTAAAACGCCCACATGAGTTTGCAATTTTAGAGCTTTGCTTTAGCCAAGAACAATTTACTTTAGATGAAGCATTACAACAAGTTAATCGTTACGTTGAAGGAGAACAAAGCGAAGCAACGAAACATGCTTTGGAGACTTTTAACCTCAATTACGCGGATATAAATGAAATCCACGGCATCAAAATTGTTGAAGAAGTTGCCGACAATCAGTATGCTTTCAATAAGGACTTATTAAAGTGTTTGAAGGATGAAGAAGCAGGACCGTTTATAAGTGATGCTATTCATTATGGCCTGATGCGCTATAGAAATGAGTTTGGTCATGAGAATTTGGGTTATCCATTCTTACATTTATACAGTGAATATTCACAACGCGAAGTTGGAATGATGACGAACTACCGTAATACCCATTCTTCTTTTAGAGGAAGTACCTTACAAAATAAATTAGGTGGCAATCATTATTTCCTATTTATTGACTTGCATAAAGAAGTAAATATTGACGAAAGTATTAATTACAAAGATAAATTTATTACGCAAAAACAATTCCAATGGGAAAGTCCGAATGCTACACGTGCAAATTCAGAACGTGGGAAAGATCTGACTGAAAATCACTCCCGAGGAAAAACAATCCATCTCTTCGTGCGTAAATTTAAAACGGTGAATAATGTCACTCAACGTTTCACTTATATCGGCCAAGCAAATGCGATTTCTCATCAAAATGAGAAGCCGATTGAAATTCAGTACCAATTAGAAGATAAAATACCAATTGCACTCTACCAAGAATTTGAACCTGAGAAAGCAGTGTTTTAATCCCGAAAGGAGTCTTCCATGCATTATAAAATCATTCCGACCTCAGAACTTAAACAAGTAGTAGATTTAAGACAGTATTGTTTTGAACCGCCGCACGCAAATACGCCTGAAGAGGATATGTTACCGTGGCTGGAAAAGGGCGTGATTCTCGGTGGCTATGACGGGGATACGTTGGCGACGCAGCTGGTTGTCTTTCCATTGTTAATGAATGTTTTTGGTGTTGATATTAAAATGGGTGGCATCGGTTGGGTATCGACTTATCCGGAGTATCGGACGGGTGGGCATACGTCCCAACTTATGCGTGAATCTCTCGTGATGATGCGGGAAAATGGGCAAGTCTTGTCTACCCTCGCACCTTTTTCGGATGCTTTTTACCGCAAATTCGGTTGGGAAGTGTATTTCGAAAACACGGAATACCGGATCTCGGCAGATGAATTGACATTGCAGGCACCTGAAGCTGGCGAAGTTGTTCGCTTTAGCTATCGGGAAAAAGGCGAATGGTTTGAGAAAATGAGAGCCTTTCAGCATCAAGCTGCGAAAATATTGAACGGACACGTCCTCCGCGATGAAACGTGGTGGGAGCGTCTGGAAAGTCGGGCACCTGAAGATCATTTTGCGGCCAGTCTGGATGCGGAAGGCAAGATTGAAGGATATATTCGTTATAACATCAAAAATGAAAAATTTACGGTGAAAGATTTCTATACGCTCAATTATCATGCGGAAAAAGTACTATGGGGCTATATTCGTTCGCATAGTTCGCAGGTGGATGAGGTTGTTGGCACTGCGCCTGCCAAGGATTCTTTTCCGGTCCTTTTCAAGGAACCGAATATCAAACGGAAAATTTATTTCGATAAGATGATCCGGATTGTGGATGTGGAAGCTTTCTTGAAACAGTATCCGTTTGTGATGCTGGAAGAAACGTTGTTCGTGAAAGTAAATGATTCACAGGCGGAGTGGAACGACGCCTTTTTCCGAATTGCTGTTGATGGTTCGGTGGAAAGGGTGTTGGAGGTGCCGGAAGATAAAGTATTGCGGATGGATATTGGGCCGTTTTCTGCGCTGATGGCCGGGTTCCACAGGATTGATTGGTATGTGCGGAATGGGGCTGCGGTAGTGGATGCTGCCATGGTACCTTTGTGGCGTAAGGCGTTGCCGACTGGATTCCCGAGTATGAACGAGAACTTTTAGGAGAGGGTAGTGGATGTTATGGGAAAAGCACTATTGGTCGTGAATCCTTCGTCGGGTCATGAAGCCGGGAAAGAATATGCAGAAGCTGTCGAACAGAAGATGCAGAAAAAGTATGATGAAGTCGTCGTGAAGTATACGGAAAAAGCGGGCGATGCGACTGCATTTGCGAAGCAGGCTGCTCGGGATCGATTTGAGGCTGTATTCGTTATGGGCGGCGATGGGACTGTGAACGAAGGTGTCAATGGACTGGCGGAAGAAGAATTCCGTCCGAAGTTTAGTTTTATTCCGCTCGGGACAGTGAATGATCTGGGTCGTTCTTTAGGGATTTCTATGGACCCGGATGAGGCTGTAGCGCAACTGGATTATTTGGTAGAGAAGAAACTGGATGTTGGTAAAATTAATGATAAATATTTTATCGATGTGGTGGCAATTGGGACGATTCCTGAAGCTGTCCAGGCTGTTGAGCCAGAGCAGAAAACTAAATTGGGGGCATTCGCCTATATTCTAGAAGGTTTGAAGGCTGTTCGGGATAATAAAAGTTATCATTTTTCCTTGGACATTGATGGTGAGCGTATTGAACAAGAATCAATGGCTGTTTTGGTGGCATTGACGAATTCGGTTGGAGGTATGGAAACGTTGATTCCGGAGGCGTCCTATGATGATGGCAAGCTGCACTTGATCGTTTTGAAGGGTGATAATTTAGCGGATAAGCTCGGACTGCTGCCAAAGGTTTTCTCTGGCAAGGCACTTGATGACGAGAATGTTATATATCGCTCGTTTGAAAAAGGGCGCTTTGCAGTTGAAGGTGCGGTTGATTTGATTACAAATGTGGATGGTGATCCTGGTGATCCATTGCCATTGGAGATTTCTGTACTGCCACAACATTTGACAGTGTTGGTTCCGAAGTAGGACTAGGTGGTTGAAGAGAGCTTGTTGGCCTTTTAGGGCTGATAGGCTCTTTTTTTGCAAAAAAACGCGAAAGATTGGTCTTTGGGACGAGAGGGGAGTATGCTTACAGTGATAAGAGTATATTTATTGAAGTTTTGATAAATGACCTTTTCAAAGCCTGGAGATTAGCAAAAACTTTAGGGTAGAATCATTATGAGGAGGGGATTCAAATGGAAAAGACTTACCTTCTAATTACTTCTTTTATAATCATCAGCCTTTTAGCTTATTTCAAAGTCCAAAACCTAGCAAACCTGGTCCTGGTTCGTATCGCCCCCGATAATGAAGATCATTAACGGAATCAGTCTCATGAACAAGTTGATGCGGTGAGAAGTAGTGGCTTCGCTGTTTGCCAGTATGTATGTTGTGTATGATGGTTAATTAAGAAACGCCCCTGCTTCCTGATGTTAGGAAGCAGGGGCGTTCGATTATTTATTCCTATGAAGCCTCTGTTACTGTGTCGCTGTTGGCTGCTTTGATACGTTCATGGTCTAGTTCGCCTTCGCCGTAAGCAAGGATCATGGCGATGGTTGCGTCAGCATCCACATTAAGGATGGTCCGGAACATGCCGGAGAACCAGTCGATACCTGCCAACAAACCGATACTCTCTGGTGGCAAGCCAAGTGCCGGGATAACAATTGTCAGTGCTACAAGACCACCGCCAGGAACAGCTACGGTTCCCAAAGTGGCTAGCGTTGACAGGGTAACGGTTTGAACTGCGTTTGCCAGGGTGAAGTCCAGGCCGTAAAACTGCGCCAATGTGATAGCGGCAATGGCAAGGAAAAGCGATAAGCCGTTACTGTTCATTGCCATGCCCAAAGGTCCAACCAATTGAGAGATGCGACGGCTGACACCAAGTTTATTTTCTTGGTCTTCCATTTTGACCGGCAATGTAATCGCGGACGAAGTTGTCGTAAAGGCCATGATGGTCATGCGCGATAGGCCTTTTGCGATATGGACCGGATTCACCTTCGTAATTGCGGCTGTAAGGAAGGTCCAAAGTACCAAGAAAATGGCTGAACCGATTGCCATCGCCAAGAGGAACTTGGCCAGTGGTAAAATAACACTCAGACCGATAACGCCGGTTACATTGGCCAACAAAGCGAAAATACCCAGTGGTGCCAATTTCATGACGGTCGTAACCAATTGCAGGATTACTTCGTTGAATTGGGAAATCGCTGTTTTCAAGATGGTCAGGTCGCGACGTGTACTCAAGATGCTGATGGATAAACCAAACAGTAAGGAAAAGATAATAACTTGAATCATGTTACCGGTACTCATGGACTGAATAACATTGGATGGGAAAAACGCTAAAATGACGTCCGTCAAACTGCTTGTCATAGTTGTTACTTCGGCAGTGGTATCGATTTGCATGTCAACTCCGGCTCCCGGTTGAATAAGATAACCAAGCGCCAAGCCTAATGTCGCTGCAATTGCAGTTCCGCCTAGGAACCAAGCAGCCATTTTACCACCGAGTTTACCCAATATTTGCGGATCCAGCGTCCCGACTGCCTCGATTACCGCCCCCATGATCATGACCACTACAGCCATTTGAATCAAGCGAAGAAAGATTTGTCCAATCACTTCAATTGGTGCAATTGCTGGTCCGAAAATCAATCCGGCGACAATCCCCAATACCATTGCTATCATAATTTGATTGGTCATGCTGATATTTTTTAAACGTTTCATCTAAATTCCTCCTTGTAAAAGAAATGATAAATTAGTTCAACGATAAAATTAAAAACAATCAATAATAATGACTAACACCCCTCGACCACGCGTGTGATTTTACTGAATGCGTTATCATTTTCGTGCAGTTCCACCGACCTCCTTCATTAATATTCAAACCCATAAATTCCCCCTTTTTACATTTGGCTTAAATATACAGCGCTTTCAATAAAGGTGGTATGACGTTTTATACAAATGTGAGGGTATGATTTGTTCGAAATGGACAAAAGGTAGGGTCGTAATGCTTCCCATTATGGAACTTATTTTCTATATTTGAGTCTTTTGTTCACAACTTATTAGGTTTGGGCCGGAGTTGTGCAGAGTTTGGATGAAATATAGCGGTTTTTACATTTTTTTTATACAAATTAGTATGTTTTGTCGTGAAGAGAGGCTTGTCGTTATTGGATTTTATTATCGTTTGATAAAATAAATGGAAGTTAATACAGGAGGGGTGATTGGATGTTTTTGGCTTGGAATGAGATTAAGCATGCGAAATTGCGTTTTGCCTTGATTATCGGGGTTATGACTTTGGTTTCTTATTTGGTTTTCTTCTTGGTGGGGTTGGCTTATGGGCTGGCGATGGATAACCGGACAAGTGTTGATAAATGGGATGCTTCGGGAATCGTTTTGACAGACGAATCGAATGCCAATATAAATATGTCCATGATGCCACGAAGCTTGGCGGACGATGTGGATGCAGATGAGGTCGCTGTTTTGGGACAGACAGCAAGTGTGGTTCGTAAAGAAGGCGAGACTGGTGAGGATGCCAAAATAAACGTGACGTTCTTCGGGATTGAAAAAGAGCAATTCATCATGCCGGAGGTTATTGAAGGGGGAGCGTTTGAAGAGGATTATCAGGTCGTAGCGGATATTAGTTTGCAGGAAGAGTTCGGTATTGGTTTGGGCGACACGCTCAAGATGGCTGGCTCGGACTTGGAAGTTGAAGTAGTCGGATTCACGGAAAATGCAAAATTTAATGTTGCACCTGTTTTATATACAACCGTGAATACGTATCAAGATGTGCGCTTTGATCAGGTGGATGATTCTGAGGAAGGACGCATTAGTGCACTGGTCGTTAGGGACGATGCGCTGTCTGAAATCGATTTGGAAAATGATGATCTGCGCTTTTATTCGATTAAGGAATATATTGAAGAGATTCCTGGCTATATGGCGCAAGTGTTAACGTTTGGCTTAATGATCGGGTTTTTGATTGTCATTGCGGCAGTTGTGATTGGTATTTTCATGTATGTGCTGACGGTGCAAAAGTCCAGTATGTTTGGTGTAATGAAAGCACAGGGGATTTCGACTGGGTATATCG
The DNA here is from genome assembly GCF_052266715.1 of Jeotgalibaca sp. A122. Classification (NCBI taxonomy): domain Bacteria; kingdom Bacillati; phylum Bacillota; class Bacilli; order Lactobacillales; family Carnobacteriaceae; genus Jeotgalibaca; species Jeotgalibaca sp. A122. Next base: position 194,113 of record NZ_JBQPRB010000001.1, on the reverse strand, counting down.
CTAAGTCGGTCGTTGCACAGACGTTTATATTAGCGGCGGTCGGTGTCGGCATTGGTTTACTTTTAACAGTTGGAACATCGTTGGTATTGCCAACCGCGGTCCCGTACTCGACAAATGTACTTTTCTTGGCGGCGATAACGGGGCTATTGGTATTGTTTGCGGTACTGGGGGCATTCTTCTCGGTACGTGCGATTGTCAAAATAGATCCGCTGGAAGCGATCGGTTAGGGGGCACTTATGAAATTAATTGAAGCGGTGGATGTTTCGAAAAAATTTAATGATGGTGGTAATGAAATCGAAGCACTGAAGGCAACTGATTTTTCGGTATCGGCGGGTGAATTCGTGGCGATTATCGGACCGAGTGGCTCAGGTAAGAGTACGCTCTTGACAATACTTGGTGGCTTGCAGACTCCTACGACGGGTAAGGTTGAGATTCAGGAAAAAGCGTTTAGTGAGGTCAGTGACAAGGAGCGCAGTAAGCTGCGGTTTGAGGAGATTGGTTTTATTTTACAGGCTTCGAATTTGGTTCCTTTTTTGACAGTTAAAAACCAGTTACGCTTGGTTAATAAAGTGAATCGTTCGAAGCTGGATCGTGAGAAGATTGAGGAATTGTTGAAGAGTTTGGATATTCAGGAGCTGGCTGGGAAGTATCCGAGTGATTTGTCGGGTGGGCAGCGCCAACGAGTTGCGATTGCGCGAGCGTTGTATCATGATCCCGCGGTGATTTTGGCGGATGAGCCCACTGCGAGTTTGGATACGGAAAAAGCTTTTGAAGTGGTGGAGACTCTGGCTCGGGAAACGAAGGATAAGCAAAAAGCCACGATCATGGTTACGCATGATGAACGGCTGATTTCATATTGTGACAAGGTTTACGTCATGAAAGATGGCGTATTGAGTGAGCGTAAGTAGAAACAGTGCACAAATAGCAACAAATAAACCAGGAAGGGCTGATCCCTTCCTGGTTTATTGCGTTTATAAGTAGCGTTGGTCATAACCGAGTCTTTCGGAGGCGTCGGCTGCAGCGTTTTTGACGATAGCCGCGAATTCGGTGCGTTTGTATGGCTTCATTCGTTTGGCGGAACCGACAACCGACAGTGCAGCGACAACTTTCCCGGTATAGTCGAATATTGGAGCCGCGATGGAAATCGTGCCTTTGGTGAATTCTTCGCGGGCGGTCGCATAACCGTTATTTTTGATGTTGGCCAACACGGTCCGCAATTGCTCGGCGTTGATGATTGTTTTTTCAGTATAAGGGGTTAATCCCTTGGCGATAATTCTTTCGGTTAATTCCGGATCGCTGAAAGCCATCAAGACTTTTCCGGAGCTCGTACAATAGGAAGGGTTGCGTCTACCGAGATGGGTTTTGATCCGGGTTGGGTGGGTCGCTTCTTCTTTATGGATATAAATCGTATCGAGTCCATCCATGATAGCAAGATGGGCGGTTTCGCCTGTTTGTTGGACAACCTGGTTCAAAACAGGTGCGGCTTCTTTATGGATATCCATATTGTTAATAAGGACGCCGGCCATTGTCAAAACGTTTGAACCCAGATGGTATTCTTGTGTTTCTGGATCTTTCGTCACCAAACCTTCTTCTGCTAAGGTGGCCAACAGACGGCTCACCGTACTTTTGCCTAAATCCAAGTCCAGAGCAATATCACTCACTCGTTGTGTCGGATTATCGGCGGTGAAACTATTTAATATACGCGCGGCATTTCGAACAGAGCTTAAAGTATCGCTACGCTTGGCTACTTTTTCCATAGTCATCCCCCTAATCGTGTAACCGTTTTCTTCATTTAATATCAGTATACACGATTTTTATCAAAAAAGTTTAAATCTTTCGTTTTTGTTGCATATAGCGGAACAACACCCTGTTTTTTAAAAAAGAAAACCCTTACAATAAAGTCAGTTAAGAAATAAACGAATAATATTTATCCAACATCACGATAAAGTTGTAGGGGGAAAGCCAAATGGATATCAAAGATTTAGCGGATCATCTTGCAAGTGCCCATGAAAAAGGTACAGGGGTCCAACCAATAATTTCCATCAAACCTGATATTACAATTGATGAAGCATACCATGTGCAACTGGAGACGATTGACCGCGAAGTTAAAAACGGAGCAAAAATCACCGGTAAGAAAATTGGCCTAACTTCAGTAGCTGTTCAACAAGCGCTTGGCGTGGACGAACCGGATTACGGTCATCTGCTGGATAACATGGTAATCGAAAACGGTGGAACGGTTCCAAGGTCAGCGTTGCTGCAAGCGAAGGTTGAAGGTGAGATTGCTTTTATCCTGAAAGATGAACTGAAAGGACCAAACGTTACCCCAATGGAGGTTCTCCAAGCTACGGATTATGTTTTACCGGCTCTGGAAATTGTTGACAGCCGCGTGGCAGACTGGAAAATCACCTTGGCGGATACGGTAGCGGACAATGCTTCCAGTGGGCTTTATGTCCTGGGTGGCAAACCAGTCAAAATAACGGATGTCGATTTGAAAATGGTTGGCATGAATCTTTATAAAAACGGCCATTTGGAAAACACGGGAGTCGGAACAGCGACCTTGGGAGATCCAGCAATCTGTGTTGCATGGCTGGCCAATAAGTTGAGCCAGTATGACATTACCTTGAAACCAGGCGAAGTGATTTTATCCGGAGCATTATCTGCGATGGTAGTGGCTGAACCAGGTGACTATTTCCAGGCTAAGTTCTCGGATTTAGGTGAAGTAAGTGTGCATTTTGAAAAGTAGAAGATAGAAGGAGGATACATCGTGACGAATAAATTAAAAGCAGGCATTATCGGTTCCGGAAATATCGGCTCCGACTTGATGATGAAACTGTTCAAATCGGATTTGATTGAACCGGTCGCAATGATCGGGATTGATGCAAAATCGCGTGGAATGGTTCAAGCGAAAGAATTGGGTCTTGACGTTTATGCAGGAGGAATTGATGAGTGGGCTGAGAAATCAGGGGAACTAGACATCCTCTTCGATGCTACTTCAGCAAAAGCTCATGAGTACAATGACAAGGTTGCAGAAAAACATGGCGTCCTCATGATTGACTTAACCCCAGCGGCAATCGGGCCTTTCGTATCGCCTACAGTTAACTTGAAAGAACACTTGGATGCCAGAAACGTAAACATGGTAACGTGTGGTGGCCAAGCGACAACGCCGATTATTCAAGCGATCAACGAAGTGGCACCGGTTGAATATGCTGAAATCGTTGCTACGATTTCCAGTAAAAGTGCTGGACCAGGAACACGGGCAAACATTGACGAATTTACCGAAACAACGTCAAAAGCGATTGAAGATTTGGGCGGAGCTAAAAAAGGTAAAGCAATCATTGTCCTGAATCCAGCAGATCCGCCAATCTTGATGCGTGACACCGTCTTCGTATTAGTTGAAGAAGATGCGCTGAACGAAGAAGTCATCACTGAAGCAATCAACAAACGGGTTGCGGAAGTACAACAATACGTACCTGGTTATCGCATTCGTTCGAAACCAATTTTTGATAACAATAAAGTAACCGTTTTCGTCGAGGTTGAAGGTGCGGGCGATTTCTTGCCTAAATATTCCGGAAACCTGGATATCATGACTGCATCTGCAGTTCGTGTTGCAGAAGAATTTGCCAGAGTAAAAGTATTGGTGTGAGGGGGTGGATAAATTGACAAGAAAACCAGATGTGATTGTTACAGAAGTGGCTTTGCGTGACGGAAGTCATGCGGTGGCCCATCAGTACACAGTTGAGCAGGTAGTTGACGTTACAAAAGCATTGAACGATGCAAAAGTTCCTTATATCGAAGTGACGCATGGCGATGGACTGGGTGGATCATCCTTACAGTTCGGAATGTCGAAAGTTCGCGATATCGATTTAATCCGCGCGGCAGCAGAGGTAGCCGATTTTTCGAAAATCAGTGTTCTTTTGTTACCGGGTGTTGGGACAGTAGAGGATTTGAAAGAAGCGGTGGAGGCAGGAGCGAAAATGGTACGGGTGGCGACACACGTAACGGAAGCGGATGTTTCCCGGGAACATATTGAAGTTGCGAAAAGCATGGGGCTGGAAGTCGTCGGATTCTTGATGATGGCACACATGGCTCCACCTGAAGTGATTGTTGAACAAGCGAAGTTGATGGAAAGTTACGGAGCGGATGTTGTTTACGTGACGGACTCTGCAGGTGCGATGGTACCGGATCAAGTACGTGAACGTGTGGCAGCTCTTAAGGAAAACCTTTCGATTCCAATTGGCTTCCATGCCCATAATAACTTGGGACTGGCGGTTGGGAACTCATTAGTAGCGATTGAAGCCGGCGCAACGTATATCGATGGTAGTATTCGTGCATTGGGTGGCGGGGCTGGTAACACACAAACAGAAGTATTGATTGCGGTTCTTGAAAAAATGGGCATCGAAACAGGTGTTGATTTGTACAAGATTATGGATGCTGCGGAAGATATTGTAGCACCTTTATTACCGAAACCGCAGGAAATTACGCGTGATAGTTTGACATTAGGCTATGCCGGTGTTTACTCCGCATTCCTGTTGCATGCGCAGCGTGCAGCACGTCAATTCAATTTAGAACCACGTGACATCTTGATTAAACTAGGCGAAATAAAAGTAGTCGGTGGTCAAGAAGACATGATTTACGATATGGCCGCCAAGATGGCCGAAGAAAAGGAAAAAGTGACAGTATAGGAGGACACCATGGGAACAGATAGAATTAAAGCTCTGGCTGATTTTCTACACGGGGCAGAAAAAAAGCGCACGGAAGTTTTGCGACCAAGTGCCGATCCAGCCCCGGACCTGACCCTGGAAGAAGGCTATCTGATCCAAGAAGAAATCATCCGGCAGAAATTGGCGGAGGGACATAAAATTCTGGGTCCGAAAATGGGATTGACCAGTGATGCAAAAATGAAGCAAATGAATGTGACGGACCCCATATACGGTTATACCTTTGATTATATGGTAGAAAACCATGGGTCGACAGTCATGATCGACCGCTTTATTCATCCAAAGGTTGAACCGGAAATCGGTTTTATCCTGAAACAGGACTTACAAGGCCCCGGTATTACCAGAGCCCAAGTCTTGGCGAATACAGCCTTTGTTTTCCCGGCTATCGAAATTATCGACAGTCGCTACGAAAACTTTAATTTCACCCTCCCGGACGTAGTTGCGGACAATACATCCGCCGCAGGTCTGGTAATGGGAACAACGATCAAAACTCCTGAAAATCTGGAACTGGATGCCTTAGGTGCCGTCCTCACCATCAATGGTGAAGTGAAAGCCCTCGGAACAGGGGCAGCAGTGCTGGGTCACCCGGCTAACGCTGTGGCACGATTGGCGAATATGCTCGCTCTAAAAGGCGAAAAAGTTCCAGCTGGTCAACCGATTTTGACTGGCGGTATGACAGAAGCAGTCCGGATTGAACGTGGCGACTTTGTCTCCGTTAAAATCGATGGCTTGGGAGAAGTATCCTTCATTATGGCATAAAAAATTAAAAACAATCCAGCGTAGAGGGGGACGACTTATCGCATTGGAAAAGCAGCATGTGATCATCCAATACAAGGTTTTGAAGCAAGGTTAAATTATGCAAGAATTGTAAGCGATTCCTAAAAACTAAAAAAACAAACAACAAGGGAGAGAATTAATCATGACTGAAACTTACAAAGAATTATTATTCGATACGCATCAATTGGCTCACTGTGAATTGTACACACCGGTATTGGAAGAATCAGAAGCATTCTTTACAAAAATTTTGGGAATGACTGTTGTCCATGAAGAGGGAGACTCCATTTACCTACGTGCTTATGAAGATACATATGTGTATTCCTTGATTTTGACTAAAGGTGAAGATGCAGGGATGAAACATACGGCTTTCCGTACAAGTTCTCCGCAAGCATTGGAGCGTCGTGTTGCAGCATTGGAAGAAGCAGGCGTTAAAGGTGAATGGATCGAAGAGAGTTATGGTCACGGCCGTGCTTACCAATTTGATGATTTAGATGGTCACCGTTTGGAATTATTCTGGGATGTTGAGCGCTATGTTGCTCCAGAGGATAAAAAATCACAACTATTGAACCGTGCACAACGTAAACCATTACATGGTGTTCCGGTACGTCGTATCGACCACGTTAACTTCATGACTAATCCAGAAGTTGTACCTGCTAATGCTGAGTTCTACCGTGATTTATTAGGATTCCGAATTCGTGAAGGCGTTAAGAATCCAGATGGTTCATACTTTGCAACTTGGTTATCCGTTTCACCACTTGTTCATGAGGTTGCACTGATGGGAGATACATTAGGTGGACATGGCCGTCTTCACCATTTGGCATTCTGGTATGGCGCTCCGCAACATTTGGACGATCTATCTGAAGCATGTAAAGAGTGGAATATTCCAATCGAAGCGGGTCCACTGAAACATGGTGTATCCCAAGCACGTTGTATGTATATCATCGAGCCAGGCGGAAACCGTATCGAACTATTTGGAGATACTGGCTACCTAATCCTGGATCCAGATTTCCCAACGGTTGAATGGGAAGCGAAAGATACTGAATTGGCTATTATCTGGTACGGTGGGGAATTACCAAGTACTTACTTCCGTTATGGTACACCAGCAATTCAAGATGAAGATGAGGCTTCAAACATCTACTACAACCCAATAGAGAATAAACTGAAAGAAGAAAGAAATATTCAAAGCAGACTTGAACCTAAATTCAAGGAAGCCATCGAAGAAAAACGCCCAGAAGCTGAGCATATTAGAGGATAATTGTTGATGCTGAAAGTCCGGGGCTTTGTTTCCCGGACTTTTAATTAATGAGGAGGAATGTAGACATGAGTAGACCAGAAGTAGGAAAAAGTGTAAAAACAGGAAACTTTACAACGAATTATTTAGAAGTAGGCGAAAAGAACGGCGGAACACCGCTATTGTTCATCCATGGATCAGGTCCAGGGGTTTCAGCTTATGCTAACTGGCGTTTAGTATTGCCATTATTGGAAGATGTGGCGCATGTGTATGCGATGGATATGGTTGGATTTGGTTTCTCTGATAAACCAACCGGAGACCAAGTGAACTACGGAAAAGATTTATGGACGACACAAATTATTGATTTCCTGGATGCATTGGATATTGAAAAAGTTATTCTAGTGGGTAACTCGTTCGGTGGTTCATTGGCATTCTCGACAGCGCTTGAAGTTCCCGACCGTGTTGAAAAAATCATCACGATGGGTGCTATGGGTACTGAAGGAGATATTCCTTACGGCCTGGATCAAGTTTGGGGTTACAAAGGTACAAAGGAAAACATGGCAGAATTGATTGACTTGTTCACTTTCAACAAGAAATTCGCTTCTGAAGATTTGATTCAAATGCGCTACGAAGCATCAATGGAAGAAGGCTTCCATGAAGCGTTCAGCTCCATGTTCCCGCATCCACGTCAAGCGTCTGTTGACGACTTGTCATTCCCGGATGAAACCTTCAAGACAATTGCGCATAAAACGTTATTGGTACACGGTCGCGAAGACAAAGTTGTTCCAGTTGAGAACTCAGAGCGCTTGATTCATCTATTGCCAAACGCGGAACTACACATCTTCGGCGGTTGCGGACACTGGACGCAAATCGAGAAGTCACAAGAATTTGCGAATTTGGTTCGAAACTTTATTGCACAATAATATGAATATGAGAAAAACCAGGACCTTGCGCCTGGTTTTTTTAGTTCTATTATTTATGGTGTTGGTAGGTATTCTTCTCGGAAATCCCGAAGGACGGTGGGGTTGCTTGTGGCCGTGTCAAGGATGCAATGCGAAAGTAGGGAGCGTTGATGCTTCAGCGTCTACGGTCCCTTTGAGGCTTGCAAGCCCGGAGACTACAGGCTCAGGGCGGTCCCACGGCAGTACACAAGCAAACACGCAGGCCGAAGGGCATTTCCTTCGCCAACACCAGATAACCAAGAACCGTTTTTTTGTATTGCTAAAGCAGATGGACATAGTGCTTAACTTCACAATCTTTTTTATCTAAATTGAACAAAGTGATTAGATAATTTGTCATTAGAGTCAGTGCAATAGAGGAAAGAAACGCTTACAATATAAGATAGATATCGAAGCATACTTAGGAGGCATTATCATGGATTTAACAAAATTAGTTAAAGAGAACATTGCATTCTTCGCGGGAATCGGAAGCGATCCAACAGGTGGTATGACGCGTCTTCTCTATACAGAATCTTGGGTAAAAGCGCAAGAGGCAGTAAAAATGAAAATGGAAGAAATTGGTATGACAGTCAAATATGATGCAGTCGGAAACCTATACGGCCGGATTGAAGGTTCTGAATTACCAAACGAAACCATCATGACTGGATCCCATGTCGATACTGTTGTCAACGGTGGAACATTGGACGGCCAATACGGCATTACAGCAGGTTATCTGGCAGTTCAGTATTTATTAGAGAAATATGGCCAACCTAAGCGTTCTTTGGAAGTCATTTCTATGGCTGAAGAAGAAGGTAGTCGTTTTCCAACCGTATTCTGGGGAAGCAAAAACTTTGTCAATGAAGAAAGCCGTGAAGCAGTTGAAGAGATTGCGGATGCAAAAGGCGTGAAATTCGTGGATGCCATGCGCGAATCCGGTTTTGATTTCAAGCAAGAAGAAGACCGTGTCCGCCGCGATGATATCAAGGCTTTTGTGGAAGTGCATATTGAACAAGGAAACGTCTTGGAAATGCAGGACCTCCAAATTGGGGTAGTCAATAATATTGCCGGTCAAAGACGCTACACGATTACGCTTAAGGGTGAATCAAACCATGCGGGTACAACACCGATGGGCTACCGTAAAGACACCATTTATTGCTTCAGTAAAATAGCTTCTGAAGCAATTGACCGTGCCAAAAAAATGGGCGACCCACTTGTATTGACATTTGGTCGTGTTGAACCGAAACCAAACACTGTCAACGTAGTACCGGGTGAAACAATTTTCTCAATCGATTGCCGCCATACAGACGCTGAAGTGCTGAAATCATTCACTGAGGAATTGGAAACATTGATGAAAGATACTGCAGCGGCCATGGAGATCGGCATTGACATCAACCGCTGGATGGATGAAGCGCCGGTTCCAATGGATGAAAAAATCGTTGCGACAATTGAGAGTGTTGTAAAAGAACAAGGCATGAAGTACCGCGTGATGCACAGTGGAGCAGGCCATGATTCACAAATCATCGCACCACACTATCCTACCGCCATGATTTTCGTACCAAGTATTAATGGTATCAGCCATAATCCAGCTGAAGAAACAAAGCTAGAGGATTTAACGGAAGGTGTTAAAGCATTAGCGGAATCACTTCATAAATTAGCTTATTAAAATATATTAAAGAAAGAGTGAGTGTTTAAAATGGGATACAAAAATAATAAAACGGGCTACAGAGATGGACTTTTGGAGTCTCGTGCCGTCATCAAACATGGTAACTTTGCTTTGATTCCCCATGATGGAATTGTCCGTAACTCTGTTCCGGGTTTTGAAAATGTGTCAATGTCAATTTTGGGTTCTCCTAAATTGGGAGCATCCTTCGTTGATTACATCATTACTTTCCACGAAGGTGGTCAAAACAAACGTGGATTTGGTGAAGAAGGTGTCCAAACATTCATCTATGTGATTGAAGGGAAATTGAAAGTCAGTGATGGTACAGAAACCCATGAACTGACTGCAGGCGGCTACGTATATTTACCGGCGGGTGTGAAAATGTACATGGAAAACGGCCAAACTGAAGACACAGAAGCATTTTTGTATAAACGCCGTTATGAGCCACTTGAAGGCTTTGAACCACATAAAGTTGTCGGCAATAAAAATGATATTGAACCGATCGAATATGAAGGCATGAAAGATGTCCTATTATGGGATTTGTTGCCAACCACTGATTTAGGGTTCGACATGAACATGCATATCCTTTCGTTTGAACCAGGTGCGAGCCATGGCTATATCGAGACCCACTACCAAGAGCATGGCGCTTACATCATCTCCGGACAAGGTATGTACAACCTGGACAACAACTGGATGGCGGTTGAAAAAGGCGATTATATCTTCATGGGCTCTTATTCGCAACAAGCAGCTTACGCAGTTGGACGCGACGAACCATTGGCTTACGTTTATTCCAAAGACAGCAACCGCGATCCAAAAATTTAATTTAGACAGGTGATAAAATAATGACTAATATAGTTAAAGTGATGCCCGAGAAGCTGCATCACTTAATGAAGACGAAATTACAAAAGGCAGGCTTGAAAGAAGAGCAGGCTGAAGAAGTAGCGAAACATTTGGTTTATGCCGATGCCAATGGCGTGCACTCCCATGGGGCAGTTCGCGTTGACTACTATGCAGAACGCATCGTAAAAGGCGGAGTCACCATAGAACCAAAAGTCCGTTTCGAAAAAACCGGTCCAAGTTCCGCTATCTTCCACGGTGATAACGGACAAGGTCATTATGTTGCAAACCTGGCACTTGGTGAAGCTATTTCCTTGGCCAAAGAATCTGGTGTGGCTGTTGTTGGTGTCTCCAAAATGAGTCACAGCGGCATGCTCTCCTATTACGTTGAAAAAGCGGCCCAACAAGATTTACTTGCCATTGCGATGTGTCAATCCGACCCAATGGTGGTACCATTCGGTGGGGCGGAAACTTATTATGGAACCAATCCGATTGCTTTCGGGATTCCACGCGAAGCAAAAATACCTCTGATTTTTGATATGGCTACTACAGTGCAGGCATGGGGGAAAATTTTGGATGCTCGCTCGAAAAATAATCCGATTCCAGATACATGGGCGGTGGATAAGAACGGAGTAGCGACAACCGATCCACATGCAGTGGCAGGACTCTTGCCCATTGCCGGTCCAAAGGGTTATGGCTTAATGATGATGATTGATATCCTTTCCGGTGTCCTTTTGGGCTTGCCGTTTGGGAAACATGTTTCTTCCATGTATGACAAAATGGAGGAAGGGCGTGATTTGGGTCAGCTCTTTATCTTAATCGATCCAAAACGCTTCACCTCACTGGAAGGATTCAAAGCCAATATTGAGCAAACCATTGAAGAATTGCACAATACCCGCCCTGCGGTTGGCTTCGATCAAGTTTATGTTCCGGGTGAGCTGGGACAAATTCGCTATAAAAATTACATGGCCGAAGGTATTCCAGTTGAAAAAAACATTTATGAATACCTGGAAAGTGACACCATCCACTTCGATAAATACGGCGGCTTGAATGCATTTGCCGAAAAAATAGAAGAATAAACCAAATAAGCAGGTTCCCGCATCTGGGAACCTGCTTATTTGGTTATTCTATTTGTATCAATTCCAAAGCCAACCGGACATTCAGGCTCACAGTCGGGTCACTCAATTTTTTTCCCAGTATTTCTTCACAGCGTTCGATCCGGTATTTGACCGTATTGCGGTGGATAAAAAGGACTTCTGCCGTTTTGGTGATTTGGGATTGATTATCCAGGTAGCTTTTTAATGTTTTTTGTAACTCGATTTGAGAATCATCTGTTGGATAAGCCAAGTCCTTCAAGACCGAGGTGGCAAAGTAATAGATGGCGTCTTTGTCGTCCGGCGTGAAAAGCTGCTTCAATCCTTGGGGCCGGAAATAATTCATACGCGCGACTTCCTTCATTTGTTTTGTAGTGGATTGGGCAATTTCTGCTTCAATAAAGGAATCTGAGATTTTTTCCAAAGATTCGTAAACACCACCCAAGAAGAAGGTGATTTTGATAGGGAAGACGGACTCCAACTCCTCGGCCATTTTATTTAACTTTTCTTCAGTACCAATTTGGTTCGTTTGAAGTAAAAAGATGATATTATTATTGTTAGTAGGATACATGATGGGAGCGTGATCCAAAATTTCAGCTAAACGATTCTTGAACCATTGCAGAATCAGTTGTTTTTTCTCTTCATCATATTTAAGTCTCGGTCCCGTCTCCTCATTATCGGCATGATGGATCAAAATGATTTGGTTATGCCGGCTGTCGATTAAACGCAAAGGTGTTCCCAACTCAAGCAGTTTGGCATTGGCTTGGGTCAAGGCTGCAGAATTGTTTTCCACAAATTTTTGCAAAATGCTGGTTTGGAGACTTTGTTCGGATTCTTTTACTTTTCTGTTCTTGAAAAGGACAAAAGAGAGCACCAGTGCTGCCTGTTCAATCGCAAACGAAGAAATTGGAAAAGGTATTTTTTCTGGGGAGACAATAACCAAATAATGCGGGAAATAAGTAAAGACTTTTATCGGATACACTGCGACGTGAACATCTTCGTTTGTTGTCGATTTGATCAAGAAATTATCTTTTTCCAATTGAATCCGGTGGTAATGGCTCCATATTTCGTTAGAAAGATGGGATTCGGAGTAGCGCGAATGTTGGAAATGTTTTGAATGAGCTATGGGCTTGAAGAACGGGTCCAATAACAAAACCGGTGTCTTGATGATTTTTCCGAGTTCATTAGTAAAGTGGGCCAAGTTCGCATCCCCGATTAAGAGGCTCGAAAATGTCTTCTGGATATCCATCGCGTAATTTATTTCTTCTTCCTTGGTATCCCAAAGGAAATTTTGGATTTGATGCAGTAACGATCCCAAAGGAGATACCCCTGGGATGGCGATCAAGGCGAAGTTTCTTTTGTTGGCATACGCGAGAACATCCGCATCAATTTCATTTAAGAAGCGCGACAGTTTGATGCCGAGGCCGACAGCTTTTGCTTGGATGAGTGAATCTATGAAGGGAATCAAATCTTCCTGGTTGTCTTTAAAAATCATACCGGTTGAAAGAATCAACACATTTTTGGGTATATAGAGAGCAACGTCTGGTGTTTCCGTAATCTCAATAGAGGTCACTTCCACATCCAGATTGGCCTCACTGTTCAATAATTTTAAATCAGAAAAACGAGGTACTTGCAAAAGTTCTTTTAATGTAGTCACGATATTCACTCCTTCAGAACAATTGTAACCGAAAAAGGACTGATTAACCAGATTCTTTTGTTCATTTTGAACATAACGATCAGCATTTTTAGCCGTTTTGCGGATACTTGTGCCGTTAGGCTAGATGTAGAATGAAACATGAGATATTGTCGAAAAGAGGGGAAACGATTTGTATAATGAATTACAAGTACCACCACGCACCATAATGACACCAGGCCCAGTTGAGGTTTATCCATTGGTTTTAAGGGCGATGGCGACACCGATACTTGGGCAGTTCGATCCGGCCTTTTTAAGAATAATGGATGAAACAAAAGAAATGATCAAGATGCCTTTCGGAACGAAAAACAAGCAAGCTTTCGCAATTGACGGAACTTCCCGCTCGGGATTGGAAGCAGCTCTAATAGCCTTGATTGAGCCGGGGGATAGAGTATTAATTCCGGCATATGGCCGTTTTGCGTATTTACTAGGCGAAATTTGCGAACGGGCAAAGGCGGATGTCACTTATCAGGAGAAGGATTGGGAAAGTGTCTTTGATCCGCAAGATATCATCCGTAAAATTGATGAAGTCAATCCAAAAATAGTGTCCATGGTTCATGGTGAAACCGCAAACGGACAAATGCAGCCGTTGGAAGAAATCGGAAGACATTGTCGGGAAAAAGGAATTTTCTTTGTTGTGGATACTGTGGCGACTTATGGTGGAGTCCAGATTGAAGTGGACAAATGGAACATCGATATCGCAATTGCAGGGACCCAAAAATGTGTCAGTGTCCCTTCGGGATTGTCCTTGATTACCTATAACGACCGCATTGAAGAAGTATTGAATGCCCGTTACCAAAAAGAGTTGGGACTTGGCGATGATGAACGAAACGATAACTTTATTTCCAGCAACTATTTGGACTTGAGTCAATTGCAACGTTACTGGGGGCCAGAACGCATCAATCACCATACCGAGGCAACGAGCATGATTTATGCCCTGCATGAAGGTTTACGTATTTTGCTCGCAGGTGGTCTTGAAGCGAGTTTTGAACGCCACCTGTTGAATGATCGCGCCATCCAGGCAGGGGTAAAAGCGATGGGACTGAAAATATTCGGTGATGTAAGCACGAAAATGCCAACTGTCACACCCGTTTACTTCCCTGAAGGCATGACTGATGGTGAACCAATCAGACAAACCATGTTGAACGATTTCGGTGTGGAAATAGCTTCATCTTTCGGCGACTTAAAAAGTAAAATTTGGCGTATCGGAAATATGGGTTACAGCAGTCGCAAAGACAATGTCCTGCATGTCCTAAGTGCACTAGAAGGTGCTTTGGTTTATCATGGGGCTAAAATCAATGTGGGTGAAGCAATACCCGCTGCCTTGGCCGAATATCACAAATAATTAACGAAGGGGAGTGGGACAAAAGGCGGTTAGCCCCGAACCACTGGAGCGAATAAGCGCAAGATGGTCGCAGGCCATCTGAGCATTATTCGTGAAGTGGACGTCGGGGCTGCCTTTTGTCGCACGTTTAGAATACAGATATTCGTATACAGGAAGGAGGGTGAGACTTTTGTCTCACCCTCCTATTTTTCAAGGAAAAAAATCCATTTGAACAATCTGCTCAAATGTCATTGTTAATTTTGAACAAACGGTATTTCAATACTGCCAAATCCTACAATTGTATCCGTATACATTTCTGGTTACAATAAGTTTGTAAGTGAAAGCGCTGAAACGAACGGGATAAGAACGCTTTCGCAAATTTGTTCACTATATTTAGGGGGGAAGAAGTTGGTAATAGATTCGCAAACAGAGCAACAATTTGAAGGTGATGTTTTTGTAAGCGAAAACACAGCGAGTGTTTTCAAAGACAGAGGCTACAACGATGATATGTTGCCTAAAACAGAAGATAAAAGAAATATGAACAAGAAAAACTATTTTACTTTATGGATGGGGTCCGTTCATAATGTGCCGAACTATACAGCAGTTGGTGGTTTCTTGTTTCTCGGATTATCACCATTAAATGTCATGTTGGCGATTGTGGTAAGTGCTTTGGCTGTTGCCGCATTCATGGTAATCAATGGTAGGGCAGGTTCAAAATATGGGATACCATTTGCCATGCATTTGCGCTCCGTTTATGGAGAACTGGGTGCCAAACTCCCAGGATTCCTACGTGGTATTATTGCTGCTATTGCTTGGTTCGGTTTGCAGAACTATACTGGATCATTGGCTTTACTTATTTTAGTAGGGAAATTCTGGCCAGGATTTTTGGAATTGGGTGGTGACTTCAGTTTCTTCGGAATTGGTTTACCGGGACTGCTTGCCTTCACATTCTTCTGGGCCATTAATGTCATGATTGGTTTCGGAGGCGGGAATGTTTTGAACAAATTTACCGCTATCTTGAATCCGTTGATTTACGTTGTGTTTGGTGGGATGACCGTATGGGCGATTTGGGCTGCTGGCGGCATCGGAAATATTCTTACCTATGAGTTGAGTGGTGTGCAATCAAACCCACCGCTACTGGTTTACTTGATTATCATCAACTCGGTTATTGCTGTTTGGGCTGCGCCTGGTGCCAGTGTTTCCGACTTCACTCAAAATGCGACTTCAACTAACGACCAAAAAATTGGTCAAACGGCAAGTTTATTGGTTGCTTACTTGATTTTTGCTGTTTCATCCGTATCGATTTTGATCGGTGGCTCTATTTACTACAATATCCAAGAGTGGAATGTCTTGAACATCATCGACAGATGGGATAGCATGCCAGCTGTCATACTAGCATTGGTGGTTCTGTTGATGACAACAATTTCCACAAATGCAACAGGTAACATCATTCCGGCAGGATACCAGCTATCAGCATTGTTCCCTAAGAAAATCAACTACCGTCGCGGGGTTCTGATTGCCGGTGTTATCAGTTACTTGATCATGCCTTGGAAAATGATGGAAAACTCAGACAGTATTTTCGCTTTCTTGAATATTATCGGTGGTGTTTTAGGACCGGTTGCTGGGGTCATGTTGGCTGATTTCTACTTGATCAAGAAACAAAATATCAATCTTGATGCCTTGTACTTTGATAAACAAAAAACTGATCCAAGTAATCCTTACCGGGGCGTGAACAAAGAGGGGTATATTGCGACAATCGTTGCTTTATTAGTATCCATCAGTGGCCAATTCTTCCCGGCGCTACAATTCATCTCCAACCTATCTTGGTTGATAGGTGCGGGCTTGGCTTTCGGACTGTATTACGTCTTGAAAAAAGGTAAAGCGGCTGCTTAATCATTCTTGGTTCTGGAAATAAATTAATTTAGAATTATAAAATAGGAGGAATTTAAATGGCTTTTGATTTAATCATTAAAAATGGCTTGGTTATCCTAGACAACGGTGAAGTTGAAACAGACGTAGCGGTAAAAGACGGCAAAATTGTTGAAATTGGTTCCGATTTGGGCGAAGCAACAGAAACAATCGATGCAAAAGGATTGATTGTCAGCCCAGGTATGGTGGACGCCCACGTGCATATCACTGAGCCAGGTGGCGGTTACCGTGACGGCTGGGAAGGTTACGAAACCGGTACAAGAGCATGTGCTAAAGGTGGGGTAACTTCCTTCATGGAAATGCCATTGAACCAAGTTCCAGCTACAGTTGGTAAAGAATCTTTGGAAGTGAAATTTGCGGCTGGTGAAAATAAATTGACTGCTGACGTTGCTTCTTTCGGGGGCCTTGTTCCTTTCAATTTGGGCGGCGGCATCCAAGAGTTGGATGAAGGTGGGGTTCACGCTTATAAAGCCTTCATGGCAACATGTGGCGACCGCACCATCGATGGCGACTTCGAGAACGTCGATGACTATGCATTATACGAAGGTATGAAACAAATTGCTAAAACTGGTAAAGTATTGGCAATACATGCTGAAAATGCTGCAATTACAGACCGTTTAGGTGAAATTGCTTACAAGAACGGTGAAACAACTTTGAAAGCTTATGTTGAAACCCGTCCGGTATTTACAGAAGTTGAACCAATCAGACGTGCCATCTTGTTCGCTAAAGAAACAGGCTGCCGTATCCATATTTGTCATGTTGCTTGTCCTGAAGGTGTTGAAGAAGTAACGAAAGCACGTAATGAAGGTGTTGACGTAACGTGTGAAACTTGTACGCACTACCTATACTTTGAAACAGATGAATTGGATGCAATCGGACCGGTTGTGAAATGTTCACCACCAATCCGTGATAAAGAAAACCAAAACGGTATGTGGGAAAAATTATTGGCAGGTGAAATCGACTTCGTGACTTCCGACCACTCACCATGTACACCAGACTTGAAAGACAAAGAAAATGCTTTCGAAGCATGGGGCGGAATTTCCGGCGTACAAAACAACGTAGATGTTTTGTTTGACGAAGGTGTTCAAAAACGTGGCATGTCCTTGACACAATTTGCGAAAGTGATTGCTGGAAATCCTGCAGATCGTTTTGCTATTGAAGGTAAAGGTCACATCGCCGTTGGTAAGGATGCAGACTTTGTCTTCATCAAGCCAGA
Source organism: Jeotgalibaca sp. A122 (assembly GCF_052266715.1). Classification (NCBI taxonomy): domain Bacteria; kingdom Bacillati; phylum Bacillota; class Bacilli; order Lactobacillales; family Carnobacteriaceae; genus Jeotgalibaca; species Jeotgalibaca sp. A122. Next base: position 176,696 of record NZ_JBQPRB010000001.1, on the reverse strand, counting down.
CTCAGCTTACACGTTGAAAGCGGAAGATTTGGAATACAGAAACAAAATCAGTCCATACATCGGACGTGAAATTGGTGCACAAGTTGCACGGACTATTTTACGCGGGGAAACTGTTTACAGCTTGGAAGACGGCGTGGCTGATACACATAACGGTGAATTCCTTTTAACAAATAAATAAAGCTTAGAGGGGAGAGAGGATCGGGCATGAGGCCTGTCCTCCTTCTTTTTTGTTTTAGGAACAAAATGAACAAATTGGCATTTTAAATGTGCAAATAGCATAAAGCATTCACCTTCCTTATGCTATATAATGAAAAAAAGAAGCGTTATTTTATTCGGTAAAGGAGAATGGAAGTTGGAGGCTACAAATAAAGTAAATAAAAATGCAGGACATCCTTATTGGAAAACAATCATTTATGTCCTGACCGCAGGATGGATAGCCATTTGGGTATATCGGACCGCTCTTGCACCTATTTATCCTCAAATCAGTGAATACTTCGGGGGTATTTCAGATTCGCAAATCGGTTCAATTTCAAGTTTGTATTTCCTGGGTTATGTGTTGATGCAGATACCGTCAGGGATTTTAGTTGATAAGTTCGGACAAAAAATCGTCTTGATTCCTGGCTTCATCTTATTCGGTCTCGGAACGTTGATTGTAGCGTTAGCAGGCAGCATCACGGTAGTGTATGTCGGTAGTGTATTGGCTGGTGTTGGTTGTGGGACCTATTATGGGGTTGCTTACTCCTTGACCGGGAAACATGTCCCAAGTTCAAGAAAAAGTTTGTCGACAGCTATTGTTAATAGCGGGACGGCTGTAGGTAGTGGTTTAGGAATGGTTTCCTCCAGTTACTTCGTAGCGCAATTGGGTTTCCCATGGCAAAGTATGATGTTCTTCGCACTTGCTTTGATTGTCATCATGATTTTTATCTTCATGCGTTTCATCAAAGGTAACGAAGTAGAAGAAGAGGAAGAAGTAGAAATTGCAACAGTTGCGCAAACGCCAAGCGGAAGCAAAGGCTCTCATTTATTTAAACCGCGCATGATTGGTGCTTATATTCTTTATTTCGCAACATGTTATGCTTATTACTTGACGGATACATGGCTGCCGAACTTCTTGGCGACAGAACGCGGTTTTGAAGGGGCATCCATCGGGGTAGCCACATCTTTAGTATTCTTCGCTGCCATTCCGGGTGCTTTGATTTTCAGTCGGATTGCCGACAAGTTCTACCATAAAAAAATTGCCTTGATCATGTTCCTTGAATTTGTTGCAGGTGCAATGATGTTGTTAGCAGTCATCGCACCGAATGCAGGCATGATGATGACTGGCTTGATTGCATATGGATTCTTTGGGAAATTGGCAGTTGAACCGATTATTTTATCCTGGTTAGTGGAAAATGTTCCGAAAACGGGATTGGGTACAACACTTGGCTTCTTCAACTTCTTCGGGATGACCGCATCCGTCATCGTGCCATCCTTAACGGGAGTCATTTCTGATGCAACGGGATCGAAAGTTTATGCCTTTTATTTATCAGTCTTGATTATCGTTGTCGGAGCGACACTATTCTATGTGCTTAATAAAGTTCAGGAAAGAAAAGATAACTTATAGTATGACAGGCCGAGAGCGATTCTCGGCTTTTTTTTTATCTATGCGGGATAAAAAAACAACAGATACTTAGCCATCATATGAGTTGTATGCGCATACATTTTTAATTACAATAAGGGCGAGCGTGGTCAGGAGGCATTGCTCTTGAAGAGGTAACCGTTTTTTTTAGACTACCAAGGAAAGAAGGAATAATCATGAAACGTATTGTCATTATTTTGTTGGGGATGCTAGCAACCGCTTTTCTATTGCCGACAGTCACCTTCGCTTCCGGTCAGGATATCACTACGATTCCCGCACCTGAGGGGATTATGGCCCTTATTAGTGTCATCCCAATCATTGTAATATTGGTGCTTTTATTCTTAAAAGTCGATATGTTGGTTGCCGGCTTGGCAGGCGGGATATTGGCGATGATTATTGGGGGTATCTCCCTTACCCGTGCTAATGAACTGTTGCTGTCATCGATTCCTGCCATGCTTTCGATAACGGTTCCGATTATCAACTCCGCCATTGCCACGGCCGTATTTAAATCAGGTGGTTATGCATCTGCACTCGCGCTTGTACGTCGCGGTATTGGCGGAAGGGTGGAATATTTCGCTGCTTTCATTGTGCTCTTGATGGCGGCTGCAACCTATATGTCCGGTATCGGGGGCGGAACAGCCATGGTGTTGGCTCCGTTAGCGTTCGCCGCCGTGGGTGCTGTCCCGGAATTGATTGCCGCTATGTGTTTGGCAGCTGCGGTTTCCTTCACCACTTCTCCTGCCTCCCTGGAAACGAGTATTGTGTCCCAGTTGAGCGGCGCTAATGTGGGTGATTATGTGGTGACGATGCGGCCTTATTGGATGTTGTTCACAGCCATCGCGATTTTGATTGGTTTTATAGGAACCAAGATGCGAGGCGCAGCCTTCGTTGGTGAAGAGTCCGAGGAAATCAAGGCTAAATCGAACAGAGAACTGTTCATTAACACAATTCCGGCCATCTTTTTACTGTTTGCGGTTATCGTGGGGCCCTATATAAACCAAGCGGTAGGAATGCCGATTTTAGGACCGTTAATGTATCTGGTAATCACGATAGGTTTGATTGCCCTCTGTACAAACTTTAATGTCAAGGAATCCTCGACAGCCTTGGTTGACGGCTCACAATACATCTTGACCCGTTTATTCCAAGTGGGTATCTTCATCACTTTCATCAACATTATTGGTGAAACGGGTGCGTTTACCGCTATCGTCGATGTGGCTAAGTCAGCACCGGCAACGATATTGGTTCCTGCTTTGATTATTGCTGGTTATGCAATCGGGGTTCCGGCAGGGGCGTATGTCGCGACTATTCTTTCCTTGATTTTGCCGATTGCGATTTCACTTGATTTGCCGCTATTGGCTATCGGGTTGATTACGATGGGTGTTGGTTTGGGAAGTCAGATGAGTTTCGTTAATATCACGATGCAAGCCCAATCTTCAGGATTTGATATCCCCATCCTGCAAGTTGTTAAAGGTAACACCAAATATATCTTGGGTTCATTGGTTATACTCGTTGTTATCGGTTTAGTCATGCTATAAAAAAGGAGTGCTAAAATGGATATTTTAATCAAAAATGTCATCCTGGATGAATCGAATGAGTTGGTTGATATCGCAGTTAAAAATGGTGTCTTTGAAAAAATAGGAAAAAAACTGGAAGTAGAAGCCAGTCGTGTTATCGATGGCGAAGGTCGGGTCGTCATTCCGGGGTTGGTCGAGTCGCATATTCACCTCGATAAGGCTTTGATAGCGGACCGTCTTCCGAATAAGTCAGGTACCCTGCAGGAAGCGTTGAAAGTGACGGCCGAATTGAAATCGACTTTCACGCGCGAAGATGTACAAGAGCGTGCGGAGCAAGCTTTACAGATGATCATTAAGCGGGGGACAACCCATATCCGGACGCATGCGGAATTTGATCCGGTAGGTGGTTTCCACGGCTTTGAAGTCATCATGGAACTAAAAGAAAAATATAAAGAGTTTGTGGACATGCAGGTCGTTGCTTTCCCGCAAGAAGGAATCATCAAATCCCCCGGGACGGAAGAGTTAATGTATAAGGCTATGGACATGGGCGCCGATGTCGTTGGTGGAATTCCTTATAACGATACCGATGCCAAGGAACATTTGGATATTGTATTTGAAATCGCCAAGAAATATGACAAGGATATCGACTTGCACCAAGATTTCAAGGATGACTATGATGGTCAAACAATTGAAATGGTGGCGCAACGTGCTATTGACGAAGGGTATATTGGACGTGTGTCAGTCGGACACTTAACCAGTTTGGGCGCGATGCCGGATGCTGAATTGCAAGCGGTGATAGAGTTGATGGCGAAAGCGCAGATTAATGTCATGAGCTTGCCGATGACGGACCTTCATTTGGGCGGACGCCATGACGAATACAATGTTCGTCGTGCAGTAACGCCGATTCGCAAGTTACGGGATGGCGGGGTGAATGTCGTCCTGGCAACCAACAATATCCGGAATCCTTTCACGCCATATGGTAATGGCGACTTGATGCAAGTGGCCATGCTGGCAGTTCCGGTGGGACATTTAGGCGGAGCGGATGATTTGCATACTGTATTGCCAATGATCACCACTGGTCCAGCGAAAGCGTTGAAATTTGATGATTACGGTATCGAAGAAGGGAAAGCAGCAACGTTGGTATTGTTGGATTCGACCCGCTATCAAGAAGCAGTCATCGACATCCCCGATCGTCTTTTGGTCTTGAAGCGTGGAAAAGTGACGGTTGAACTGGATAAGTCATTGCGAGTGGAATGGCCTAAATAATACGAAAATAGGCTATCTCAAGAAAAATGAGATAGCCTATTTATTGTCATATTAGAGACGTTCCGCCAACCAACTCAAAGCTTTGGCATAGACCGCTTTTCCGATGGTTTCGGTTGTCGTGCGATCGAAGTCGTGTTCGTCGGATTCAATCGTCTCCAGTAGCGCATCTGGGATGGCAGCGGCCATCGTTTTAGAGAGGCGATAAGGAACGTCCGGGTCATTTGTGCTGGCAGCCAAGAAAGTGGGCGGCAAGGTCTCGAGGTCTGCTTTCGTCAGTGAATAAGTAATCGGCTTGTTGCCAGCAGGGACAAGGTCGGCAATCCATTTTCCGGTTTGGCGGTAATGGATGTAAAGTGCATAACGTGTTTCTTTGGGACCGTCAGCAAGTGGGTGCGACTTGATGAGTTGCTTGACTAGGCGTTCATCCACTCGCGGAAACTGGAGGTAATGTCGACTTGGGACCTGAAATGTGGCTTCCCGTAAGGTGTGGTACCCGTAGAATAACCACAAGGCTTGCGGTTTTTGATCCGTCCTCAAAGCGGCATTTACCGCCAAGTATGCACCGGCTGACCGACCGAAGAGGATGTAGTCTGAATGGTCCAATCCCAATTTGATTGTGGCATTGGCTGCAAACCAGTGTATTCCTGATTTGACAGAGGTAAAGATTGTATCCAACTTGACTTCGGGAGCGAGCGGATATTCAAGGGCCAGGAAGTTATAGCCGGCAGCGGTAATTTGTTCGATATAACTAGCTGGCATATCGCGGGCGGAACCATAAACGAGGCCGCCGCCGTGCAAGTAAAGCACGTTACCTTTCGTTTCGGACAAAGAGCTTCGGTAAAGATAAAGATGCAAATCCGTGTTTTCTATTGTATCAATTATGTATGTTTCGTAAGTGTGCATCATGTCTGTCATCTCCAATAAAATTTAACAAGCGGAATCCTATGCTATAGCGTAATATTTCTTCGGGACTTCCCAAGTCGATGTGGTAGACCTCCTTCAAACGGTCGATACGATAACGAACCGTTTTGGGGTGGATGTATAATTTTTGGGCGGTTTCTGTATAGTTCTGGTTCAAGTCAATAAATGTATGTAACGTTTTCAGCAGTTCCGGATTTTCTTTTTGCAGCCGAAGTATATTTTCAGGAATGAAGCGGTGTAAAGAATCAAAGTTACCCGTCTCGACAAAAATTTGATAAATACCCATATCTTGATAGGAAGAAATAGCTTGTTGGCTACCCGTCAATTGCAGGACTTTTTGAGCGTCGACTGCTTGTCGGTAACCGATGGACAATTCGGATAATGTCACGTCATTGCTGATGGTGGTATAAAGGTTGAAGTGACTATACATCTCCAGTTTCAGCAAATCTTTCGTTGCAAGCCTGATTTTTTGTTTTGTCTCTTCGATTGAAACTTTATCGCTTGGAGCAATCAGAATGACCTTGTTTTTACGTGTTACATAGACGCGGTCCGGGAAAGCAACCCGGGAATGCGTGATAATCGCATCCGAGAAACGGGCGGCCAGTGTATTTTCTTCCTGCGTATTTTCAACCTCGGAATCAAAATTGATCAAGATGACGCGATACTTTCTGGCGTAGTCAAGCCCCAATTGGAAAATGGTATCATCGATATCCTCCTGTTTGCTCAGGCGGCCGTGTAATAAATCTGATGCCATTTCATTCAATCGCGACTGATTATTTTGGCGGATGGTATAACGGGTCAGTAATTCAATCTGCAGGGCTGTTACGGCGTTTTCGATGGCCATCAAATCAACGTCGTCACTGCTCTGGTTTCGTTCATGGATAATCAGGTAGAATTTTTCATAACTTAAGTTAGGTATTTGAACGACTAGTTGTTTGTAAATATGATTGGGATCGCTCGCGTAGCGGACCGTGTTCTGTGTGAAGGACAGGTTCAGGTGCTTTTTGGCGTTTTGGACTTCTGTGTCCAGAATCTCAAAATCATCATATATGGCATCCGTCCCAATCATGCGGTTGCGCGGAAGTTCCAGCAGGGAAACAGGTTTTTTAAGTAGTTGCTTCAACGTTTGCAAAATTTCCGGTATCTCGGGTTGACGCATCATCAAGCGCGTAAACTGTTTGTGGACATCGTAAAAGTTTTGCAGGACATACGCATTGCGATTAATGATGGTCTCCAAGACCTCAGTAATGATTTTTTCATAGGTTGTCGATTTATCTATTTGGAATAGGGGGATTTGATATTTCCCGCAAGAATCGATAAAAACTTCGGGAATTTCGTTCACTAACCGGTCGATTTTCACAACGATTGCACTGATGCCAATTTTTTTTGCATGCTCGAAGAAAAGGGCAATCCTTTCCCTGGAGACATCTTCCATGGCGAAATAACTGGTGAGGATCATCAATCCCTCGCGACCCCATGATTCGATATCCGGAGCTTCCATGACCATGACGCCATTTACTTCGTTGCCTAGACCCATTTCGCCCGTTATCAATTTTGCTTTTTCAAAACTGCGATAACTCATGATTTCCTTAACCGATGTCATTAAATTTCTCCTTTTCAATGAATAACTAGTACCTATCTTGCCTTAAAATTCTCTTTTTGTCCATATTGGATAAAAAGCGGGGGTAAGTTTAGTTGTTTTTGCAATGTATGCGAAACCATTACTCATCTATAATGATAGTATCAAAAGGAGGTTCAACATGTTATATACAGTTATTAAAGCAAATTCATATCAAGATTCAATCAACTTAATGTTGCTTACAAATGAAGTAAGCGCAATTGAAGGCGTTATCCAAAGTCAGGTGATGATGGGAACCGACGCTAATAAAGATATTTTCAAAACAGCTAACTTGTACACAGATAAAGTTGAAAGCGCAACCCCGAACGATATGGTTATCGTTGTTGAAACAGAGGATGAATCTGTAGTGGATACCGTTCTTGAAAAGTCTGAACAATTCTTAAACGATCTTTCTGTTAAGAAAGAATCTGGTGGTACAAAATCGGTAAAAAATTGGGATGATGCACTGGAAGTTTTACCTGATGCAAACATGGCACTTTTCTCAATTCCAGGAATCTATGCTGCAAGTGAAATTGAAAAGGCTTTAGATCGTGGGTTACACGTATTCTCATTTAGTGATAACGTGTCTTTGGAAGACGAAGTTCGTTTGAAAAAGAAAGCTCATGAAAAAGGTCTTCTATTGATGGGTCCTGACTGTGGAACGGGAATTATCTCAAGTATTCCGATGGCATTTACAAACGTTGTAAATCCAGGAAACATCGGTATTGTAGGAGCTTCTGGTACAGGTATTCAAGAAGTGACAACTATTATCGAACGTTTAGGTGGCGGAGTTGTTCATGCTATCGGTACAGGTGGACGTGACTTGCACGAAGATGTAGGCGGAATTACGATGAAAGATGCAATCATCGGATTGGAGCACCATGATCCAACAGAAGTTATCGTAGTAATCTCCAAGCCACCTGCTAAAAAAGTACGGGATGAAGTAATGGAATTATTGCAAGCCGTTTCTAAACCAGTGGTAGCTATTTTCCTTGGCGAAAATCCAGAAAACCATGAGGGCTCTGTTTACTTAGCTCATACATTAGAAGAAACAGCACAAATTGCAATCGATTTGGCTAATGGAAACGAAGTGAAAAAACAATACTTAGAGCCATTGGCGAATAAAGTAACGGATACATTGCCAGAGGGAACAACCGTTAAAGGTTTATACTCAGGCGGAACATTGGCTAACGAAGCAGCGATGTTGATTTCAGAAACGCTACAGTTAGGTAAAACTGAAAAATCTGAAGGTTATATTTTAAATGCGAATGGTTTCGAAGTGATGGATTTGGGAGACGATATGTATACCCAAGGTAAACCTCACCCAATGATCGATCCAGATGTTCGTGTGAAGAAAATTAAAGAAGCAGTTGCTGATGAAACAACCGGCGTTATTTTATTGGATGTTGTTCTTGGTTATGGTGCTCACCCGGATATGGCTACAGCATTGAAACCAGCTATTGAAGAAGCACTGGCTAACGCCAAAGCAGCAAACCGTGAATTCCATATTATCGCTACTGTTGTCGGAACAAAATATGATCCGCAAGATTACGATAAATCCGTTCAAGTTCTTAAAGACATGGGTGTATTGGTTGAAGAGAGCAATGCACGTGCCATTCGTTTGGCATTGGAATTCATGGGCCATACCTTTACGGAAAATGAAAAAGCAGTTGTTGCTAAAGAGAGCACATTGAAAGAGTTACCAGAGTTAAGCAAGGGTGTAGACCAATTGTTGAATTCACAACCTGCTGTTGTGAACGTTGGATTGGAAAGTTTCACTGAGCCTATCAATACTTATGGCGGTAAATCAGTTCAATACGACTGGAGACCAGTTGCTGGTGGAAACCAAAAACTGATCAGAATCTTGAACGAATTGGAAAAACATGCTGAAGCAATCGATGCATCCAACCAAAAAGTAATTGGACGTTTGCGCGATTCACAACCATTCTTGACGGATGTTGTTCCAGCAGGTTCTGTTATTCCTGAACTTAATGGCAAAGTACTCTTGCATGCTGGTCCACCAATCAAGTATGAAAACATGACAGGCCCAATGCAAGGTTCTTGTGTGGGAGCGATGTTATTTGAAGGTTGGGCAACAGACGAAGATGATGCACGTCGTCAACTTGAAGGCGGAGAAATTACCTTCATTCCTTGTCACCATGTAAATGCCGTAGGACCAATGGGTGGTATCACTTCCGCAAACATGCCAGTACTTGTTGTTGAAAATAAGGCAGACGGTACGACAGCGTATTGCCAAATGAACGAAGGTATCGGTAAAGTTCTACGTTTCGGTGCATTCTCCGAAGAAGTAGTCGATCGTTTAACTTGGATGAAAGACGTTTTAGGACCAGTTCTAGGAAAAGCATTGCGTAAAATGGACGGTGGCTTGAACGTAAACGTTATTGTTGCAAAAGCAATTACAATGGGAGATGAGTTCCACCAACGTAATATTGCTGCTTCATTAATTTTCTTGAAAGACATGACTCCAACAATCATTAATTTAGATATTTCTGAAAAAGAAAAAACAGAAGTAATTGAATTCTTGGCTAAAACAGATCAATTCTTCTTGAACGTTATGATGGCAACAGGTAAAGCATTGGTTGACTATGCACGTAAAATTAAAGAAGGTACCGTTGTAACGACAATGACCCGTAATGGTGAAAACTTCGGCGTTCGTATTGCGGCTATGGGAGATCAATGGTTTACTGCACCAGTTAACACACCACGTGGTTTGTACTTCACTGGTTACTCTGAAGAAGATGGTAACAAGGATATCGGGGACAGTGCCATTACAGAAACAATCGGTGTCGGTGGTATGGCCATGATTGCTGCTCCGGGTGTAACACGTTTCGTTGGAGCTGGTGGTTTCCAAGACGCGTTGGACGTGTCCAACGAGATGGCTGAAATTTGTATCGATCACAATCCGACCTGGACTATTCCTACATGGGACTTCAAGGGAAGTGTATTGGGTATTGATGTGCGTAAAGTTGTCGAAACAGGGATTACGCCATTGATCAACACTGGTATTGCCCATAAGGTAGCTGGAATGGGACAAGTTGGGGCTGGTACAGTTCGTGCACCACTTGCTTGTTTCGAGAAAGCGCTAGTTGCCTATGCAGAGTCACTAGGCATCAAGGTAGATTAATATGGAACCGAAGAACAAACATGGGATAAAAAGTAACTTTTTATCCCATGTTCTTTCGGATAGTGCGATTGGAACCGTTCATTCCATCTTCAAAAACAGTTTCAATCTCATATTTCAGGGACAGTTGGTTCATGTCGGAAAGGAACGGGAAGGCATCTCGGCTTTCGGCCTGGTGCTTCCGGATACGAAGGTAGATGCTTTGATAGCGGTCCTGGAAGTCGGGAATAGGGTGATTTGGCGGGATGAGGTTTTTTCTTTTTATACCCGTCAAGAGGTTATTCAAATCGATACGAAGTTGTTCATCGCGTTTGATTGTCGTATCCCTTCGCTTGGATCCATACCAGATCAGGTGGTAGACAGATTCAAAAAGTTGCCGATTATAGAAAAAACGGATTTTTTCACAAGTGAATGCAATCGGGTATTGATAGATATGTTCATTGATTCCAGTTTGGCTGATTCAAATTTCCAGGAAGTTTTCATCCAACATTTCCTTGGTCGGGGTCAAGGACTGACGCCGAGCGGGGATGATATGTTGATGGGTATTCTGATTGGCGAAAAAGCTGTAGGGGGCCATGATATCTGGATTTCAGCTCTGGAGGAACGATTGACAGGCAACAATACGACTGCGGTCAGTCATGCCTACTATGATGCTTTGATTAAGGGTTATACGAGTTCGCATTTTGTTGACCTGCTTCAGGCAATTAAACGCGGAGAGTGGGAAAAATGGGACACCTTGATTGAGAAAATTTCTAAATATGGCCATACATCAGGTTGGGACACGCTGTTCGGGCTGTCCCTACACCTAGCAAATCTAAAAGGAGTTAAAATTTAATGACAAAGAAAATCGTTGTCGCTTTAGGTGGAAATGCCATTTTAACGGACGTTCCAACGGCAGAAGCGCAAAAAGAAGCTGTACGTAAAACAGCGGAATATTTAGTAAGTTTTGTAAAAGACGGACACCAATTGATTATCACGCATGGTAATGGACCACAAGTGGGAAACCTGTTACTGCAACATGTAGCAGCTGATTCAGAAAAAAATCCGGCATTTGAAATGGATTCATTGGTTGCGATGACACAAGGAAGCATCGGCTACTGGTTGCAAAATGCCATGCGTGAAGCGATGATCGCACACGGTGTCGAGAAACAAGTCGTTTCCTTGGTGACGCAAGTTCAAGTAGACGAAAACGATCCAGCATTCAAGAATCCTACAAAACCAATCGGTCCTTTCTTGAGCGAAGAAGACGCAAAAGAAGAAATGGAAAAAGGGAACGGAACATTTATCGAAGATGCGGGCCGTGGCTGGAGAAAAGTTGTTCCTTCACCACAACCACAAAGTATTGTGGAATATCCGGTCGTTGAATCATTGATTAATAATGATGTCGTGACAATTTCTGCTGGTGGTGGCGGTATCCCAGTCATTGCCTCAGAAGAAGGTTACAAAGGTATTGAAGCTGTTATCGATAAAGACTTTGCGGCTGCCAAGCTGGCTGAGTTGGTGGATGCGGATTATTTAATCATCTTGACAGGTGTTAACAATGTCTTCGTAAACTGGGGTAAACCAGATCAAACAAAACTGGAAGATGTCACTGTTGACCAATTGAAAGCCTATATTGCTGAAGAACAGTTTGCACCAGGCAGCATGTTGCCGAAAGTTGAAGCCGCGATTCAATTCGTGGAAAAAGCTGCAAACGGAAAAGCCATCATCACTTCTTTGGAAAATGCGAACAAGCTTTTCTCCGGAACTGGTGAAGTAACGACAGTAATCAAATAAAAAAAGCCCTCTGGGGCTTTTTTTATTTGGAGAAGAGGAAGGAGGCGGACATAACTTTCGAACGCACACATAATTATGTCCGCTCGCGTTTAAATAGCGGCAAAAGCTTGCTCCAAGTCATGGATAATATCGGCGCTATTTTCAATCCCGATTGACAAACGGATTTGATCGGGTGTCACTCCGGCTGCCAGTAATTGTTCTTCTGACAATTGAGCATGGGTTGTGCTGGCCGGATGGATCACCAATGACTTGGCATCGCCGACGTTTGCCAATAGGGAGAATAGTTTCAGGTTATCAATGAAAACTGTTCCCGCTTCGCGGCCACCTTTAATACCAAATGTGAAAATAGAGCCAACGCCTTTAGGGAAATATTTATCCGCTAATGGTTTATAAGGGCTGTCATCCAATTCGGGATAATTGATCCAGGCTACTTTTGGATGGTTCTTCAAAAACGCAATGACTTTGCGCGTATTTTCCACGTGACGTTCCATCCGTAAAGAGAGGGTCTCGATTCCTTGTAATAATAGGAAGGAATTAAATGGACTGATGGCTGCACCCGTATCACGTAAAACTTGGGCACGGATTTTGGTTGTAAAGGCGCCGGGTCCTAAGTCGCCGAACACTAATCCGTTATAGGTATGATCGGGCTCTGTAAATCCAGGGTAACGGTTGCTTGCTTGATAATCAAATTTTCCAGATTCGACGATTACGCCACCCATGGATGTTCCATGTCCGCCCAAAAATTTAGTAGCGGAGTGGACAACCACGTCAGCACCATGTTCGATGGGACGGAAAAGGTAAGGGGAAGCAAAGGTATTGTCGACAATCACGATAATGCCATGTCGGTGGGCAATTTCAGCGACTGCCTCGAAGTCAATGATGTTTATGCCCGGGTTCCCCACTGATTCGATAAAGATGGCCTTGGTTTTGTCGGTGATGGCTGCCTCGAAGCTCTCAGGATTGTCCGGATCAACGAAGGTCGTATGGATGCCGATTTTTTTCAAAGTATTGCTGAAAAGGGTGTGTGTTCCACCATATAGCGTGTTGGCCGCCACGATTTCGTCGCCGCTGTTTGCAACGTTCAAAATAGCGTAGGTGATAGCTGCTTGGCCGGATGAAACGGTAAGACCGGCTGTACCACCCTCAAGAGCAGCAACGCGGGCATCCACCACGCCGGTCGTCGGGTTCGTCAAACGTGTGTAGATGTTTCCGGCATCGGCTAATGCAAAACGATTTGCTGCATGCTCGGCGTTATCGAAAACATAAGCCGTTGTTTGGTAAATGGGAACGGCACGAGATCCTGTTGGGTCTACGTGATGGCCTTCGTGGATTTGCAGGGTTTCAAATTGATAGTTATGTTCAGTCATTTGAGTCGCTCCTTTGTTTTTGGATGAAATCGAGGCATAAAAAAAGCCCTCGGCCCCGCATATCAGATTTGATATGCAGGGACGAAGGTTTTTCGTGTTACCACCCTGGTTCATATGAATCTCACGATTCATATCTTAAAAAGTACGGACATACTCCTGTTGGATATCGGTGACAAACCGGGAACCATTATTCGTGATTCCTGCTCCAAGACCATCTTCGCTTTTTCCCTCTATGCTTCTTCACACCAACCGAAGCTCTCTTTTGATAGATATCCAAAGTTACTCTTCTCTTCAACGCTTTTATTATAATTTAATTAAATATAACACCGAATTTTAATGTTGTCAACGAAGTTATTTTCGTAAATTATAACAATGTTGCAGAGTCAGTTTTGCCAACTTATTTGGGGAGCATAACATTTAGCTTGTGAATTTTGGTAAACGTTTAAATAGCCGTGGTTATAAATTGTACTAAACTTGCGATTTTGACCTAAAAGTGCAAAAGGAAAGGTTATTGACCAAAATGGCTTTGACTTTAAAGGGTTTTCCGTTACAATTTATTTATAACCAATCGAAGGGAGCACTAAATATAATGAGAGTAGACTTAACAGCAAAACCTTATAACTTGGCTGCTGAAGACATCAAATGGGTAGAGCAGACAATTGCTGGTATGACAGATGAAGAAAAAATTGGTCAATTATTCATCAACATGGGAGCTGAGCGTACTGAAGAGTACTTGACAGGCGTCCTAAATAATTACCATATCGGAGGTGTTCGTTACAACCCAGGTAAAGCTGAGGAAGTATACGAGCAAAACAAGATTCTTCAAGAGAACAGTAAAATCCCTATGCTGATTGCTGCTAACACAGAATCAGGCGGTAACGGTGCATGTACAGACGGAACTTACGTTGGTCATGAAATCAAAATCGCTGCTACAAACGACAAGAAATATGCTTACGAACTAGGCCGTATTTCAGGTGTTGAAGCTGCTGCTATCGGATGTAACTGGAGTTTCGCTCCAATCGTTGACTTGTTACGTAACTGGCGTAACCCAATCATCTCCACTCGTACTTGGAGTGCTGATGTAGACCAAACAATCGAATTGTCTTTGGAATACATGCGTGGAATCCAAGAAAGTGGTATTGCACCAGCTGCAAAACACTTCCCTGGAGATGGAATCGACGAGCGTGACCAACATTTATCTGCTGCTCCTAACCACTACAGTGTAGAAGAATGGGACGAATCATTTGGCCGTGTTTACGGTTCATTGTTTGAAGCAGGTTTGCCATCAATCATGGCTGGACACATTGCTTTACCTTCATATGTACGTAAATTCAAACCAGATGCAACACTTCAAGAAGCTAACATGCCTGCTACATTAAGCAAAGAAATCCTAACAGATTTGTTGCGCGAGCAAATGGGCTTCAACGGCGTTGTTGTTACAGATGCTAGCCACATGGTTGCATTGACATCTGTTATGAAACGTAAAGATATGCTTCCACAAGCTATCGCTGCTGGTTCTGACTTGTTCTTGTTCTTCAATGATCCAGACGAAGATTTCCAATGGATGCTAGAAGGATACAAAAATGGCGTAATCACAGAAGATCGTTTGACAGAAGCTTTGACACGTATCTTGGGTATGAAAGCTATGCTTGGCTTGCACAAAAAAGCTAAAACAGAAATTCTTCCTTCTAAAGAAGAAGCTATGGCTAAAATCGGCTTGCCAGAAAACGTTAAAATTTCTGAAGAAGTTGCTGACAAAGCAATCACTTTGGTTAAAAACAACGAAGACATCTTCCCACTTTCAGTTGAGAAACAAAAACGTGTGCTATTGGTAGACGTTGCTGGAACTAAAGGTGGATTCGGAGCGATGATCGGTAACAACGAAAAACCATCTGCTAAGATGAAAGAAGTTCTTGAAGCAGAAGGATTCGAAGTTACAATTTGGGAATCTGCAGAAGAGCGTATCAATAGAATGCCAGCAGAAGAGCGTCAAGCAGCATTGCGTAACGTATATGCTCAAAAACGTCCAATCGCTGAATTGACTGATAACTATGACTTGATCATTAACTTGGCAGTTGTTAACCCTAACACTGACCAACGTATCCAATGGCCAGCTTCAAAAGGAACTCCGGACATTCCGTTCTACGTTCACGAAGTACCAACAATCTTCGTTTCCTTACAAGCACCATTCCACTTGGCAGATGTGCCTCAAGTACAAACTTACATCAACGCTTACGACAGTAAAGAATTTACTTTGAAAGCATTGGTTGACAAATTCTTGGGCCGTTCAGAATTTACAGGCGTATCTCCAGTAGATGCATTCTGTGGATTTGAAGATACTAAATTCTAAGATAATCTAACTTTCCAACACGGAGTCCTTGTGACTCCGTGTTTTTTTATGTGCTCACTCGCATGTCACGAGTGAGCTTTTATTGTTGAAATAGCTCACTCGGAACGAAAAAACGATCTGAGTGAGCTATTTTTCTAGAAAAATAGTCGCCTCATTATTGCTGTGCATGATGATTGTGGTGTTTAAAAAGCCATTTGAGCAAAGAATTCCAAGAGGATGGGTGATTTGAGCTATGGGAACGTTTTCTAAAGTTGGTAAAATTAACACAAGAAATTCGAAATAGAAAACGGAGGCGGCCATTGTGTCACTGACATACAACTTAAATATGGATTGGAAATTTATCAAAGCAGATGTTCCTGAGGCTAAAGCAGTCTCGTTTGACGACAGCAGTTGGAGCAACGTGAGTTTGCCTCACACGTATAACGATGTCGATACGTTTGACAACTTTATGGAAGGCGGCCATAACGGTGAACGCAGTATGTTCACTGGGAAAACGTGGTACCGCAAGTTTTTCAAGCTCGCTGAAAATCAGAAAGACAAGAAAATATACATTGAATTCGAGGGCGTGCGACAAGCCGCTGAAGTCTATATCAATGGTACAAAATTAGCCGGTAAAAACGAGAGTGGCTTCATCGCTTTTGGCTATGATTTAACCGATTATGTTCACTTCGGAAACGAAGAGAATATTCTGGCAGTCATGGTGGACAACTCTTTTCCCTATTATGCGGAAGGAACCGACGCTATCTTAAGTTGGCATGATTCGCATTGGCACCCGACACATGGCGGTATATACCGTAACGTTAAATTGCATGTAAAAAATAAACTCCACACGACTTTGCCGCTTTATAGCTATTTGGCAACACAGGGAGTCTATGTTTATAACGAAAACATTGAAGAATCAACTGCTGACATCGTTGTGGAAGCAGAAGTCGCGAATGACTTCGACCAGGCTAAAACCACAGAAATCGTTGTAACTGTAAAAGACCAGTCAGACAACGTTGTCCTGACCTTTGCTGAGGTGGCATCGTTCGAAGCCGGCACAAAACAAGTGGTTAAGCTTTCGGGCAATCTACAAAACGCTAAACGTTGGTCGCCTGACTATCCATATTTGTATGAAGTAGAAGTGGCGGTAAAACACCAAGGTGAAATTGTGGATACCCAAACAGTGGAACATGGTATTCGCACCTATGAATTCACAGCCAATCAGGGCTTCTTCATGAACGGTCGTCCCATGAAATTAACCGGTTGGGGACAACGCCCAACGAATGAGTGGGCAGGAGTAGGGGCAGCGTTTCCGGACTGGATGCATACCCATATTCATGAATTGATGAAAGAAGCCGGTGGAAACTTTATCCGTTGGGGACATTCCGCGGGAGCGCCCGCTGACATCCGTGCTTCCGATCGACTGGGTTTAATTGCGGTTCAACCGGGCGTCGATGGTGAGGGAAGTACTATCGGTGGCGTTTATAGCGAAGAATCCTATCAAATCCGAATCAAGGCATTCCGTGACCTGATTATTTATTTCCGGAACAGTCCTTCAATTTTCGTATGGGAAGCAGGCAACCAGAGTGTGCCCGAAAATGAAGCCATTGCTTTTCAAGAACTGCATCGGCAGTGGGATCCGCATGGGAAACGCCCGTTAGCCTACCGTCGAATGGGAGCGGAAACCGCCCCGTACGCCGATCTTTCGATCGGGACGGAAGGTAGCTGGGAAATGCGTAGTAAAGGATTCGCAATTATCGAAGGCGAGTATAACCGTGAAGAAGGCGCAAGGCGTGTGTGGGATCGTTACACCGAAGGATATGAGGATTACCATACCACACCGGGTTCAGCTTATGACCTGACGTCTGAGGACTTGGCAAAAAACCAGGCAAAACATTATAAAAAAATCAGCAATCCTGCCCATTGTGGCGGTGCAAACTGGATTTTTTCTGACTCAACCAGTCATGGTCGGGTGTATTCAGAAGTATCCCGCGTCAGTGGTCAAGTTGACGGGGTAATGTTACCGAAAGAGTCTTATTATGCTACACGTGCTATTTTCCGCCAGGATCCACAGCTCCATATCATCGGTCACTGGAATTATCCCCAAGGAACAGTGAAAGATGTGTATGTCATGGCGAACTGTGAGTCAGTGGAACTGTATATCAATGACAAATTGGTTGGTGAAGGCGAGCGTAGTGACAGTTATTTGTTTATTTTCAAAAAAATAAACTTTGTAGAAGGAATGATAAGGGCAGTGGGTTACGACGCAGACGGTCAGGTCGTTATTTCGCAGAAAAAAGAAACAACGGGCGAAGCCCATCATCTGGTATTGACGCCTATGCATGGTGAAGAAGGGTTGAAAGCGGATGGGGCTGATTACCTCCATATTGATGTGGAAGCGGTCGATATAAAAGGCAGACGCGTGCCGACGTTTGAAGGGAAAGTGGTGTTTACATTGGATGGCCCGGCGATATGGCGGGGTGGCTACAATAGTGGTAGCGAGGGAACCATCAACAAACACGAACTGTATCTGGAAGCGGGAATTAACCGTGTGGCTATTCGATCGACTTTGGAAGCAGGCGACATTCGCTTGTTTGTGAAGTCGGCAGAGATTGGTAGAGCAGAAATAACTGTCACAAGTAAAACAGTATCGATTGAAAATGGATTAAGTCAGGACTTCTCGGTTAAAGAGCAGGTTCCATTGGGTGAATACCCCGGATTGGGCGAAGGTCCGGTTTCGGATCAAGATTTAGTGGCAATGGAAGATGAGAGTGCGTTTTATTTCACTGATTTCTCTTACTCGGGTATCCACGAAGTCGGCCCTACAACGCGTAATTTGATTAATGGGGATTTGGCTTTTGCTGATGAAGAGGCGGAATTTCGTTTCTTGCCCGAATTTTTGATTGAAGGTGAGGCGTTGTGTCTGCCGAATGCTGACCGTAATTACAAGGCACTCGATTTAATTCATGTAACGATTAATAAAGATGCGGATGTGTTTGTGGCGCATGATATTAATCTGGAAAAACCAGAATGGTTGCTGGAGGAATTCGAGCCAACGAATCATAAAATGATTATCAACAATTGGGGGCATGCTCTCTATAAAAAAACGGTTAAAGCGGGGACGACATTGACCCTGGGTGGGAATCTGGATGAAGCAAGTACCGAAACCGGCAACATGTATCTCGTTTTTGCGACAGAAGTGGATGCTGACCAGGACGACGATGGTTCGTTCTGGGAACGTAAAAACATTGATTGGTCACAGCCGTTTGTGCTCGGATAAAAAAGAAGCAGTGACTGGGTTTCGGCCCAGTCAACTCCTTCAATTTAACAAAGCCATTTGAGTCAATTTTATCCATCGAATAGCCAGATGAGCTATTCAATGAGAGATATGAAAACGGTTAAAATTAAGCCAAGTTAAAAAATGGTAACGGTTTATTGAAAAGCCGTAAACAGAAAAGGAGAATGATTATGGCATCATATGAAGGTACAGATGTTGCAGTTGCGGAAAAACGCCCGTTTGGGAAAAGAGATGTAGTGGGTTACTTTTTCGGGGATTTAGGTTGTAACTTTAGTTTTGACTTAGTCACTATGTACATGTTTCTTTATTTCACCCAACACGTTGGTATTCGTCTAGAGCACTATTCACTTATTATTCTGATTTCGAAAATATTGGATGGGATTAATGATCCGATTATCGGGGCGATTATTGACCGAGCCAAACCAAAAGAAACAGGTCTCTTCCCTGGCAAATTCAAGCCCTGGATTTTACGTTTTACACCATTCTTGGCATTCGTTGCCGGGGTTATGTTCTTTGATACAGCAGGCATGAGTTATACTGCCAAGATTCTTTTCTGTGGTGGGGGTTACATTCTTTGGGACTTGTTCTACTCTTTTGTAAACGTTCCCTATGGTTCCTTGAGCTCTGTTATGACTACCAAACAATCCGAACGGACCACATTATCCACGGCGCGTAGTATTGGTGGATTCGTTCCGAATATCGTTTATGGAATTTTTATTCCACAATTGATTTACCGTTCAAAAACAGTTGATGGGGTAGCACAAAGTATTTTCCAAGGGGAATACCTATTCCCAATCGCTATGATTACTGGCGTATTTGCGCTGATTTCCATCTTCATTATGTTGTATAATGTAGAGGAACGTGTGCAACAGAAAGAAAAAACTGCAGAACAAATTGAAAATTATAGTTTCTTCCAAACTTTAAAAGAGACATTGAAAAATCGCGCGATGCTTGGTCTAGTTTTGACAGCGCTTGCTCAAATCATTTTCGTTAATGGCTCATCCCAATTGACAAGCTTGACTTACCAATTGTACTTTGGTGATGGTAGTCTGAACTCGTTAAGTATTTTTGCAACAATGGTTCCGATGGTTATCGGTGCTACTGTGGGGAGTAAGTTAGTTCGACGCTTTGGGACACGCGAAATCAGTAGTTATCCCTTGGTTATTGCAATGGCAGCATTTGTATTCTTGCGCTTTGCACCGATATCAAATCCATATGTATGGTGGGGCGTATTGATGTTCGGTAATATCTTTGCCTTTGGTCTATCCATCTACACTTGGGCTATGGTATCAGACGTTATTGACTACCAAGAATATCAAACGGGTGAAAGAAATGAAGCAACCGTTTATTCCATCTTTTCCATGATCAGAAAAATCGGTCAAGGCGTTGGTCAAGCCTTGGTTCCGCTAATTATCGCTTTTGCAATTCCTGGTATCGACTTGAGTGATGCGGGTACTTGGACAGCGGAGCGCGTTGTTGAAATTAAAAACCTATCTGTTACAATGCCTTTGGTAGGAATGGTATTAATCTTGTTGGCTATGCATTTTGTATACCCATTAAGTAAGAAGAAAATTGAAGAAGTTCAAGTAGCGTTAGGCAGAACAGAATAAAAGGAGCTAGACTGGCATGACCACTCGTCCAAATGAATATGATATTTTCGGGATTACCCATCAAACGGGGTTGACTGGAAAGGTTGTTTTCCACACCCACATACAATACGAAATCTTCGTTCTGCATAGTGGTAATGTTAAGTATTTCCTGGGAAACCGCATTGCTGAATTGGAACCAGGTGACATTATTGTAATGGACGGGACGGTCATGCACAGGCCTTTTATCGAAGGTGATGCGCGTGCTTATGATCGCAGCATTGTTCAGTTTTCAAAACACTGGCTTTTACCCGCTTTGAAGGCAATGAAACTGGAGAAGTTACTGCTTCCATTTGAAGAGGAACATTTCCAGGTGATTCGGACCGAGAGTAATGAGGTATTGGCTGATATCATGGGACACATCAAAAGTATCGCGGTCCTTTTCCAAAGTGCTAAAGAGACTTATGCAGAGGAAAGAATGATGCTTCACGTGATGCAATTGCTATTGACTTTGTCACAGTTGAAAACAAAAGAAGCCATCTCATTCAGTGATGAGGTGGATGAGCGGTATGAATATGTCCAACAGACAATCCGTTTTGTGGAAAACCATTACCAAGAGAAGCTGACTTTGGCTGATGTTGCCGACGAGCTTAACATGAGTAAGTCCTACTTGGTGCATCTGTTCAAAAATCTGACGGGCAGTACTATTATGGAATACATCATGAACTACCGTTTGAAGCAAGCCATGCATCAACTCCAGCTTTTTCCCGAGTTGACTAATCAGGAAGTGGGTTCCCGCTGCGGCTTTGAAAATGCCTCTCACTTTAGTCGTTTTTTCAAACAGACAACAGGCGTGACACCGCGCGATTTCAGAAAACTAAATACAATGAAGACTTCAGAACAGGACTAATTCTTGTTCTGATTTTTTTATTTCGCGGATATGGTGGTGCTCGGAAGAAGATAGTGCTATATTGCCGACTTTTTTCAAAACTCGGAAGAAGAAATATATTTGGCGATTATAGTGCCGAGTTCTAAAAAAAGTCGGCACTATATCAAAAATAAAGTCGTTTTAATGCCGAGTTTTGTTATATAACAGAATAGGATGTGTCATTTCTGTTTTAAGACAAATTTTATTGCGCTGTCCATTGCTTATGAGGTCGCGCGGTGCTAAAATTAAGACAATTTTTCAATTCTATCCAAAGGGGAAAGGGATTATAAAAATGACAAGAGATATCAGAGAAAAAATTCTAAAAATGATTGAAAAAAATAGTCGTTTGACAAACGTTGATATTGCTGTGATGCTGGATTTGGATCCAACTGAAGTAGCGACAACGTTAAAAGAAATGGAAGAAGAGAAAGTAATTTGCGGGTACCATACTTTAGTGAATTGGGATAAAGCGGGCGATGATGAAGTTTCAGCTGTGATAGAACTGAAAGTGAATCCGCAACGCGGAGCAGGTTTTGATAAAATTGCGGAACGCGTGTATCAGTATCCGGAAGTGGATGCGGTTTACTTGATGTCAGGTGCGTATGATTTACTAGTAGAAATGCGTAAAGCGCCAATGAAGGAAATCGCTGGATTTGTCGCTAATCGTCTTTCTACGATTGATGAAGTCCAATCGACTGCAACACACTTTATTTTAAAACGTTATAAAGATCACGGGACGTTATTTGTTTCGGAAGATCGTGATAAACGGATGGTGGTTTCCCCATGAGAAACCCCTTGAACAAAAAAGTACAGGACATCAAACCTTCGGGTATCCGCCGTTTTTTTGAAATAGCTAATGAAATCCCAGGGGTAATTTCTTTGGGGGTTGGGGAGCCGGACTTTGACACGCCATGGTTAGTGCGTGAAGAAGGGATGTATACGTTGCAAAAAGGCTTTACCTTTTATACGGCAAATGCCGGTTTGATGGAATTACGTGAAGAAATCAGTAATTATCTATACCGTAAATATGATTTATCCTATGGTGCTAAAGATGAAATATTGGTGACAGTAGGGGGTAGTGAGGCCATTGACCTAGCTTTGCGGGCGATGTTGGATCCGGGAGACGAAGTTATTGTTCCAGAACCAAGTTATGTTTCCTATGTCCCTTGTGTGGCTTTGGCGGATGGTGTTCCGGTGACGATTGATTTACAGGAAGCGAATCAGTTCCGTTTGACGCCAGAGGAATTGGAGGCGGCGATTACGCCGAAAACAAAGGTCGTTATTTTGTCTTATCCCAATAATCCGACAGGCGCCATCATGGAAAAGGCAGACTTGGAAGCAATCGCGAAAGTTATCATTGAGCATGATTTATTTGTCATTAGTGATGAAATCTATAGTGAATTGTCTTATCAAGAAGAACACGTCAGTATTGCATCCTTACCAGGCATGCGCGAACGCACAATTGTAATTAATGGTTTTTCCAAGGCTTTTGCAATGACAGGGTGGCGGCTTGGGTATGCAGCCGGTCCCAAAGTGATTTTACAGGAAATGACTAAAATCCATCAATTCGCGATTATGGCTGCGCCGACTTCCAGTCAATATGCTGGTATTGTGGCTTTGCGTGATTGTGAACGTGAAGTGGGAGAAATGCGCGAAAGTTACAATCAACGCCGCCGTTACTTGATGAATGCGTTGAAGGAACTGGATTTACCTTGCTTTGAGCCATACGGTGCCTTTTATATTTTCCCGAATATTTCTGAATTTGGGATGACTTCGGAAGAATTTGCGACACAACTGGTTCTGGAAGAAAAAGTTGCGGTTGTACCTGGTAGCGCGTTTGGTGCTCCCGGTGAAGGTTTCATCCGTATTTCTTATGCTTATTCGATTGAAGAATTGCGAGAAGCTTTTTTACGACTAGGGAAATTTATTGAAAGACTCCGTAATAAATAAAAAAAAGAGAATGTGATGAGAAAAGACTTATAAATCATCACATTCTCTTTTTTTTTTTTCTTAATAGGGACTAGAATAGATAAGAGTGTAAACTATGACTTTGGGAAGTCAATTGATAATGGAGGTTAATAGTGTGAATCTTCAAGAAATACTGTTTCAATTCTTGGGTGGTTTGGGGATCTTTTTATTTGGGCTAAACTTTATGGGTGACGGATTACAGAAATCAGCGGGTGAAAATTTACGTGCAATTTTAAATTCATTTACTTCCACACCCTTTCGTTCTATTTTAGCTGGTATTGTCGTTACGGTTTTAATTCAAAGTAGCTCGGCAACGACTGTGCTGACAGTTGGTTTAGTAAGTGCGGGCTTTATGTCTTTAAAACAAGCAATTGGTGTTGTGATGGGCGCAAATATAGGGACTACAATTACAGCCTTTATTATTGGAGTGGATATTGGAGCCTACGCGTTACCGATTATTGCAATTGGATCATTTTTGATATTCTTCTCCAAAAAACATATGGTTAAAAATATCGGGGAAGTTATTTTTGGTTTTGGTGCACTATTTTTAGGCCTTGAATTAATGGGTACTGGTTTGGCACCTTTAGAGGATCTTGATCAGTTTAGGGAATTAATGATAAAATTATCTGTCAATCCATCCCTGGGTGTAATCGTTGGAACAGCTTTTACTTTGATCGTTCAGAGTTCAAGTGCATTGATCGGGATTCTGCAAGAAATGTACTCTCATGGATCAATGTCCCTATCCGCAGCTTTGCCAATCTTATTTGGTTCAAATATCGGAACGACGATTACCGCGATTTTGGCTGCGATTGGAGCGAGCCTTTCAGCGCGAAGAACTGCTGCGGCGCATGTCATATTTAATGTTATTGGGACACTTATCGTGATGCTATTCTTTAATCCATTCCTCGCTGTTATTGAAATGATGACGATGAGACTTGATTTAAATCCTGCAATGCAAATCGCATTCTCACATGGTCTATTTAATATCGCAAATGTCTTGATTCAAATGTGGTTTATAAGTCAAATTGCTGCAATCGTGAAACGTATAGTACCGGGTAAAGAGATAATTATTGGTTATGATGCCTCACGTCTTGACCACTCATTGGTACAGTCTTCACCAAATATGGCTTTGAATCAGACTAAGGTTGAAATAGGAGAAATGGGAAATGTTGTCCTAGAAGAGTATGGTACAGTTTTTGATTATTTCAAAAATAGAGATGAGAAATCCTATGAAAAAGCCTTACAACTGGAAGAAGTAGTCAATGATATTGATATGAAATTGACCGAGTATTTGATGCTAATAGTTGCGGAAGAATTATCCCCAGCGGAATCTAATGAGCATGCCATAATGGTGGATGTGACCAAATATCTGGAGCGAATTGGGGACCATGGAGAAAGTATTTTAGATAATATCAAAGAAGGTAACCAATTAGCGAAAAAATCGCGTCCTAATAATGACAAAAATGCTTTCCTGTACGATGAAGATTTGGTAGAAATGTTTGCTTTGGTAGAGAAAAATATTGCAGAGGCAGTTGAGTCCTTTACCTCAAATAGTTATCGACTAGCTGGTAGTGTCATTAAACGAGAAAAAGAAATAAATTCACTCGAGGCACATTTGCGTGGTAAATATTTAGAACTTTTGAACCAAGGGGTAGGACGCCCAAGTGATGGTGTCATGTTCGTGGATATCGTTTCAAATCTCGAACGTATGAGTGACCATGCAGTCAAAATTGCGAAGCATGCACTCGGTTTTCGGTATCCGTTCTTAAATGTTACAGGTTCTAAAATAGGCACATCGATTGAAAAATAAATTTGATTGATTCAGAGTATTTTTGTTTGTTCTTATGATGGCGTATAATAGTAGCAGAAAGGACGGTTGCAATGAAAAAAGTATTGATCACAGGTGTAAGAGGGTACCAGAAACATATATCCCCCTTATTTCCTCCAAGCTGCCGCTATTATCCGACCTGCTCAACTTATATGATTCAAGCAATTGAAAAACATGGTGCCGCCAAAGGAACCTTGATGGGAACGGCCCGAATCTTAAGGTGCCAACCCATGGCAAAAGGTGGCTTTGATCCAGTTCCCAAAAAGTTTACCTTGCGAAGAAATCCTGATTCTGACGAACAGTTACAAGCCATGCGCGAAGAGTTACAGACACGAGTTAATGGCGATTTAAATAAGATGTCTTGAATGGACTAGAGGAGGTCTGCTAGACCTCCTCTAGTTTTTTTATACCATAATGGCTAAATTCAAAGTGAGGATTTATCCCTTGCGTGCAATGTAAACGCTTTAAAGTGAAGGTATAATGAATATATCAGAGACAGAATGGAGGTTTTATAAGTGAGGAAAATGAACTTATTAACTCAGATTGTTATCATGACAATTTTGGGTGTTGTGGTTGGATCATTATTTGGGGAACAGGTTGGATTCCTGAGCATCATTGGTACTTTGTTTTTGCGCTTAATTCAGATGTCCATTGTCCTTTTAGTGATGGGCCAAATTATTGAGGCCGTTGGGGAGCTGAATCCTAAAACGCTGGGAACAATGGGGATAAAGACTTTTACCGTCTTTCTCTTGTCGTCCGTTCTTGCCGGGGCAATGGGGGTCATGTTTGGAGTCCTTTTCCAGCCCGGAGCCGGAATCGACAGTGCATCCATATCTGGTGAAGGTGTTGAAGTTGTTGAGGTGGCTGCTTTATCCCTTGGCGAAACAATATTAAACTTTTTCCCAACAAATATCATGCAAGCCTTATCAGAAGGAAACGTCGTTCACGTTATTGTGTTCTCGGTTCTGTTTGGATTGGCTCTGAGCTATGTCAGAGTGGAGGATGGAGATAATAACATTCTTGATATTGTCAAACACTTCAATAGTATAATCTTACGCTTGGTTGGAATGGTCATGATTATAGCACCGATTGGTATTTTTGCCCTTATCGCATCTACCATTGCCAATATGGGCTTGCAAGTCATCATGCCTTTATTGAAATACTTGGGTGTTTACGCCTTGGGAACGCTAATATACTTAATTATCTGGTTATTATTGACAGCCGTTTTCTGTCGCGTCAACTTTATCCGATTGGTTATCAACTTATCACAAATCGCAATCATGGCATTAGTAACCACATCATCAGCAGTTACATTACCAACGGCCCTGAAAGATGCACGTGAAAAATTGGGTATCGAAGAGCGCGTTTCGAAACTTGTTTTACCGCTGGGTATGACGTTGAACAGTAACGGTTCTGCGATGCACATGGCTATCACTGTTGTAACCATTTCACAAATTTATGGGGTTGAGTATAGTTTAACGAATTATATTTACATCGCATTTTTGGCAGCCCTGGCTTCTTTAGCCAATGCGGTTGTTCCCGGAGCGGGATTGGTGTCATTGGCAATCGTTGTGCCACAAATGAACTTGCCAATTGAGAGTATTGCACTTTTCGCTGGGGTGGAATGGTTTGTAGGAATGTTACGGACAATCCTGAACGTTACTGCGGATACGACTACTGCCTTACTAGTAGCGAAAACAGAGGATGCCATTGATTATAATATTTTCAATCATGGTGTGCAGGAAGTGGGTTAATAATTATAGCATATTTGAAACGAACAGAAGAGGGTTGGACAGTTGTCCCGCCCTCTTCTGTTCGTTTATTTTTTTGCTGCTGCGCGGTCATTGCGGATGTTTCGTATTGAGGTTTGAATCGTTTTGAACATACCTGCATCAGAGTAGATTAATACATTCGACCGGTACAGCATCAATGATATGAAAGTTATCAAAATAGTGAACGCCAGCATGGCTACGACGGATATCCAAATTTCGGAAATCGAAACCGTGTCGGCCGCAATTCTGAATGGCATGATAAACGGTGTAAAGGGCGGAATGTGTGAACCGATTTTGATAATGGGATGAGTTGTGTTTACAAAAGCGAACATGCCACCGTAGAAGCCAATCAGGGCAATGAAAACAATGGGTGTGACGGCTTTGGAAACGTCTTCGATTTTCGAAACCAAGGAACCTAGGAAAGCGGCGATAACAGCATACAAGAAAATCCCCATAATGAAATAGTACATGGAGACGCCGATGATGGCGCTGAGCGTTTCAAAAATGTTGATTCCTTCAGGTAACAAATCGGTCACAATGTCGAACTGTAATGCAATCACAATCATAACCGCATAAAAGGCAACTTGAGTGAGGCAGATTAGGAAAATTGCCGTTAATTTACCAAAGAAGTGCGTGGTTGAATTGACGCTAGACAAGATGACTTCCATGATACGCGTACCTTTTTCGGAAGCAATTTCCTCCGCAATGATGCTGGAGTAAGTCATAATAAACGTAAAAATGGCAATACTGATTGCGTAAGCAGCACCTATTTTCACATTTTGTTCCGTTTGATCGCCATAGGTTGCTTGTCCATCATCGAAAGAAATGGTATTGGTTTCAATGATAGGTGGCGTGGATAGAGCGTTTATTTCTTGCGGTGATAAACCTAGTTCTTCAGCTTGTAAATTAATCTGCAAGTTTGACAAAAGGGCACCAAGATAATTAAGGTCAAACGATTGGCTATCGGCCAAATGAACGTAAGAAGCATTAAAAGTCTTATTTTCTTGCGAGACTGTTAAATAACCATCCAAACCGTCCAGCTCCATCAGCTTTTCAGCATCTTCCACGGACTTCACTCCTGCTTCTACCGTGAAACTTTCTTCCTCTTGTTGCAGGATTTCAACGACTGCTTGAGAATCCGAAAACACAGCGATATTTGGAATGGCTGTTTCGATATTTTCTATGTACTTGAAAATGCCGGCGATAATTGCCAAAAGAACAATGGGGCTAAGCATCATCGTAACAAACCCAAGTGATTTCACATTTTTACGATAGACTTGGGAAACAATCACCCAAAATTTACTCATGTATTTCACCTGCTTTCAAACGGAAAATTTCATCCAGTGTTGGTGGTTGTTGGCTGAAAGTCGAGATATAGCCATCTTTCGTAACCTCAGTAAAAATAGCCTGCCCGAAGGAGGCATTTTGTAAGTCGAGTACCTGGAACCCTTCTGAATCGACGGTAACTTTCTCGACGCCCGGCAAGGCTAAGAGTTGGGCTTCGTTCAAATGTGTTTCTAAAAAAAGTTTCGTCCGGCCAAACTGTTCCCGTATCTCAGAGACGACCCCGTTCAAGACGACCGCGCCATCGCGCAACATCACTAAATGATCACAGATATCTTCAACGTTATTCATATTATGGCTGGAAAAAATAACACAAGAGCCCTGGCTGCGTAATTCCTTGATGCCTTCTTGTAACAAACTGGCATTAACCGGATCGAGTCCACTGAACGGCTCGTCCAAGATAACCAGTTTAGGTTCATGTAATAAGGTAGAAATGAGTTGGACTTTTTGCTGGTTTCCTTTAGACAACGTTTTGACTTTGTCGGTTTTTTTGCCTTTGACCTGGAATTTATTCATCCAAAAATCAATTTTACCTTTGGCATCGCTTTTTGACATCCCCCGTAATTGCGCAAAATAGACTAATTGCTCCTCAATGGATACGCGTGGGTATAGACCTCGTTCTTCCGGTAAATAACCGATAACGTTATAGTCATCTTTGGTCAAGGGTTTCCCGTTCCACAACACTTCGCCACTATCGGGTGTCAGGAAATCCAGGATTAATCGGAACGTCG
The DNA here is from genome assembly GCF_052266715.1 of Jeotgalibaca sp. A122. NCBI lineage: Bacteria > Bacillati > Bacillota > Bacilli > Lactobacillales > Carnobacteriaceae > Jeotgalibaca > Jeotgalibaca sp. A122. Next base: position 147,687 of record NZ_JBQPRB010000001.1, on the reverse strand, counting down.
TTGTTTTTCCAGCCCCGTTCTGTCCGATCATGCCCATGATTTCACCATCATGGATGGTAAATGAAACATCGTCCACAGCTTTTAGACTGCCAAATGACTTGTATAGCTGTTTGACCTCTAACATGTATACTCCTCCTTGCTTCTATCATTTCGTGCTACTATCATTATACGATTAATAAGTCTGATAAAAAAATAAAATCCTATACTTCATGTTGAATAAGATTTAATTTTGATGTAAACGTTCTACATTATGAGTAGGCTCTTGTGGTATTATAAATAAAAAGGGGGGACCGTTATGAAACACATACCGAATTTATTGACCTTATTGCGATTATTCATGATTCCTTTTTATTTGCTGGTATTTTATATGGATCACAAAAATGCCATGATGTACGCCTTGTATATCTTTATCGCTGCTAGTTTAACTGATGTATTGGATGGTTATTTAGCACGGAAATACAATGTCGTATCCAAATTCGGGATTGTTGCTGACCCCTTTGCGGACAAAATGATGCAAGTAACGGTCCTCTATACATTGTATGATTACGGATATTTAGAAAGATGGTTCTTCTGGATCATCCTGGTGAAAGAAGTTTTTCAAATTTTATTGGGATTATGGATGGTCAGCCTCAAACCACGCATCATCGTGCCCGCCAATATTTTTGGCAAGACCACAACCGTACTGGTATTCGCAACGATTATTCTGGCAGTATTCCAGTTCCCGGGCATCTATTGGCTTCAAGTCATTGTCGCAGTCCTGGCGACTATTACATTCGTGCAGTATGCTTATCGATTTTACGGAAAATACCAACAAAGAGCAAAATGAAAAACAGGAGAGTGTGAAAAAAGACGTTTAGCCCCGAACCACTGGAACGAATAAGTTAGGATGGTCACAGACCATCTGAGTATTATTCGTTCCAGTGGCGTCGGGGCTGCCTTTTTGAGCACGTTTGCGATAAAGTATTCGTAAATAGATAAAGGGCTGGGAGTTATTTCCCAACTCCCTGTTTTAGTGTGATTGACGGTAGGTGCGGCGTTTAGAAAATAAAAAGTGCAAGAACGCCGCATTTCTGTAAAAAAAGCGGCGTTCAGAAATATAATACTTCCTTAACGCCGCCTTTACGAGCTAAATGCGGCGATGAGCACAACACAGTATCAATGAACGCCGCACTTTTGCAAAAAATGCGGCGTTCTACACCGGCTGATCAGCTAAACGCCGCACAAACCATTTATTTGATTTCCGGATAAGCTTCCGCTACATATTTTGCAATTCGGGAAATAGCTTCTTCCAAATCTTCATTCGACTGCGCGAATGAAATCCGTAAGTATCCTTCGCCCATCGAGCCAAATGCTGAACCTGGTGTGATAGCTACATGCGTGTTTTCCAATAGTTCCATCGCAAATGCTTCGGAAGAGCGACCGAATGCCTGAATATTAGGAAAGGCATAAAAGGCACCTTCTGTTTTGAGGCAATGGAAACCAGGGATGGCATTCAAACCATCGACCACAATGTGGCGACGCTCATCATAAGCCTTTAGATAGTCGCGCACAGTTTGTTGATCAGATTTCAAGGCTTCAACCGCCGCATCTTGGGTGAATGGCGCAACCGCAAAACCAATCCCTTCACGGAATTCAGCCATCACATTAATGGCGTGCTTATTGCCGACCACGTAACCCGCACGCCACCCCGTCATCGCATAAGTTTTTGAAAAACTGTTCACGACAAAATGATTTTCACTCGCACCTGGGATTTGGAACAAGCTAAAATGTTTCTTGCCATCATAAATAATGCTCTCATAAACTTCATCCGATAAAATCGTGATTTTGTGTTTATCCGCCACTGCCAGAATTTCTTCCAGATCTTCTTTTTCCAAAACAGAACCCAGGGGATTATTTGGTGAGTTGATAATCAATAATTTCGTTTTGTCAGTAATAACTGCTTCGATATCGGCAGCCTGCATTTTAAATTTATTTTTTTCATAAACGGGGACATCAACCGCTTTGGCACCAACTGTCATGATTTGTCCCAGGTAATTCGGGTAGTGGGGGTTGGAAACCAACACCTCATCGCCCTCGTTCAAGACGCTCATCATGACCAGTAAAATGCCTTCTGTCGCACCAAATGAAGCCATCACATTTTCTGCTTCAAAAGTGAATCCAGTCATGTTTGTATATTTTTCAGCCACGGCTTCCTGAAAATTAGTTTCTCCAACATTCGGGCCGTAGTGCGTACGGTTTTGATTAATTCCCTCGATTGCTGCTTTTTTAATAAACTCTGGCGTTTCGAAGTTCGGTTCGCCCATTGTTAACATAATCGGATTGCCTATTTCACGCGCGCGTTTCGCCATTTTTCGGATACTGGAAGCAGGATAATTCTGGGATAGTGTCGACCATTGATGCATTTATTGTGCCACCTCATATTTCTCATTATTTTCTAACTATCATAACAGGTTATGTGATATGAAGAAAGATTATTTTTTTAACTCTGTGTTCATATTTTACTTGTCCTCTTATGTGCAAACGGTTAAAATAGAACTAGACTATGAAAAGGAGGGTAAGACAATGATTAACATTGTTGCAATGTGCGTTCTAATTGAATACGAAACTACCTCCTTCCACAAAACGATTTGATTGCATCATTTTAAATAAAAATGGGCGTAATCTGTTCTCGGACGGATTACGCTCTTTTTGTGCTTATTTTTAATAAGCTAAATCGTTGGAAGGCAGAAAAGAGGGAAAGCCAGAATGTTTAGTGTCATGTTTAAGTTGAAAGACTTTTTCAAGCAAAATAAGAAAGACTATATTATTTCATTTTTTACGATGATAGGCAGTAATTTGTTTAGTGTATTTATCCCTTATTTAATCGGTCAAATCATCGACAGCATCATCAAAGAGGAGCTTACGGCATCCTTGCTGACTAAATTCGGCGGGGCTTTCTTATTCAGCCTTGTCGCCGCATACTTGCTTGAATTCACCTGGTCCTACTTTCTCTTCACGGGATCAGCCAAATTACAGCGTGATATGCGCAAAAATATCATGGCGCACTTCTTGCGTATGCGCGCTTCCTTTTACGAGAAATTCCGCGTAGGGGACTTGATGGCGCGGGCGACCCAGGATATCCGTGCCATTTCCGATACAGCCGGGTATGGGATGATGGTCTTGATGAATGCGACTTTGTTCCTGGTTACCATCATAACCATGATGGGCGCGACCGTTTCTTGGCGGTTGGCGATTTTCAGCCTGATGCCACTTTTATTCCTGGCTTACGCTTTTGGAAAAGTGGGCAATATCGTGGAGAAACGGTACACCATCGCCCAAGATGCATTTTCTTCCTTAAATAACGACGTGCTTGAAGTCATCGATGGCATCCGCGTCATCCGGGCATACGTGAAAGAAGAAGATTATGTCGAGACATTCCGTAAAGAAACCGAGAGTATGCTGGCAAAAAACAATAAGGTTGCCGAAGCGAATGCCTTGTTTTCGCCGATGGTTAAATTTTTCATCACCTTCAGTAATATCATTGGTTTCGGTTATGGCGCCTACCTCGTCAGTGACAACGTGCTGACAGTCGGTGACATGGTTGCCTTTCAAATGTATCTGGGCATGATTGTTTGGCCGATTATTTCCATTGGTGAATTGACCAACGTGTTGCGCCAAGGTAGCGCCTCAATGATCCGGGTCGAGGAAGTTATGAATACGGAAGATAATATGGAAGAAAATGGCGTTAAAATTATCGAAACCGCCGATGATATTATCATGCATGGGCTGGATTTCCAATATCCATCCAGTACCGATAAAAACTTGAAGAAGATTGATGTCGTTATCCCGAAAGGGAAAATGCTGGGAATCGTCGGTAAAACAGGTGCCGGGAAGACAACGTTCTTGCGCCAACTCTTGCGTCAGTATCCACTTGGCGAGGGAGAATTCCGTTACGGGGAGAATGACGTCCTCGACTACCAAGGCCGTTATTTCCAAAAACTCATTGGCTACGTTCCGCAAGACCATATTCTTTTCTCGCGTAGCGTCCGGGACAACATTGCCTTTGGAAAAGGGGCAGCAACAGATGAAGAGGTTATGGAGAGCATCCGTATTGCCGCTTTCGAGGATGATTTACTGAAGATGGAAAAAGGACTCGACACGATGATCGGGGAAAAAGGCGTATCCATCTCCGGAGGTCAAAAACAACGGGTCTCGATTGCCCGCGCATTGATCAAGGATCCGGAAATCTTGATTCTAGATGATTCACTGTCCGCTGTTGATGCGAAAACGGAACAAAAAATTATAGCAAATATTCAAAACGTTAGAAAAGGGAAGACGACCATCATTTCAACGCACCGCCTTTCTGCGGTTAAACAAGCCGATGAAATCATTGTTCTGGAGGATGGTGTCATCACTGAAAGAGGCACACATGAATCCTTGATAGAACAAGGTGGCTGGTATTATACCCAATTTCTTCGTCAAGAATTGAAAGAAGGTGACGAAGAATGAAAACCGTCAAACGTCTGTTGTCTTATATGAAATTCGATAAACTGAAGTTCTTGATCGGCTTCACACTCTTGATTGTGGCTGTTGTTTCCGACTTGTCAGCACCGTTGATCGCCCAGCGTGTCATCGATGATGTCATCACCCCGGCAGCAGCGGAAGGTACTTTTTTAACCGACGTCTTACTGCGTTTATTGGTAATTTATGCAGGCTTGATGCTGTTGACGGCGTTGTTGCGGTATATTAGTTTTTTGATTTTGACGAAAGCTGCGAATGGCATTGTGAAACGCATCCGTGATGAAGCGTATCGTCACTTGCAAACCTTGCCGATTCGCTACTTTGACAATTTGCCAGCCGGAAAAGTCGTGTCACGAATTACTAATGATACAGAAGTGCTACGCCAACAGTTTTACGTGGCGACGATCAGCAATGTGTTATTGAACGTTGCTTATGTCGTGGGAACGTACTTTGCAATTGCACGTTTGCACCAAGGGTTGGGAATTGCGCTTCTGGTATTGATCCCTTTGATGTTTACATGGCATAAATTCTACAGTAAATATGCTGGTGCGCTTAGCCGCAAGGAACGGGAATTAAACAGTGACATCAACGGGAAAATTAACGAATCTGTGCAAGGGATGTCTATTATTCAGGCATTTCAGCAAGAAGATCAAATTGCGGAGGAATTTCAGGAAATAAATAAGGAATGGTTTGAAACAGAGCGCAAGTACGTCATTCTTGATTCGGCAGCGCAATTCACACTAGGCGGGTTGTTACGTCATATCTCCTTATTATTGATGATGGTCTATTTCTCAACGCGTTATTTGGATGGGGTTTTGGGGATCTCCATCGGGACATTGTATGTATTCGGGGATTATATCACGCGCTTGTTTGATCCGATTCAGGGGATTATCCAGCAAATGGCATTCGTCCAGCAAGCAATTGCAGCCGGAGAGCGGGTATTCGAACTTGTTGATACCGCTGGCGAAGTGGAAAATGATGCGCAGCTTCCGATAGCGGAAGGCGAGGTTGTTTTTGACCATGTCAGTTTTGGTTATAATGAAGATAAAAAAGTTTTGAAAGATATCCACTTTACAGCGAATCCAGGCGAAACGGTGGCCTTGGTCGGTCATACGGGGTCTGGAAAGAGTTCCATTATGAACCTTTTGTTCCGTTTCTATGATCCTCAAGAAGGTCAAATCAAGGTTGATGGCCATCACACAATGGCTTATTCACGGCAAAGTGTCCGCAAGTCGATGGGAATCGTCCTTCAGGATCCATTCCTGTTTACAGGTACCTTGGAGTCGAATATAACGTTAGGTGATCCAAACATCAGTACTGAAACCGCGCGGCGAGCCCTTGAAGAAGTTGGCGGAGGCCCTATGTTAGCGCATTTCCAAAAAGGCATGCAAGAGCCTGTTGTTGAAAAAGGGGCAACATTGAGCTCTGGACAACGTCAGTTGATTTCCTTTGCCCGTGCACTTGCTTTTGATCCAAAAATCTTGATTCTGGATGAAGCGACTTCCTCCATTGATACCGAAACCGAACAGATTATCCAGCATGCCATGGATGTTTTGAAAGAGGGGCGTACGACCTTTATCATTGCGCATCGTCTGTCAACTATCCAGCATGCCGATCAAATCCTGGTTTTGGATAGCGGTGAAATTGTGGAACGCGGCGGACATCGGGAGTTACTGCAAAAAAACGGCGTTTACGCTCAAATGTACCGCATGCAAAAAGAAGGCTCTTTTGAAACAACCTAATGAGAGAACAGCTTCCGTTTGGAGGCTGTTCTTTTTGCGTTAGAACTTCCTTGACCTGGGTTCTTTTCACCATCCTTACCATCAGTGAGGAAACCAACATAAGTGAAGGAGTAAACAAGAAAGCATTCTTAGTCAATAAAATAAAATTGTAAGCAGTTGCAGTCATTGTTAAAAAGAAAGCGTTTCAGCTATAATTAAATCAAACTTCTGGAAGGGGGAAGAAACATTCCGATTAAATTAAAAGCGGCTTATCGAAAAAAAGGCAAAGTGACACATCTGGATTTCCATGACCAAAAACAATACGAAATGTTTCTTTTCCACTCCGGAAAATGTCGGTATTTAGTAGGGAATCGGATTTATGAACTTCAACCAGGAGACTTGTTGTTGATGGATGGGGGAACCATCCAGCGTGCGCATGTAATCGATGAGAGCAAAAACTATGAAAGAAGTATTATTCATTTTGATTCTGAATGGATTATGCCCTTATTAAAAGATTTGAAGATTGATTATTTACTAAATATGTTCACCGAAAATCGAAATGGCTTGATTCGTATTTTTGAAAAAAATGACGTTGAAAAAATTGAACAGTCATTTTTTATGATTGACCAGATGAACGATTCGAAACATACTTATAAAAACGAAGCCATGCGAAAACTGGTATTAGCAGAGCTTCTATTAAGGATAGAAACGAGTACTTTAAAAGTCGTGGATAAAGATAAGGTATACAAGGAAGAAAAAAGCAAGATTGCTGAAGACGTCCTGACTTTTATTTTCCGCTATTACCGTGATGCCATAAGCATTGAGGACATCGCAAAGGGTCTGGATTTGAGTAAATCTTATATTTCCCATGTCTTTAAGGAAATTACAGGCTACTCAATCATGAATTACTTGATGCGCTATCGCTTAACTGCTTCCACGGATGCTTTGTTGACTGAGCATTCGAAGTCCATCAAGGCAATCGCTTTTGAAAATGGTTTTGAGAGCGATGCCCACTTCAGTCGGTTTTTCAAGAAGAATTTTGGCCAAACACCCAATCGGTATCGTAAAAGTTTCTCGTGCTAACAATGGATAAAAAAAGAAAGAGATGTGAAGTTGATGCTAAGATCAGCTATTATCGGTTTAGGAACCGTTTCTTCGGTACATGAACAAGCTATTAAAGAAACGCATAACGGCCAACTTGTAGCAGTTTGTGATGTTGATGAAAATATGAAAGAAAATTATCCGGATATTCCCTTTTACACGGATGTAGAAATGATGTTGGCATCAGAGGAGTTGGATATCGTCCATATTTGCTTGCCGCATTACCTTCATTATCCGGTAACTAAAATTTGTGCGGAGTATGGCGTAAATGTCCTTCAGGAAAAACCACTGGCTCTGGACTACCAGGAAGGCCTGTTAACGGCTGAATTGGCAAAAAATGTACCAGGGAAAATCGGGATTTGTTTCCAAAATCGTTATAATGCGACGTTTCAGGCATTGGTACGTTTATTAAAAGAAGAGGATCATGGAAAAGTTAAGGCAGTCAAGGGAATCGTTGCATGGAATCGAGCAGGAACGTATTACAGCGAGAAACCTTGGCGTGGCAAATGGGCCACTGCTGGTGGTGGCACCATCATTAACCAAGCAATCCATACCCTGGATCTGTTGCAACTGCTCGGTGGCGAGTTATTGAAATGCAAGGCTAGCCTGTCCAATATCACCGACTACGATGTGGAAGTTGAAGATACCGCTGTAGCTAATTTCACGTTTGACAACGATGTGACTGGGTTTTATATGTCCACTAATGCTTACGCAACAAACTCAAGTGTGGAGATTGAAGTGGTTACTGAAAAATGTACGTATGTAATAAAAAATAATCAACTATTTGGCATGGATATGGAAGGAAACTTGGTCTCTTTAGCTAAAGATGAGCAAAAACCAGACACAAAATCCTATTACGGACCAAGCCATTCCATCTTGATTCAGCATTTCTACGATGCAGTAGAACAAGATACAGAAGATTATGTTACTGTAGAAGAGGCATTACCATCCATGTTGATGATTGATGCCATGAAGCACTCTACAAAAGTGGGCAGAACCATTGATATGGATGAATTAAAAAAGGATACACCCAGCCACCTCGAAACGAGCATAGGCGTTAACTAAAAAAATAAACAATTGGAAGGGGTCATATTTTGGCATCTAAAGACGGAATGAATTACGCACCTAAAGGAAAAGAAAATAAAGTCGTTAAACCAGGAGAATTTGTAGTTGGGGTAACAGCATTGGATCATGGACATATAAATGGGATGACAAATGGTTTATTGGAAGCTGGTGCTACCATTAAATACGTATACGATCCAGATGCAGAAAAAGTAAAAGCTTATCAAGAACAATTCCCGGATATTCCAGCAGCAGAATCCTTGGAGCAAATCCTGGAAGACCCTGAAGTACAATTAGTGGCAGCGGCGGCAGTTCCGAACTTGCGTAGTGAATTAGGAAACCGTGTTTTACGGGCTGGAAAAGACTACTTCACAGATAAAACAGGTTTTACAACAACGGCACAATTAGAAGAAACAAAACGTGTCGTTAAAGAAACAGGCCGCAAATACTGGGTTTACTTCAGTGAACGTCTGCACGTCGAAGGAGCAGTATTGGCTGGTCAACTGATTGATGAGGGAAAAATCGGACGTGTCATTCAAGTGACTGGCTTTGGTCCGCACCGATTGGACAAAGAAAAACGTCCAGAATGGTTCTTCAAGAAAGAACAGTATGGTGGCATTTTAGCAGATATTGGTAGTCACCAAATTGAACAATTCCTTTATTACACTGGAAACAAAGATGCAAAAGTGTTGCACAGTAAAGTGGGGAACTACAATAACCCGGACACGCCAGAACTTGAAGACTATGGTGATGCAACTGTTTTAGGCGAAAACGGCGCAAGCTTCATCTTCAAAGTGGACTGGTTCACGCCAGATGGATTGGGTACATGGGGAGACGGTCGGACGTTCATTACGGGTACAGAAGGAACGATTGAAATCCGTAAGTACATCAACGTTGCGACAGAGGCAACCGGTGACCACGTGTTCTTGGTAACCAAAGAGGGCGAGGAACATTTCCAAGTGACCGGTGAAGTTGGTTTCCCATTCTTTGGTGAAATGATCTTGGATATTATCAATGGCACTGAAAATGCGATGACACAAGAGCATATCTTTAAAGCACAAGAACTTTGCTTAAAAGCACAAGAACAAGCAATCAATATAACTAAGTAAATGTGTAGCGGAAAAACCTGGACTCTGGTCCGGGTTTTGTTTTCGCGAAAAGACTTTCCCAATTTCATTACAATTTGACTGAGAGGGCTGTTCTTATTTTTGGACGGAACGGGAAAGGCCTTCTTCAAAGAAAGCGATTACGTTGCCGGAAATATCACGTTTTTACAACTTGAAGTCATTATAGTACATTTGCCAAACGGTATATTTAATTGCTATAATTGTAATGTATAAATCAAGGTACGAGAACACTTCCAAACAGGAGAGTTGTAAGCGCATGTCATCTAAAATGGAACAAAATAGTGGTTCAAAAGTTCAATCTATCGATAGGGCGATAAGCATATTGGAAACACTATCCAATTATCCAAGCTTGAGCCTGAATGATTTGAGTGAACAAGTGGATTTGCATAAAGCTACAACACACCGTCTCGTCCAGTCATTGGTCGAAAATGGTTTTGTCGAGCAACTGGGTGATACGAAGCATTATCGTATCTCGCTGCGGATGTTTGAACTTGGCAACAAGCGTGTTCAAAACATTGACTTTGTAAACGTAGCTAAAAGTAATATCAGGCAATTGTCGCAAGACATTAGCCAAACAGTACATCTTGTTATCGAAGATAACAACGAGGTACTTTATATCGATAAAAATGGTGATGACCAAGAATCAAAAATGCGTTCCAAGATTGGTCAAAAAGCACCATTGTATTGTACTGCAGTGGGGAAGGCGATTTTAGCCACGCGGTCGAACCAAGAGGTGGAAGCGTATTGGCATCAGCTTATCCCGGAAGAAAAGACGAATCGGACTATTACCACACTCGATCATTTATTGATTGAGCTAGCTGAAGTTAGAGAACGCGGCTATGCCTTGGATGATGAAGAGTTCGAATATGGCGTCTTTTGTGTTGGGGCTGCCTTTTCAAGTTACAAAGAACCAGCTGCCGGTGCCTTTAGTATCTCATTGCCAATATCCGAGAAACAGAGGCAGGAATTCTATATTAGTAAGGTTTTAGAATGCTCCAAACGCATCACGCAACTGTTGGGCGGCTAGTGGAAAATGAAAAGAGCGGTTAATTGACAGAGTTTTTGTAACAAACTATAATAAGTTCGGAATGCGATATTGCGTTTCACATTATGAAATGCAAACGATGAAATGGAGGAAAAATAATGAGCTTCAAAAGAGATGTCTTGAATCAAATGCAACAAAACTTTCTATTCGCAGTTGTTCGTGGGAAATCCCAAGAAGAAGGATATGAAATTTCTAAAGCAGTCTATAAAGGTGGAATCAAAAACGTTGAAGTAACGTTTTCCACTCCAAACGCAGAACAAGTTATGCGTCGTTTGGCAGATGAATTTGAAGGAACAGACATGGTTGTAGGTGCTGGTACAGTACTTGACGATGTATCTGCAAGACTTGCAATTCTAAATGGTGCGAAGTTTATTGTTAGCCCGAACTTCAATGAAAAAATCGCTAAAATGTGTAACATCTATACAATTCCTTACCTTCCAGGTTGTGGAACTATCACGGAAGTTTCTCATGCATTGGAAGCAGGCTGTGAAGTTGTTAAATTGTTCCCAGGTGGATTATTAGGACCTGGCTTCATTAAAGATTTGCATGGACCTATTCCTTGGGTAGAAGCTATGCCATCAGGTGGCGTATCTTTGGATAACATGGATAAATGGATTGCAAATGGTGCATGGTCTGTAGGTGTCGGAAGTGCCTTGACTAAAGGAATGGCTGAAGGTGGCGTCGCACAAGTTGAAGCAAATGCTAAAGAATTTGCTGACAAACTTGCATCAATCCAAGGTAAATAATTTTCTTAATTAAAAGGGAGGATTTGGCACATGTCTTTTATTCATGACGATTTTATGTTACAGAGCGAAACAGCAAAACACTTGTATCATGATTTTTCAAAAAATATGCCGATATTTGACTACCACTGTCATCTATCACCACAACAAATTGCTGAAGATCATAAATTTGCGAACGTTACAGAATTATGGTTAGGTGGCGACCACTACAAATGGCGTGGTATGCGTGCAATGGGAATCGATGAGAGATTGATTACTGGTGATGCTTCTCCAGAAGAAAAATTCCAAGCTTGGGCTGAAACAGTTCCGAATACATTGGGCAATCCATTGTTCCACTGGACAGCTTTGGAATTGAAGGCGTACTTCAATGTCGATGAGATTTTGAATGGCGACAACTGGAAAGAAATTTATGACCACTGTAACAAAGTGTTGAAAGAACAAAACTTGACTGCTCGTACTTTGATCAAAAATTCAAACGTTGAATATATCGGTACAACAGACAATCCTTATGACACTCTGGAATATCATCGTGCCATTATGGCTGATGAAACATTCGATGTGAAAGTGGCTCCTAGCTTCCGTCCAGACGAAGCATTTGCTGTAGGCGAACAAAAATTTGTTGATTTCCTACCGAAAATGGAAAAAGCTAACGGCATCGTCATCGATTCATTCGCTAAATTGGTTGAGAGTTTGGAAGATCGTATCAAATTCTTCAAGGAAACTGGTTCAAACATTTCTGACCACGGTTTGGCTAAATTGGTTTATGCCAAATCAACACCAGAAGAAATCGAAGCTATTTTCCAAAAAGCTGCTAAAGGCGAAGAAGTTTCAGCACACGAATATGCCCAATTCCAATCAGCTTTGCTGACTGAACTTGGCAAAATCTACCATGCTGAAGGTTTCGTAATGCAGTTGCACTTTGGTGCAATCCGCAACAACTCCGAACGTTTATTCAATCAATTGGGACCAGACGCTGGTTTGGACTCAATCAATGACCAAGCAAGCGTTGCTGAAGCATTAAATGCAATCTTGAATGCATTGGATAGAACAAATCAACTGCCTAAGACCATCATTTATCCATTGAATCCTGGTTACTTTGATTTGGCCGGTACAACTGCTGCCAACTTCCAAGCTAACGATGAAGGAATCAAGAGCCGTATCCAGTTGGGTTCCGGCTGGTGGTTCAATGATACGAAATACGGTATGTTGAAACAATTTATGGCATTGTCTGAAGCAGGTCTATTGATGAACTTCGTAGGTATGTTAACAGATTCCCGTAGTTTCGTTTCTTATACGCGTCATGAATACTTCCGTCGTCTCTTCTGTGACTACATTGGAGATTTGGTAGAGCGTGGCGAAATTCCTAACGATGATGCATTGTTGGAAAAATTGATTAAGAACGTTAGCTACAACAATGCAGTTGAATACTTTGGATTTAAAAAATAAAAAAATCAAAATAAGGAAGTGCTTATCTATGGAAATGTCATTTAGATGGTATGGTCATGAAGACCCAGTTACTTTGAAAAATATTCGCCAAATCCCTGGCATGAAAGGAATCGTTACTGCAGTTTACGATATTCCAGTTGGACAAGCTTGGCCATTGGAACGTATCGAAAAATTGAAAGCAGACGTTGAAGCAGAAGGTATGCATATCTCTGTTATCGAATCTGTTCCAGTTCACGAATCAATCAAATTAGGTCGTCCAGACCGTGACCAATACATCGCTGCTTACAAGGAAACTTTGCGTAACCTTGGTAAAGCTGGTATTCCAGTTGTATGTTACAACTTCATGCCTATCTTTGACTGGACGCGTTCAAACTTGGCTTATGAATTACCAGATGGTTCAAACGCTTTGATCTTCGACGAAGAAGAAGTAAACAAAATGGACCCACGTACACTTTCACTTCCAGGTTGGGACGAAAGCTACTCTTCTGAAGAAATGAATGCTTTGATGGATGAGTACAAAGAAGTTGACGAAGAAAAACTATGGGAAAACCTAGAATACTTCATCAAAGAAATCATGCCTGTTGCTGAAGAAGCTGGCGTGAAAATGGCTATTCACCCTGATGATCCGCCATACTCAATCTTCGGATTGCCTCGTATCATCACAGGCGGCGAAGCATTGAACCGTTTCATCAACTTGTATGATTCAGAATACAACGGTGTAACACTATGTGTTGGTTCTTACGCATCAGATCCTAAGAACGATGCAGTGGCTATCTTGAAAGATATGCTTGCTAAAAAACGCGTTAACTTTGTTCACGCGCGTAACGTTAAATTGGTTGGCGGACGTTCATTCGAAGAATCTGCTCACCTTTCTGAAATGGGTTCAATCGACATGTATGAAGTTGTTAAAGCATGTGTTGAAGCTGGATTCGAAGGCGCAATCCGTCCAGACCACGGCCGTATGATTTGGGGCGAAACTGGTAAACCAGGTTACGGTTTATACGACCGTGCATTGGGAGCAACTTACCTAACAGGTCTAGAAGAAGCTGTTAAGAAAAACTTGAAAGCTCAAAAATAAGAGAAGAAGAGGTAATTAAATATGTCTAATCCATTCGTACATGATTTTACAGATAAAGTAATTGCAGTTACAGGTGCTGGCGGCGTTTTATGTTCAGATTTCGCTAAAGCATTCGCAAAAGCAGGCGCAAAAGTGGCTCTTCTTGACTTAAACGAAGAAGCAGCACAAGGCTATGCAGACGAAATCGTTGCTGCTGGTGGCGTGGCTAAAGCTTACAAATGTAACGTTTTAGACAAAGAGTCAATCGAAGCTGCTAAAGCAGGTATCGACGCTGACTTAGGTACTGTTGACATTTTAGTTAACGGTGCTGGTGGAAATAACGCACGTGCTACTACAGACAATGAATTCCACGAAGCTAATATGCCTGAAGGAACTAAATCTTTCTTCGACTTAGATCAAAGCGGTGTTGAATTTGTATTTAACTTAAACTTCTTGGGAACATTGTTGCCAACACAAGTTTTTGCTAAAGACATGGTTGGCCGTGAGGGAGCAAACATCATCAACATTTCAAGTATGAATGCTTTCACACCACTAACAAAAATCCCTGCATACTCAGGTGCTAAATCTGCTATCTCTAACTTTACACAATGGTTAGCAGTTCACTTCTCTAAAGCAGGTATCCGTTGTAACGCAATCGCACCAGGTTTCTTGGTTTCAAACCAAAACCGCGACTTGTTGTTCGAATCTGACCACGAAACTTTGAAACCTCGTGGACAAAAAATCATCAACAACACACCAATGGGTCGCTTCGGTGATTCTGAAGAACTATTAGGTGGACTAATGTTCTTGGCTGACGAAAAAGCAGCTAGCTTCGTAAACGGTGTAGTATTACCGATCGACGGTGGATTCAGCGCTTACTCTGGCGTTTAATAAGATTAACTAATCAGGAGAGGGGAAAGGTAGAAAAATACTTCATTCGAAGAGGATTCTATCTACCCCTCTTTTTTTCTGGGAGGAAAAATTAATGACAACTTTTACTAAACAAAAAGATTTCTTGGTTTGTGTGGATTCTGACGGATGTGCAATGGACACGATGAACGTAAAACATGAACGTTTCTTCGGACCTATTTCCGCTGACGTTTTCGGTATCAAAGATCGTGAAACATACTTAAAAGACTGGAACCGTATCAACTTATTCTCAAGCACACGTGGCGTTAACCGTTTCAAAGCGTTGGTAATGACTTTGCAAAACGCTATCGAACGTGGTGAAGAAGTTGGCGACATCGCTAAATTGACTGACTGGGCAGAAACAGCTAGCTCTTTATCAAATGGTTCTTTGGAAGCATTGATTGCTGAAGGAACAAGCGAAGATTTAGAAAAAGCTCTTGACTGGAGTAAAAAAGTTAATCACGGTATTGAAACAGAACTTGCTGGTGACGACCGTCCATTCGATGGCGCTAAAGAAGGTTTGGAACATATCACACAATTAACAGACGTTGCAATCGTAAGTTCTGCTAACAGCGAAGCAATCGATAGCGAATGGAACCGTCATGGTTTGATGGCTTCTGTTGACGTGGTTTACGGACAAGAAAGAGGCAGCAAAGCAGAAGCAATCGCTGACTTGTTAACATACGGCTACGATAAAGAAAACATCCTAATGGTTGGAGATGCTCCTGGGGATGAAGCAGCTGCTGATAAAAACGGCGTATTCTTCTACCCAATCTTATTCGGATCAGAAAAAGCTTCTTGGGATCGTCTAGAGAACGAAGCTCTTCCTAAATTGATGAACGGCGAATTCGCTGGCGAATATCAAGAAATGCTGAAAAAAGAATTCCATGATTTACTAAGTCAATACGACTAAGAAAAGAAAAGGGAGCGATAAAATAGTGGCTAAATTAGTAGACTTAACAAAGAAGCCTTATAACTTGAATTCTGATCAAATCAAATGGGTGGAAGATACGATTGCATCCATGACTGACGAGGAAAAAATAGGGCAACTTTTTGTTAACTTGTTCTTCCCGGGGAAAGACGAGTACAGTGGTAATGCATTGACAAACGAACAAATTGTTCAGAAATATCACATTGGTGGGGCACGTTATAAAGGCCAAGATTCAGAACAAGTACAAAACTTGTTGAACGAATTGCAGTCATACAGTAAAATTCCTTTGCTTGTCGCTGCAAACTGTGACGCGGGTGGTAACGGTGCAACGAACGATGGTACTTACATCGCTTCTGGTGCACAAGCCGAAGCGGCTGGAGATACGTCTGTTGCTTACAATGCTGGATATGTTTCCGGCGTTGAAGCGACTGCATTAGGTGTTAATACGAACTTCGACCCATGTGTAGATATTTTAATGAACTGGCGCAATACCATCGTAAACACACGTGCTTACGGTACCAACGCAGACAGTGTAATCAAATATACAAATGCATACTTGGAAGGTTTAACGCAAAGTGAAATCATCCAATGTATCAAACACTGGCCAGGAGACGGTACTGAAGAACGTGACCAACATTTGGTTTTAGGTGTTAACGAATTGTCCGTTGACGAATGGGAAGATTCATTTGGCCGCGTTTATCGCAACCACATCGAAAACGGTGTTGAAATGATCATGGCAGGTCACATCGCGTTGCCTGAATACCAAAAACAATTAGATCCTTCATTGAAAGATGAAGAGATCTTGCCTGCAACATTGGCTCCTGAATTGATTAACGGTTTGTTAAAAACTAATCTAGACTTTAACGGTATGGTTATTACTGATGCTGCTCACATGTTGGGTATGACGTCAGCAATGCGCCGTGAAGACTATGTACCACAATCCATCGCAGCAGGTTGTGACATGTTCCTGTTCTTCAATGATATTGAAGAAGACTTCATGTTCATGATGAACGGCTATAAAAATGGTGTCATCACTGAAGAGCGTATGACAGATGCATTGCGTCGTATCCTCGGTTTGAAAGCTAAATTGAACCTACATGTGAAACAAGCAGAAGGTACTTTGTTGAAAGACAAATCCGAACTTGAAGTCATTGGTTCTGAAAAACATTTACAAATGCGTGCAGATGCAGCTGACAAAGGAATTACATTGGTTAAGGACACACAAAACAACTTGCCAATCAGCCCGGAAACACACCGCCGAGTGCGTTTGTATTACTTAGAAGGCGAAAAAGCGATGAACGTAGCAACAGAGGATAACGCTTTGGAGTTCTTTGTTGAGGAATTAAAGCGTCGCGGTTACGAAGTTACAGTCAACGATGGAAATACACGTGTCAAAGGTAAAACTTTGGAATACCGTGAAAATGTTGACTTAGCTTTGACTGTTTCAAATGTTGCTGGTTATGGTGCACAAAACAACTACCGTATCCAATGGAAGACAGCAATGTCCAATGAAGTTCCTTGGTATGTCTGGGAAGTTCCAACCGTATTTGTTTCATTGAACTTCACGACACACTTGCATGATGCAACAATGGTTAAGACATTCGTGAATGCTTACCACAATAACGAAGAAACAATTCGTCAAGTAATTGACAAACTGGAAGGCAAATCCGAATTTAAAGGAACGCCTAACGAGAATGTTTGGGCGAACAAATGGCAAGCTAAACTATAATGGTTGGCAAGCAAGAGAGGAGCTGGGGCTATTGTCCTGGCTTCTTTGCTTTCCTTTAAAATAAGCAGTAAAATTGCTTTTTTCGACTACCCTTGCTATGATTTTAGAAGCACTATCAGTAGAGGAAGGAGAATTCATGAAGACTTTAGTCATCGTTTCACATCCCGAATTAAGGGAGTCGCACACACAGCGGTTTTTATGGGAAAGTTTGCCAACAGAAAATATCACGTGGCATCATTTAGAAGAGAAATACCCGGATGGCATCATCGATGTGAACCAGGAACAAAACTTGTTAAAAGCACATGACCGAATCGTATTTCAATTTCCTCTTTACTGGTACAGTTCGCCACCATTATTAAAGAAATGGCAAGATTCGGTTTTAACGGAGGGCTTTGCATATGGTCGTTATGGTAGTCAGCTTGCAAGTAAAGAACTCTTGCTGGTCATTGCTACTGGGGTCCCTGAAAAAGCCTACCAACCGGGTGAATCTGAAGATTTCACCCTTCCAGAACTATTACGGCCCTTTCAAGCTATGGCAACAAAATGCGAGCTGGTATATTTGCCGGTATTTGTCATTTCACAATTTGATTACATGAGTGAAAGTGAACGCCGCAAGTTATTGATTCGTTATCGTCAAGCTTTAACAGGTCCAGCGAAAATGACGTTGGAAGAGCGGGAAATGTGGTTTGAACGGGAGCTATTGATACTTGGAAAAGAAATGTTACCAGCCGAAGACCGTACATTGGTTGATTTGTTAATTGATCAAATGCAAACCAACCGTGAATATTTGAATGACTTGAACTGGACACTTCAGGAAATGAAGGAGTAAGCGATGGAACAAAAGGAATGGATGCTTTCTCAAATTAACTATTTAAAAGAAATAAGTAAAGATTACCGCCAGATTGCCTTGTATCAGGAATTCGCCGAACTCATTCAGGAACAGTATAAACGAATTGAACAAGCTGAAGGTGAAATTGATGGGCGTTCTTGGAGTCCGAAAGAGTGGGGCAACTAGATGATGAGAGGGGAATAATGAATGACAACACCTAAATTTACTTTTATTGAACCAGAAACAAATGAAGTACCCGCAGGGATGTTCTGTGATCCTGTTACAGGATTATGTGGACCAGTGCTTGAAACAAACGACGAAGCTGAAGAAAAGAGTGAAGCTGATGAATAAAGTTGATTTGTATTACGCAACGGATCCTTTGTGTTCATTTTGTTGGGCATTTGAGCCCACGTTACGAAAATTTCGTTATCAATATGCTTCCTATTTCAATAAAGATGTAACCGTAATGGGTGGCATGATTGAGAAATGGGAAAAATTTGGGGGCGATAGTGGTAACGGTATTAACACAGCGGCTGATGTAGCGCAACACTGGCGTGAAATTGGCGATTACTCGCGCATGGTCATTGATGGCCGTATATGGTTAGATGAACCGATTGATTCATCTTTCCCGAGTTCCCAAGCGTACCAAATTGTGCGCCGTGATTTCCCGGAAAAAGCGAGTCCTTTTTTACGTAAATTACGCGAAAACGTCATGGTCTGGAACCAGGATATTTCCAAACGTGATGTTCTGGCTTCGATTCTGGATGAGATGGGTCTCGATTCAGTTAAAATTTTGGATGATGCGGATTCTTTTGAAGGACGCACACTTCTTAATAGTGATTTGGGCTTGTCACAAGCATTGACAGCCACTGGTTTCCCGACCATTGTATTGGTTAACCAAGAAAACCAAGGGGTTAAAATTGTCGGTGCTCAACCGTATGAAGCATTGGAAAACGCCTTGAAACAAGTCTTGGGCGTGGATGAATTGATTCAGACACCAGTTCCGAGCCTGGATATCGTGATGCAAACCACACCGTTCCTTTTAAATCGGGAAATTGAAGTCCTGTATAATCTGGAAGAATCAGAAGTGCCGACCTTTGTAGATATGATTATGGGGAAAGAAAATGTTCAAAAGGGCGAAGTACTGGGACAAAACTATTATAAAAGGTTGACGTCTGTATGAATTTAAAGGAAAAAGAAAATCTTTTTCAAGCTTTATTCGTCGTTTTGATAGTTATTTTGAAGCGGAATTTTGGTGAGATACTGGGTGATTATGAGAACATCATATTTGTCTTTGTTGCCGCCCTGGGGCTTTTTTCCGTCAATTGGGTATTGAAGCGCCTGGATAAAAGTGGCAGTGAAGGTGATAATTGGGAAGATAAATGGGATTTTGTAACATTTATCTTTTACGGAATCGCATTGTTGGTGCTGCACTGGTTGCATGTCACCAATATCTGGATAATGGTCATTGTGGGTGTGTTGGTTATTGGCATCAACGTTGTCATCAAATTAAAAAGAAGAGAAATCAAAAAGAACGAGAGTGGGACAAAAGGCGTTTAGCCCCGAATCACTGGAACGAATAATGCTCAGATGGTCGCAGACCATCTGAGCATTATTTCGTGAAGTGACGTCGGGGCTGCCTTTTGGAACACGTTTACGGGGCAGATGTACGTATACAGGAAAGAGGCTGGGAGTTTTGATAAGCTCCCTTCATAGTAGACACTGTAAAAAGCAAACTACTTTGAAGGGGGCTTTTTTCTATGGCTAGAAAACATACCGAGGCAGAACTGTTACATTTCATTGGTTTACACCTGAGGTGTGTTCCTTATCAAACGCTTGTCGATCAGCACCATCTAAAACTATCTGACACCACTTTTATGAATTATGTCCATCGGTACCAGGACCATGGCATGGAAGGGATCCGATACCAAAAGAATTACCACAGTTATTCGAAAGAATTCAAGCAGAAAATTGTGGCTGAATATCTACAGACGGGTTACGGCTTTTCATACTTAGCCGCTAAATATAACATTCCATCGAAAACAACGGTAAACAAATGGGTAAACCGGTATACTGAAGGAAAAGAGAATGAGACGTATTCTCCGAAATCTGAGGTGTACCACATGACGGGTGTCAAAAAATCATATGAAGAAAAATTAAAAATCGTAGAAGATTACATCGACAATCGCCTGACTTATCAGGAAGCAGCGGAGAAAACCAGGTAAGTTACAATAACATTTATTCCTGGGTGAACAAATACAAAAAGCATGGACCGAAAGGTCTGGAAGACAACCGGGGCCGCGGGAAGCCCACGGAAATTCAAACAACGGAAGAACATTTAAACGCAGAAGTAGAGACACTCAAAGCCAGAAACAAATGGCTGGAGATGGAGAACGATGCGTTAAAAAAGCGCCGAAAGATCGCTGGGAGTCTCAAATCTCAGGAGTTAGACAAGAAGTAGAATATCTGACTATTGAAGAATTAAAGCATAAATATCCCATTACCCATCTTTGCGATATACTGGGCATTGCCAGATCGAGCTATTACAAATGGTTGAAACGCGAGCCTTCAGAAGCCGAATTGAAGCGCCTGAAACTGATGCGAGCGATTAAAGGGATCCATGAGGTTTTTGGAGGGATTTACGGCTACCGGAGAATGACCATCTTTCTAAACTTCTTTAGAAGAGCAGAAGTGAATCACAAATGTATCCATCGCTTAATGAAAATCATGGGGATAGCAGCAGTCATCCGTCGCAAGAGAAAGAACTATGTGCCGCACAAGGCCTTACATGTAGCGGAGAATCTGTTAAACCGTCAGTTCCACGCAGAGCATCCCATGGAGAAGTTACTGACTGATGTCACGGAGTTTCGGTTGACCAACGGGACGAAACGTTACCTGAGCGCCATTTATGACCTTGGGTCAAAGAAAATCGTGGCTTATAAAACAAGTCACCGCAATGACAACCCGTTAGTACTGGATACACTAAAGCAGATTTTGGGTGATGTAAATCCTGAAACTACCCTGATCCATAGCGACCGCGGTTCCCAGTACACCTCCCATGCCTTTAACAAGATAATCAAAGATCACGAGATAATCCATAGTATGTCGCGCGTCTCGAAATGTATTGACAACGGCCCTATGGAAGGCTTTTGGGGTACGCTCAAGGTGGAGATGTTTAACCTGGATACGTTTGACACACCGGCGTACTTAGACCGGAAAATCAAGGCATACATCGCGTTCTTCAACAATGAACGCGTCACTTTGGATATGGGATTAGCGATTCCTACGGAAGAGAAGATTCTACAAATGATTGCATAAACGCGACAAAAAAGACCACACATTTTTACATGCATGGTCTAAAATACTTTGTTTTTTTACCTGTCTACTTGACAGGGGGCAGTTCATTTTGTCCCAGCCTCTTTCCTACGTTTAGTGGATGCTAAGGCGGTAGACGAAATCGTCCATCACGTAGCCGCCACCGATATCGGAAACGACTGCATCGATGCGTTCAAAGCCTATTTTTTCATAGAAGGCGATGGAGGCATCGTTGTATTTGTTTACAGTCAGTTCAATTGCACCGAGATGACGGTTTTTAGCCATTTCAATTAATTGTTGCAAAATCACATAGGCATTACCTTGTCCGCGTGCTTCTTTCAAAAGATAGAGCTTGCTCAGGAAAAGTGCATCTTCGTGCCATTCGATAGCGACGTAGCCACTATCGCTTACCCCAACTTCCACGATAAAATACTCGGCTTTACTGTCTGCAATATCTTGGATCATTTTGGCTTCAGATTGCAAATGGGTCAGCATATAGTTGACTTGGTCTTCGCCTAAAATGGGTGTGTAATATTCGCGCCAGATGATATCTGCCATCTGGGCAATGTCTTCGACTTGAAGCGTGTCTTTTACCGCAACGAGTTTAGTCATCCCTTACACCAGTTTCACAAGGAAGTATTTTTTCTTACCGCGACGGACGATGATGAAGCGGCCTTCAAATGAATTTTCTTTGGTAATGACGAAATCCAAATCAGTAACTTTGTCACCGTTGATGGTAATAGCGCCGTTTTGAATATCTTCACGTGATTGACGTCGGGATGGTTCGATCCCCAAGTCTACCAACCACGTTACCAATTCTTGTTCTGTCAAATCGGATTCGAAGGTAGGCATGTTTTTGAAGCCTTGTTCGATTTCATTGGCGTTGAGCTCCTTCACGTTTCCTGTGAAAAGAGCTTCGGTAATTTTCAAGGCATCCTTCAAAGCTTGTTCACCGTGGACAAATTTTGTCATTTCCGCAGCAAGTGTTTTTTGTGCCTCACGTTTATGCGGTTCTGTTTCTACTTTTTCAGCCAAGGCGTTGATTTCTTCTTGTGTCAGGAAAGTAAAGTATTTCAAGTATTTAATGACATCGCGGTCGTCCTGGTTTACCCAGAATTGGTAAAATTCGTAAGGTGTAGTCATTTCAGCATCCAGCCAAACTGCGCCTCCTGCTGTTTTACCGAATTTTGTTCCATCAGCTTTTAACATCAAAGGAATGGTTAAGCCAAATGCTTCTGCTTCCGTGCCTTCTTTTTTACGGATTAATTCCAAACCGGCTGTGATATTTCCCCATTGATCGGCACCACCGACTTGCAATTGTACATCCAGGTTACGGTATAAGTGAAGGAAGTCCATGGACTGCAGAATTTGGTAAGAGAATTCAGTAAAGGAAATTCCCGTTTCCAACCGGCTGGCCACGATATCTTTTGCCAGCATGGTATTTAAGTTGAAGTTTTTACCGAAGTCACGCAAAAAGTCCAAAAGTGTAAGGTTTTTCGTCCAATCAAGGTTGTTTACCAAACGTATTTGGGAATCTGCTTCCCCAGCCTTGAATAGTTTTTGCATTTGCTCGGTAATTTTTTGAGCGTTGTAAGCAACCGTTTCTTCAGATTGCAACACACGTTCTTCCGATTTTCCACTTGGATCCCCGATTGAACCTGTAGCTGCCCCAATCAGGATAACCGGTTTGTGACCAGCGAGCTGGAATCTTTTCAGGATCATAAAAGGAATCAAATGGCCGATGTGCATACTTGCGCCTGTAGCATCAATACCGCAGTATAGACCAATGCTTTTCTTTTCAATTAATTTTACTAATCCTTCAGCGTCTGTTTGTTGATTGATGGCGCCGCGCCATTCTAAATCTTCAATAATATTCATATCACTATCTCCTCCGTTTTATAAGAATAAAAAAAGCCCCTGACATTGCTGTCAGGGACGATAATTTACCGTGGTACCACCCAGATTGCTTCTCCGCAAGGAAGAAACCTCTTGTGCATGTAACGTATGCTCAACGCTTGTTTAAGAAAGTTCGGGAGTGTAATTCAGTTTAAGGTTGTACCGGTTCCCACCTGCCACCGGCTCTCTAAGTATCGCAAAACCTTATCCCTACTGGATTCCGTCATAACTTTTTATATTCTTTTGATTGCAATAATTATAACGGTCGGAAATAGTTCCGTCAACTAATTAAAGCGTTTTCAAACAAAAGTCGCTGATTGTTACAGGACTATTACAAAAAAAATACAAGTTGTCGAAAAACGATTTTTTACTACTTAACTGTGCTATGATTTCATCACTGACAAAAATAATTAATTTTATATAAATTATAGATGATAAAAACCGGGGGTACTAACTTGAAGAAGAAACTTGCCACATTACTATTAACAAGTTCCATGCTTGCATCAACGATGCTAGCACCTATCACAGCTTCCGCAGATGAATTAGTAGATAAAATTGAAGAACAAGAATCAAAACTAGAAGAAATCAAGGTTGAGGTTTCCTCAGCTCAAGAAGCTTTGTCCGCAGTTCAAGCAGAAATTGCTTCTGCAGAAACGCGTTCAAATGAGTTGCTTGATCAACGTGTAACGGCACAAGATGAAGTAAATACATTAGCTGAAGAAATTGCGAAATTACAAACAATCATTGAACAACGTGAAGGTCAATTAAAAGAACAAGCTCGTTCTGTACAAGTGAACGGCTCTAATACAAACTACATGAACTTCATTTTTGCATCAGAATCTTTAACAGATTTATTTGCACGTGTTGATGTTGTAACAACAATGGTTTCTGCTAATAAAGAAATGGTTGAACAACAAGTAGCCGACCAAGAAGCTGTTGAAGCAAAAAAACAAACTTCTGAAGAAAAACTTCAAGAAATTATCAGTATGTCTACTGAGTTGGAACAACTAAAAGCGGACTTACATATTAAAAAGATTGAAGAAGAAAGCGCGATTGCTGGCTTGAATGCTGAAAAAGCAACGGTTCAAGCAGACCGTGATAAATTCATGGCTCAAAAAGAAGAAGCAGACCGTCGTGCAGCTGAAGAAGCCGCAGCTATTGCCGCAGCAGAAGCTGCAGCTGTCGCAGCCGCTGAAGAAGCAGCGCGCGTTGCTGAAGCCGCAGCAGAAGAAGTAGTGGAAGTTGCATCTGTTGCAACGACTGCCCCTACAGCAGCAAACAACGCACCTGTTGCTCAAACTGTTGTTAACGCGCCACAACCAACACCAGCACCAGTAGTTCAAGAAGAAGTGGAAGAAGTTGTAGAAGTTGTAGAAGTGGCAGAAACACCAGTTTCTACACCAGCTCCTACTCCGGCTCCTACACCAGCACCAGCTCCAGCGCCATCTTACACAGGTGATGCAGTCAGCGAAGCTTACAAATATCTGGGAGTTCCTTATGTTTGGGGTGGTAAGTCACCATCAGGATTTGACTGTTCAGGACTTACTTACTATGTATTCCAACAAGTTTATGGAATGAACATTGGCTACAACACAGTTGCTCAAGAAAGTGCTGGAACAAAAATCAGCGTTTCTGAAGCACAAGCAGGCGACTTATTATTCTGGGGTAGTCCAGGAAGTACTTATCACGTAGCGATTTCTTTAGGTGGTGGCGCATATATCCATGCTCCATACGAAGGCCGTACAGTTGAAGTTAACTATACACAATACTTCACACCACAATTTGCAGTACGTGTAAACTAATACTGAATATGACAAGACAGTCCGAGAGGGCTGTCTTTTTTTGGTCGTTGGATGCGGCGTTAAAAAAATATATAGGTTGGGAACGCCGCACTTTCTTCATAAATGCGGCGTTCAGTGAAAATGCTGGACCTTAACGCCGCATTTTTGGTTAAAAAGCGGCGTTCCGCACTCGCAAGAAATTTAATCGCCGCACTTACGAGTTAAAAAGCGGCGATTAAAAATTATGGGAAACACGAACGCCGCACCTGACCAACAATACGGTTCGAAAGATATTTTTTGACTTTTGGTATTTCCCGCTTGACCTTGACGCAACGTAAAGGTTTAGTATAGAGATACGAGGAGGGACGCAGATGGAATACAGCATCAAAAAATTAGGGGAACTCGCAGGAGTCAGTAGCCGCACACTGCGTTATTACGACACAATTGGCTTACTGAAGCCGAAGCGAATTAATTCCTCAGGATACAGAATTTATGGACAAGCCGAAGTTGATCGGCTCCAACAAATCTTATTTTTCCGGGAATTTGAAATCCCGCTTGAAGAAATAAAAAGTTACCTGGATGATCCGGAATTTAAAAACAGTGAAGCCCTGACTCATCATCGCCAGCAACTCCTGGCCAAAAGGGAGCGTCTGGACCATCTGTTAAAAACCATCGACAAGACGATACAACATATAAAAGGAGAGAGTGGCATGACTGATAAAGAAAAATTCGAAGGCTTCAAACAAAAACAATTAGATGAAAACGAACAAAAATACGGGAACGAAATCCGTGAGAAATATGGGAAAGACACCATCGAGAAAGCCAATAAGAAATTTGGAAACCTTAGTGAAGACCAATATAATCAACTCCAAGAAATGGCTAGCCAAATCCTGAACGATTTACAAGCAGCCATGAAAACGAATGACCCTAGTGGAGAAGAAGCACAAGCAGTGGCCGCTCTGCATAAAGAATGGTTGGCATTCACATGGCCAAGCTACTCCAAAGAAGCACATCGTGGTTTGGCAGATATGTACGTCGTGGATGAACGCTTTAAGAACTATTATGATGGGCCAGCCGGTGAAGGCGCAGCACAGTTTTTACGGGATGCGATTCGTATATTTGCGGCGGAATAGATTTTGTAAATAAACACGCATGAATGTCAATTCTGTGGTAGAATGGATTCTGCATATATAGAACTAGAATTTCTAAGGAGGCACTCATTCGTGTTTAAAGAAAAGGAAACATTTTACATCACGACCCCGATCTATTACCCAAGTGGTCAATTGCATATCGGGAATTCATACACCACGATTGCTTGTGATGTTATGGCACGTTATAAACGACTGCAAGGGTTCGACGTTTTCTATTTAACGGGAACGGACGAACATGGACAAAAGATTGAAAAGAAAGCCGCTGAACTTGGCGTTTCACCAAAAAAATATGTTGATAAAATGGCAGAAGATATTCAATCTTTATGGAAGAAACTGGATATTTCCCATGACTACTTTGTACGTACGACGGACGAAAACCATGTTAAAGCTGTTCAAATGATGTTTGAAAAATTAGTTGAACAAGGTGACATTTATCTAGGTGAATACGAAGGTTGGTATTCTGTATCTGATGAGGAATTCTTCACGGAAACACAACTGGCTGAAGTATACAAAGATGAGAATGGTAAAGTTATCGGTGGAGTGGCTCCAAGTGGTCACGAAGTCGAACTTGTTAAAGAAGAATCTTATTTCTTCCGCATGAGTAAATACGCCGATCGTCTATTGAAATATTATGAGGATCATCCAGGATTTATTCAACCAGAATCTCGTAAAAATGAAATGATCAACAACTTCATCAAACCAGGTCTTGAAGATCTTGCTGTATCACGGACAACTTTCTCATGGGGTATTCCGGTGAAGAGTAATCCAAAACACGTTGTGTACGTGTGGATTGATGCATTGGCAAACTATATCACGGCACTGGGCTATGGGTCGGATGATGATTCGCTTTACCAAAAATATTGGCCAGCCAATGTTCATATGGTCGGTAAAGAAATCGTGCGTTTCCATACTATTTATTGGCCAATCATGTTGATGGCTTTGGATATTCCATTGCCAGACAAAATTTTTGGTCATGGTTGGTTACAAATGAAAGACGGCAAGATGTCCAAATCTAAAGGAAACGTTGTCTACCCTGAACCATTGGTGGAACGCTATGGTTTAGATGCCCTACGTTATTACTTAATGCGTGAAGTAAGTTTTGGTAGTGATGGTATCTTTACGCCGGAAGATTACATCAACCGCATTAACTTTGATTTGGCAAATGATCTGGGGAACTTGTTGAACCGGACGATTGCCATGATCAATAAATACTTCGATGGTGCAATCCCGGCATGGGCAGATCATAAGACTGCTTTTGATGCAGACTTGGAAGCAACTGCAAATGCTGTTATTGAAAAATATTCCAAAGAAATGGATAACATGCAATTCAGTGTGGCACTTGCTGAGGTATGGCGTTTGATTTCCCGTTCGAATAAATACATCGACGAAACAGAACCATGGGTATTGGCTAAAGATGAATCCCGTAAAGAAGAATTGGGTAGCGTGATGGTTCATTTGGCGGAAGTATTGCGCATTACGGCAATCTTGCTTTCTCCATTCTTGACAACATCACCAGCTAAAATCTTTGAACAATTGGGCTTGGATTTTGAAACTGATGCAGCGTGGGAGAACTTGGCATTCGGCCAGTTCCCAGCCGGCACAAACGTTGTTAAAAAAGGTACACCGATTTTCCCACGTTTGGACCAAGAAGAAGAAGTTGCGTTTTTAAAAGAACAAATCGCTGCCACTGGAACGCCTCAAGCGGAAGAAGAAGCAGCTTTTGATCCGAGTGAAACAAAACTTGTTTCTGAAAAAGAAAAACAAATTAAATATGATGATTTCGATAAAGTGGAATTAAAAGTAGCAGAAGTAATGGACTGTCAAAAAGTCGAAGGGGCTGACAAGCTATTGAAATTCCGTCTGGATGCTGGTGATGAAGGTCATCGCCAAATCCTTTCCGGTATTGCGGAATGGTATTCAGATCCATCTTATTTCATCGGTAAAAAAGTAGTCATCGTTGCGAACTTGAAAGCACGTAAGATGAAGGGTGAAGTAAGTCAAGGCATGATTTTGTCCGCTGAAAAAGATGGCAAGTTACAAGTTATTTTGGCACCGCAAGAAGCAGAAAACGGCTCAACGGTAGCATAATGAAAATGTGGGTTGGCGCTTAGGCTCCAACCCTATTTTCATGTATAATAGACCTAAATATTGTTGAGAGAGGAAGATGAAGCGCGTGTTGTTTGATACACATTGTCATTTGAATGTTGATGCTTTTGCAGATGATGTCGAAGCCGCCATTGAGCGTGCCAAAGAAGTTGGTGTGGAGCGCTTCGCTGTGGTTGGTTTTGATGCGGCCACAATCAAAAAATCACTGTCCCTTAGCGCTGCTCACCCTGAAATCTATAGTATCATTGGCTGGCATCCAACCGAGGCCGGCAGTTATACCTTGGATGTGGAAGAGGCGTTAATTCCCCTTTTGAAAAACGAGCGTGTGGTCGCGATGGGGGAAATGGGTCTGGATTACTATTGGATGGAAGATTCCAAAGAAGTCCAGGAACATGTTTTCCGTCGCCAAATTCAAATCGCCAAGGAACTCGATTTACCGATTTCGATTCATATGCGAGACGCTATTGAAGACACCTATCGTATTTTAAAAGACGAAGGTGTGTCGGAAATTGGTGGTATTATGCATAGCTACAGTGGGGACGTTTCTTACATGGAGAAGTTTTTGGACTTGGGCATGCATATCTCCCTTAGTGGGGTCGTTACTTTTAAGAAAGCGACAGAAGTCCATGAAGTCGCAAAAGCAGTTCCTTTGGATAAATTGTTGATCGAGACCGATGCCCCTTATTTGGCCCCTGTTCCTTACCGCGGTAAACGGAATGAACCAAGTTATGTGAAATACGTAGCCGAAAAAATTGCCGAATTACGTGGAATGACAACCGAAGAAATTGCGACAATCACAATGCAAAATGCAAATAAGCTTTTTAGATTGGATCAAATATGAAAATTAAAGAAATAATTGTTGTGGAAGGCAAGGACGATTCCGTACGTATCAAAATGGCTGTAGAAGCAGACACCATCGAAACCAACGGGTCGGCGCTGGATGAAGCAACCATTTTACAAGTGGAAAAGGCGCAAGCGTCACGTGGCGTTATTGTTTTGACTGACCCTGATTTTCCGGGTGGAAAGATCCGTGAAACCTTGACGCAACGGATTCCAGGAATCAAACATGCTTTTATCCGGAAACAGGATTGTCAATCGCCTGTAGGTGGAAGCTTGGGCGTTGAACACGCCTCAGTCGCAGTTATAAGGCAAGCTTTGGAAAATATCCAAACACCTTATCTGAATGCACCCACTGAAAATTTAAAACCTTTTTTCCTGGAAGCTGGATTATTGGGACAACCTCACTCCGCAATTTATCGGGAAAAGCTGGGCGATGAATTGGGGATTGGGCATACCAACGGGAAACAATTTGTCAAAAAAGTACACATGTTTCAAATAACAAAACAAGAAATCATTGCCGCTATGGAAAAAATCGGACTTCCGATTCCAACGGCACAAGGACAGGAGTTGGTTTGATGATGAATAAAGACATCGCGACACCAAGCAGAACGAAACAAATTATTAAGAAATATGGTCTGACCATGAAAAAAAGTTTGGGTCAAAACTTTCTGATTGAACCAAACATTTTAACCAAAATGTTGGCGGCCGGGGAAATTGATAAAGATACAGTTGTAATCGAAATCGGACCCGGGATTGGGGCTTTGACTGAACGCTTGGCACAGTCTGCTAAACAAGTCATCGCTTTTGAAGTGGATAGACGCTTGGAGCCGATTTTGAAAACAGAATTAGCGCCTTACGATAATGTCGAGATTATTTTCCAGGATATTCTGGAAGCGAATCTACCGGAATTATTCGCCAGCCGCTTCGAACCGACTGACAGAATTGTTGTAGCCGCAAACTTGCCTTACTACATCACGACACCTATCATCATGAACTTCATCGAGGCGAACCTGCCAGTTGATGCTTATGTCATGATGATGCAAAAAGAAGTCGCACAAAGAATGACCGCATCGCCAAATTCAAAGAATTATGGTTCATTGACCATTGCTATTGATTACTATACCGAAGCTGAAATATCATTTATCGTGCCAAAAACGGTGTTTGTACCACAACCGAATGTAGACTCTGCGGTATTGCGATTAAAACGCCGAGAAACCCCAAAAGTTGTCGTAACCAATGAAGATTTTTATTTCCGCTTGACTCGCGGTGCCTTTCAACATCGCCGTAAAACCTTGTGGAATAATTTAATGGCTATCTTTGGTAAATCTGATGAAGCCAAAGAAGCGCTCCGTGTTGGTTTGGAAGCAGTTGGTATTGAAGCCAGTCGCCGTGCTGAGACACTTTCGATTGAAGAATTCGCAGAGTTGGCCAATGAATTATTTAAATCGGATGTTTTGAAAAACGCATAGGTTAGGATTCAACTAGCCAGGAGGTCGCTTATGCTCTATCTGGATTCGTTTAATTTTCCGAATCGTGAAGCGGAATTTGATTTTTTCATTGAAATAAAGCGTACTGTTTATGATACTTTCTATCCCTTCCAGGTTTTATCAAATCAAGGCCTGGACAGAATTGACTGTGCTCCTATCACCATTCTATATGGGGGTAATGGGTCCGGGAAAACGACGGCTTTAAATGTGATTGCGGAAAAATTGGCTTTGCGTAGGCAAGCAAAATACAACCGTTCAAATTTCTATGAAGACTATTTGAAGTTTTGCACGGCAACCTATCAAACTACCGTTCCTGAACATAGCCGTATCATTACGAGTGATGATGTATTTGACTATATTTTGAATATTCGAACGGTAAATGAGGGAATCGATGAAAAACGGGAAGAAATGTTTGAAGAATATTTGAGTCTTAAACATTCCAAGTTTCAATTACGTTCACTTGATGATTATGAGCAACTCCGTCAAGTGGTCGAGGCACGTCGAAAAACGCAATCCCGTTATGTGCGTCAAGAAATGCCAGGTAACGTGCGTGAATATTCCAACGGTGAAAATGCTTTTCGTTATTTTACGAACCAGATAGAAGAAAATGGTTTGTATTTATTGGATGAGCCAGAAAACAGTTTGTCTCCCGCCAGACAATTGGAATTGATGCAGTTTATAGAGGATTCTGCCCGATTTTTTGGTTGCCAGTTCATCATCTCCACCCACTCACCATTCCTGTTGGCTTTGAAAGAAGCACGTATCTACGATTTGGATACCAATCCGGTTTCGGTAAAGAGATGGACTGAATTAGCTAATGTCCGGACATATTATGATTTTTTTCGGAAGCATCAAGACGATTTTAAATAAAAGTGAAAAGGAAAGATGCGTGTCTGGCATCTTTCCTTTTTATCTCTACCGCCATTTACGGGCCTACTAGAACGAAGTTCGATTTGAAGCATCAATTTTTTCAGAAAACATCTAAAAAATATAAAATTAGTATTGTCAAGAAATACGTCCTATGATATACTTGAAAATTTTATAATAATGTGGTACAATAATCCTCAGTGAGGTGAAGAGCATGCCAGAAAGTTTGATGGATATTAAAGAAGAACTTGACAGTCGCTTAGGTAAAAAAGTGTTGTTGACAGCTCAAGCAGGTAGAAAGCGTAAAACGGAAAGAAAAGGAATTTTACGTGAAACTTACCATTCCGTTTTTGTCGTGGATTTAGATCAAGAAGAGAATGCATTTGAACGTGTTTCATATAGTTATGCCGATGTGCTAACATCTTCCGTTGAAATTTCCTTCTACGATGAAGAAACGAGTCAATACGCATAACCACTCGCATTAGTAATTATAGAATACATAGCAAAGATCAAAATCCTTAATTGGGATTTTGATCTTTTTTTCTTTCTAAAACCCTGATTATCATGTAGTATTAATAGAAAAGGGGGAGTATTCGGATGGAATGGATTGAACGTGCGCCTGCGAAGATTAATCTGACACTAGACGTCTTGTTTAAACGTGAAGATGATTACCACGAACTGGAGATGATTATGTCGTCGGTTGATCTTGCCGATTACTTAACGTTTACTCCCCTAGTCGAGAACAAAATAGAGGTGTATACTAATAAAGCTTTTTTACCGGTTGACCGTCGCAATCATGTTTACCAAATCATCAAGTTAGTAAAAGATCGTTTCGGTATCCGCGAGGGAATGTTGGTGGAGATAGAGAAGAAAATACCAGTAGCTGCAGGGTTAGGTGGCGGCAGTACGGACGCTGCGGCGACCTTGCGGGCTTTGAACAAGATATGGAACTTGAATATGAGCACGGACGAGATGATTGAGTTGGGGATGAGAGTTGGAACGGATGTTCCTTACTCCATCATGGGTGGAACAGCCTTTGTATCTGGTAGAGGAGAAAAAGTTCAGCCTATTAAACCAATGCCTCCCTGCTGGGTAGTATTGGCGAAACCGCGCATAAGTGTTTCTACCAAGACTGTTTTTCGGGCTTTGGAAGTTGAACAACTGAATTACACACCTAAATCCCGCATCGTGGCGGAAGCAATCAATGATGGCGACTACTATAAGATGGTCAATAATCTCAGCAATACCTTGGAGGCAGTCACTTTTGAACGGCATCCCAAGCTTAAACAACTGAGTGAGCGGATGGAGCGCTATGGATTGGATGGGGTAACCATGAGTGGGAGCGGTCCCACGATTATTGGCTTCAGCCAAAATTATTCCCGGGCCAAACGGGTTTACAATAGTCTGAGAGGATTTTGCGAAGAAGTGTATATTACCCGAACTTTAAAATAAACGAGCTATGCCAAATAATGGCACGGCTCGTTTATTTTATTCACCGCAGTTGATCCTTTTAAACTGAAATGATGAAAGTAAATATATTGACAATGTATCATGAATAGGAATTCATACGTTTGGATCTTTCTTAACACTGATATTAATAGATTTTAGAAAAAATGCCGAATTTACTAAAAGCAATATATCTAAAGCAACAAATATATTGACGACTCTGCAAATCTTGTGCTAAAGTAATTTAGTCCCCAAATAGGAATCATTTCGATTTACAGAAGGAAGGAAAATTATTTATGAATCTCTTTAAGAAATTATTACCGCTACTTGCGGTATTGTTGGTTGCCTGCGGAGCACCAAATGCAGATCAAGCAACTAACGAGGATTTAAATGTTGTTACCACTTTTTATCCTATGTATGATTTTACGCAAAATGTAGTAGGGGAAAATGGAACTGTGACGGCTTTGTTAGAAGCGGGTCAAGATACACATGGCTATGAACCAACTCCAAAAGATATGGCTGCAGTTGCAGAAGCAGACGTGTTCGTTTACAGCAGTGAATACATGGAAACATGGGTGCCAGCAGTATTGGATACTTTGGTAGACAGCGATGTAACAGTTATAAACGCTTCTGAAGGCATCCCTTTTTATGAAGGAGATAGTCATGATGAAGACGAGAGTCATGACGAGGACGAAGAAGAACACTATGAAGGTGATGGTCATAACCATGCGGTTGATCCACATGTGTGGTTGGACCCTGTCTACGCTAAACAAATGGTAGAAACTATTTCTTCAGGCATCCAGGAAGTGGATGCAGAAAATGCAGCAGCATACCAAGCCAACACGGAGGAATATGTAAAAGAACTGGAAGCATTGAACCAGGAATTTCAAACTGCATTCGCGGATGCTGAGAATCGCGTTTTTGTAGTACAGCATGCAGCTTTTGGCTATTTGGCAAGACGCTATGAATTAGAAGAGGTTTCCATTTCTGCGCTGACATCCAATCAAGAAGTGAGTCCGGCAAAATTGGCGGAAATTGGAAAATACATCAATGAAAATGATATAGAAGTCATTTATTACCAAGATTCTGGCAATAATGATTTGGCTCAAACTTTGGCAAATGAAACAGGTATAGAGCTGGGTGTTTTGAGTGCAATCGAGGGTATAACAGCTGAGGACCAAGCAGCGGGTGTTGATTATTTGACGACTATGCGCGAAAATTTGGAAGCTCTAAAACTGACAATTAACTAAAAAGGAGGAAGCCTAATGGACTATATTACCGTCGAGAATCTATCATTTTCATATGATGATGAACCGGTTTTGCAGGACATAAACTTTACTGTCAAACCGGGAGAATTTGTCATCTTGACTGGAGAGAATGGGGCGGCAAAATCGACATTGTTAAAAAGTGTTCTGGGTCTCCTCACACCACAAGATGGCTCTGCCACTATTTCACCGACGAATGAACGTGGTAGCAAGTTGATGGTAGGTTATGCACCACAACAAATTTCTTCATTTAACATTGGTTTCCCAAGTAAAGTGCTTGAATTTGTTCAATCTGGACGTTACCAAAACAATCGCTGGTTTAAACGATTGGATGCGGAAGATCACGAACACGTTAAAAAAGCATTGGAATCAGTGGGAATGTGGGAATTACGCAACAAAAAAATTGGCGAGCTTTCCGGTGGACAAAAACAAAGAATCGCATTAGCGCGTATCTTTGCAACAGATCCAGATTTGTTTGTGCTGGATGAACCAACAACAGGGATGGATAAAGAATCACGGGAACGTTTCTATCGTTTGCTGCGTCACAATTCCAGGGTCCATAATAAAGCGATTTTGATGGTAACCCATGAACATGAAGATATTAAAGATTACATGGACCGTCAAATTACTTTAAGAAGAAAGGAGGATTCGCCATGGAGATGTTTTTCTATGGATTCATGCAACGGGCATTCCAAGCATCAACACTGATTGCGATTATTGCCCCAATACTTGGCTTAACCCTTATTCTACGTCGACAATCTTTATTGGCGGATACTCTATCACACGTGTCTTTGGCGGGTATTGCACTAGGATTCT
Organism: Jeotgalibaca sp. A122; assembly: GCF_052266715.1. NCBI lineage: Bacteria > Bacillati > Bacillota > Bacilli > Lactobacillales > Carnobacteriaceae > Jeotgalibaca > Jeotgalibaca sp. A122. The sequence goes on along the minus strand of NZ_JBQPRB010000001.1, from coordinate 112,517 downwards.
TGATTGGAGTGAACCCGACACTGACGACAGTCTTGGTCGTTATTTTAGTAGCCATTGGGATTGAGTATTTACAAGATGTTTTCCGGGGATATTCGGAAATTTCTATCGCCATTTTAATGTCAACGGGTATGGCAGTTGCTTTGGTATTGATGAGTTTCGTTTCTGGCCAACAAACGAAGAGCATCGAGCAATTCTTGTTTGGATCTATTGTAACGATTGATGAACAACAAATCTGGACGCTTTTGATTTTAACGATTCTTATTGTAGCCTTGTTTGTTATTTTCAGACGTCCCCTTTATGTTTTGCTTTTCGATGAGGACACAGCTGCAACCGCAGGTTTGCCTGTACGTGGTATTTCCTTGTTCATCTCCATCATTACTGGTGTAGCAATTAGCTTGATTATGCCAATTACAGGGTCCTTACTTGTGTCGGCAATCCTGGTTCTTCCAGCGGCTATCGCAATGCGCTTGGTAACGAGTTTTAAAACGGTTATCTGGGTAGGTACAATCATTGCTTTATTAGGTATGTACGGTGGGCTTTTCGCATCCTACGAACTAGGGACACCACCGGGAGCAACCATTACGTTGATGTTTGCCACACTATTCATTATCAGTAGCGTCGTAAAATCATTTACAAAAAACCGAAGATTAAGATAAAACATAATATTGTGAACAAGTATCGTGCTTCGATGCTTGTTTTTTTAAATTAAATTTTCAAAAGCGAACAATAAGCTAAAAAAGACTTTCATTTTTAAGTAATTCTCGTTATACTATCCGTAATTAATTTTTAGGGGGATTGTCAACTGATGAAAATTAAACGTAGTGATCGTTTAGTAGATATGACACATTATTTATTAAACCACCCACATACATTGGTTTCTTTAACTTATTTTTCAAAAAAATATGAATCTGCAAAATCTTCTATTAGTGAAGACTTAACGATTGTTAAACGTGCATTTGAAGAGAATGGTTTCGGGATTGTAGAGACTTTGCCAGGAGCAGCAGGTGGTGTTAAATATATTCCTTCTGTGGGAAACAAGGATGCTCAAGCATTCATTGAAAATATTTGTCGTAAAATGGATTCAAAGGAGCGCATTTTACCAGGCGGGTATGTGTATCTTTCAGATTTATTAGGCGACCCACAAGTTTTGAACCAAGTTGGACGCATGATTGCTTCCCAGTATAAAGAAGAAAAAGTAACAGCAGTTATGACTGTGGCGACAAAAGGTGTTCCAATAGCGCAGGCTGTTGCAACGTATTTAAACGTTCCCTTTGTAATTGTGCGCCGTGATTCTAAAGTAACAGAAGGTTCGACTGTCAGTATCAACTATGTGTCTGGGTCATCTGATCGTGTTGAAAAAATGGAACTTTCAAAACGTAGCTTGCCAAGCGGTTCCCGCGTTCTGGTTGTGGATGATTTCATGAAGGGCGGCGGTACGGTAAACGGTATGCGCAGTATCATTGAAGAATTCGATTCAGAAATTGCTGGTGTGACAGTTTTTGCTGAAGCCGCTTATACAGCAAAAGAAACCGAAAACTACACGTCACTCATTCGCGTGAACGAAGTGGATATGCGTAATCGCACCATGTCAGTGGGATTAGGCAGTTATTTTGACTAAAAAATGGAGACTGGGGCAGGTTGCTCAGTCTTTTTTTGAATTTCCCTTGTAAGTGTAGGGATGAATATGAGAAAATAAGGAAAAATACGTATCTAAGCCCTTACAATAGTTGCGGGATTATTGAATTTCGGGTACGATTATTTTTGTGTGATTTCATAAGAGAGCGAAGGAGAAACTAAAAAATGGCTAATCGTTTTGCAGTAGTTCTTGCTGCCGGTCAAGGCACAAGAATGAAAAGTAAGTTGTACAAAGTTCTGCACAAAGTTTGCGGTAAAGCAATGGTTGAGCATGTCATTGATCAAGTGGAAGAAGCTGGTTTTGATCACGTTGTGACAATTGTGGGTCATGGCGCGGAAGCTGTCAAAGAAGTCATCGGGGATCGTTCTGAATATGTTCTGCAAGAGGAACAATTAGGGACAGGTCATGCGGTACTTCAAGCGCAAGAAGCGTTAGGTGGAAAAGCTGGTACAACCCTTGTTATTTGTGGCGATACACCTTTGTTGACGAGTGAAACACTTGCGGCTTTAGTGAAACATCATGAAACTGAATCTGCAAAGGCAACCATTTTGACTGCTCATGCGGAAAATCCATTTGGTTATGGACGTATTATTCGCAACGCTGAAAATCTAGTTGAAAAAATTGTTGAGCAAAAAGATGCTTCTGAAACAGAAGCAGCAGTACAGGAAATCAATACCGGAACTTATGTTTTTGACAACAAGGCTTTATTCGAAGTGTTGGCTTTGGTTAAAAATGATAATTCCCAAGGTGAGTACTATTTACCGGATGTTATTGAAATTTTGAAAAACCAGGGTGAAATTGTCACAGCTTATCAAATGGCTGATATGGCCGAAGCTTTGGGAGTTAACGACCGTGTTGCTTTAGCGGAAGCAAGCACAACTATGAAGAAACGTATCAATGAAATGCATATGCGTAATGGTGTAACGATGTTGGATCCAGAAAACACATACATCGAATCAACAGTAGTTATCGGATCGGATACAATTGTTGAGCCAGGTGTTGTCCTAAAGGGCATGACCCGAATTGGTGAAGATTGCTTCATCGGGGCAAACTCTGAAATCCGCGATGCCATCATTGGCAACCGCGTACGCGTTACAAGTTCAAATATTGAAGAATCAACAATGGCAGACGATAGCAACATTGGTCCTTACAGCCATTTACGTCCCAATAGTACGGTAGGCGAAAAAGTTCATATCGGAAACTTTGTTGAAATTAAAAATTCCAACCTTGGTAAAGATACGAAAGTAGGTCATTTAACATATGTTGGTGATGCTGATTTAGGCGAAAACATCAATGTAGGTTGCGGGACTATTTTCGTAAACTACGACGGCAAGAACAAACATCGTGCTACAGTGGGTGACAATAGTTTCATCGGTTGTAATGTAAATTTGATTGCGCCAGTTAACGTAGGGAAAAATGCTTTCTTGGCTGCTGGATCTACCATTACAAAAGATGTGCCAGAGGAAGCAATGGGGATTGCACGTTGCCGTCAAGAAAATAAAGATGGCTATTGGGATAAATTACCACCATCAAAAAATAAGTAATTCTTTTATTGAAATAAATGAATAAATGCCTAAAATATTAGGTGAGAGTATGTACGTAAAAAAAACAGATTGGTGAGTGGAAAAAATATGACTACAGAACACTACAAAGACCCGAAATTGAAAATTTTTTCTCTAAGTTCCAACCGTCCATTGGCAGAAAAAATTGCAGCGGAAGTTGGCGTAGAACTTGGAATTGTGTCTTCTACACAATTCAGTGATGGCGAAATCAAAATCAATATCGATGAAAGTATCCGTGGAGCTCATGTATACGTCATCCAATCAACAAGTTTCCCAGTAAACGACCATTTGATGGAATTGTTGATTATGATTGATGCTTTGAAACGTGCGAGTGCTAAAACAATCAATGTGGTTATTCCTTACTATGGATATGCACGTCAAGATCGTAAAGCACAATCACGTGAACCTATCACAGCTAAATTGGTTGCAAACATGATTACAGATGCAGGTGCTGACCGCGTGTTGGCTCTTGATTTGCATGCACCGCAAATCCAAGGTTTCTTCGATATTCCAGTTGACCACTTGTTGGGTGCGCCATTATTGGCAAACTACTTCTTGGATAATGAAATGCTTCAAAATGACATCGTTGTTGTTTCACCAGACCACGGTGGGGTAACACGTGCACGTAAATTGGCTGAATTTATCCATGCACCGATTGCTATTATCGACAAACGTCGTCCAAAAGCAAACGTGGCAGAAGTTATGAACATCATCGGTGATGTAAAAGGCAAGAAAGCAATTCTGATTGACGATATGATCGATACAGCCGGAACAATTACTCTAGCAGCTCAAGCATTACAAGATGCTGGCGCAACTGCAGTTTTTGCTTGCTGTACACATGCAGTTCTTTCAGGACCAGCAATCGAACGTCTGGAAAATTCTGTTATCCAAGAAGTAATCGTAACAGATTCCATTCAGTTACCAGAAGAAAAAAATAGTAAAAAAATCGTTCAAGTATCTGTATCCCAACTGATTGCTGAAGCAATCAAACGGATCCACGAAAACCGTTCTGTAAGTCCATTGTTCCAAGAAAAATTCACATTGATTGATTAATTAATTCGATTAAAAGAGGTTGAGCATTTAGCGCTCAACCTCTTTTTTTGAGTAAAAACAAATGAATGTGAATTAATTAAACCATTTGCCCACTAAATTTAGAGTGAAATGGTTTAATAATGAACAATTAAACCATTTGAAGTAGAAAATTGTAATGAAATGGTTTAATTCTGCTCAATTAAACCATTTAAAGAAAATAATGAGATTCAAATGGTTTAATTCCAAGAGCTCAAAAAGAACGGCCCAGGAAACTGGGCCGTTCATATCTGATTACTCTTACGCATCCAAATTCGCAAATGAATCTTCGATTACTTTTCTCAAAGTATCAGCTGATAGTTGCATGTTGACTTGTTCGACTTCATTCAATGGAATTTCGATAACCCCACGGACGCCTTCACGGTTAATGATAGCCGGTACACCAATGAAAACATCTTTTTGTTTATATTCTCCCGCTAAATGAACGGATAGCGGTAAAATCGCATTTTCATCATTGAAGATAGCTTTCGTAATGCGAACCAGTGAGGCAGCAATACCATAGTAAGTTGCGCCTTTTTTCTCAATGATACGGTAAGCAGCATCGCGAACCGTATAAAAGGCGTCAATTAATGCTTCTTCATCAACAGCTGTGCCATTTTGTTTGATCCATTCATACATTTGCAAACCACCCACATTTGCGTGTGACCAAACTGGAAATTCAGTGTCGCCGTGTTCACCTAAAATATAGGCATGAACGTTACGCGCATCCACGTTCACCAATTTTGCAATTTCTTGACGGAAACGTGCGCTATCCAACGATGTTCCAGAACCAATGACTTGATTCGTAGGCAAACCAGAGAACTTCCAGGTTGCATAGGTTAGAATATCAACCGGATTCGTTGCTACCAAGAAGATACCATTGAAACCACTTGCCATAACTTGGTCAACGATACTCTTGAAGATTTTTAAGTTTTTGTTGATAAGGTCCAAACGGGTTTCACCAGGTTTTTGAGCAGCACCAGCTGTCAATACAACCAAATCGGCATCCCCACAATCATCGTAAGTAGCTGCATAAATTTTCTTTGGACTTGTATATGCCAACGCATCGGACAAATCGATTGCGTCTCCTTCGGTTTTAGCGGTGTTCATGTCAATGATTCCTAATTCGCGGCCAACATTTTGCGTCACAAGCGCAAAGGCGTAGCTTGATCCAACAGCACCATCACCGATTAAAATGATTTTTTGACCAAACTTTCTTTCTTCTCTTGACATAACATTCCCTCCATTAAACAATTTCTTGAATACTATCTTTATTATAGCATTTATTTCATTCGGACGGACAGCTATGACCATTGTTTTTCCTTTTTGCTTTCAGACCAGATATGATATACTATATTGATGACTGGACGACTTGCGTCCAGCTTTTTCCACTTTCTAGAGAAAAGGTGAAAGAGATGAAAATGATCATTGGATTAGGAAATCCAGGACCGAAGTATAGCGACACCAAACATAATATTGGGTTCATTGCCCTTGATGAATGGGCGCACCAAAATAAAGCAGCCTTTAATAAATCAAAATTCGATGCTTTCTATGCCGAAGAACGCATCAATGGAGAGAAAGTACTCTTTGTAAAACCGATGACGTATATGAATGATTCCGGCCGTGCCGTCAGACCTTTGATGGATTATTACGGCGTAGAAATAGAAGACATAGTAGTGGTATATGATGATATGGATATGCCACCAGGGCGGATCCGTCTTCGTCAAAAAGGGAGTGCCGGTGGCCATAACGGAATCAAAAGTTTGATTCAACACCTCGGCACCCAAGACTTTAACCGCATCCGCATTGGGGTTGGGAGACCGGCACCAAATATGACCGTGGTGCAGCACGTATTGAGCCCCTTTCCAAAAGAAGTGCATGAAGATATGTTGTTCGCAGTTAAAGATAGCGTAACGGCAATCGACGATTTCATCCAAAATGATGACTTTTTAAATACGATGAATAAATTTAATCGCAAGAAATAGGTTCAGCCCTGGCTGAGCCTATTTACGCACTATTAAGGAGTACGATATGAGAGATATAGAAAATTATCTGCAGCAGTCACCGGCCATCAAAAAGATAATTGAACAAATTAGTTATGATGGCAATCAATTGGTAACGGGTATCAGCAGTTCATCACGTAACTTGTTGACATCCATTATTTACCGTAATATCAAAAATCCAATTGTCGTTTGGGCGCCCAATTTATTACAGGCGACCCAAATCTATGAGGATTTAACCCAAATTGCAGAAGATTTACCAGTCTTCCTTTTCCCAGTTGAAGAATCCCTGGCCGTTGAACTCGCTTTTTCATCGCCGGAATTCCGTAGCCAACGGGTGGAGGCCATGCATTTCCTGACAACCGGCCAAAAGGGGATTGTGATTATCCCAACGGCAGGGTTCAAGAAATTATTGTCACCGGTTTCCGTCTGGAAAGACCATAACTTGACGTTCAAAATTGGTGATGAACTGGAGTATGACAAGTTGCCTGAAAAATTGGTGGCGATGGGCTATGAACGCGAATCGATGGTTGCTTCACCAGGAGAATTCAGTATTCGTGGTGATATCATCGACATTTACGCCTTGAATGAAGAACAGCCGGTTCGAATTGAGTTATTTGATGCAGAAGTGGATCGCATGGCCTTTTTCGAGCCTTCTACTCAGAAATCATTCGAGAACCCGATTGATGAAGTACTTATTCTGCCAGCGCAAGATTCAGTGTTTCCAGTAGCAACCATCACGAAGCGCAGTCTGGAAATCGAGAAGAATATCAAAAAAGCCATTAAATCTGTGAAAGACGAAAGCGTCCGGGACCGACTATCCACGCATTTTACCGATATGGTGGAGAAACTGGAGCTTGGTGATTTACCGGAAAACCCACGTATGTATACATCCCTCCTTTATCAAGAAGAAACAACCATTATGGATTATATTCCTGAAAATGCTTTGTTGATTATGGATGAGTATGGGCGTACTTTGGAATCAGATAAGAATCAAGATATGGAAGCAGCCGATTGGCAAGCCGCTAAACAATATGAAGGAACCATTCTACCCAAACAAAAAATGACAGTAGAAGTACGTGAAGTCGTTAAGAAGAGTAACCACAACAAAATATTTTATTCTTTGTTTCAAAAGGGACTGGGTAATATTCGTTTTACGGATATTCATAACTTGCAGTACCGCGGGATTGTTCAATTCTTTAGTCAAATGAATATGGTTAAAATCGAAATGGAACGTTGGTTGCGGCAGGACATGACAATTTTCACGATTGTTCCCGATCAGGAACGCGCGGAAAAAGTACACCAGACTTTTGCCGATTTCCAAATCGATAGCGTCATTAAAGGACATGATGCCGTTACACCGGGACATGTGAATATCGTTGTCGGTGCCATGGCAAGCGGATTTGAAATGCCGATGGAAAAAGTGGTCTTTATTACAGAAAAAGAATTGTTCAATAAAACAAAGAAAAAACAACCGCGTCGTCAAAAAATGACCAATGCGGAACGTTTGAAGAGTTATACCGAATTATCGCCGGGCGACTACGTCGTACACGTTAACCATGGTATTGGGAAATATACTGGGATGGAAACCATTGTTGTGGATGGGGCCCATCAGGATTACATCTCTATCGTCTACCAGGACGGTGCGAAATTATTCATCCCGGTTACGCAACTGCACTTGGTACAGAAATATGTTTCATCAGAATCCAAAACACCTAAAATCAATAAATTAGGTGGAACAGAGTGGGCGAAGACCAAGAATAAAGTTGCTTCCAAAGTAGAAGATATCGCAGATGAACTGATTGAATTGTATGCGAAACGTGAATCTGAAAAAGGTTATGCTTATCCGCCTGATACCCCGGATCAAATCGATTTTGAAAACCGCTTCCCTTTCACGGAAACCGAAGACCAACTGCGTAGTACGCAGGAGATCAAGGCCGACATGGAAAAAGCGAAACCGATGGATCGTCTCTTGGTTGGTGATGTGGGCTATGGAAAAACAGAAGTAGCGATGCGGGCAATTTTTAAAGCCGTGATCGAAGGCAAACAAGCGGCTTTTCTGGTGCCAACAACCATTCTGGCACAGCAGCACTATGAATCGCTGATGCAGCGGTTCGATGAGTTGCCATTCGAAATTGGCTTGTTGAGTCGTTTCCGAACAAAGAAACAGCAAGAAGAAACCATTAATGGCCTGCGTAAAGGTAGCGTGGATATAGTGGTCGGAACGCACCGTATGTTATCAAAAGACGTGCAGTTTTTGGATTTGGGGCTCTTGGTTGTCGATGAAGAGCAGCGGTTCGGTGTGAAGCACAAAGAGTCATTGAAGAAATTAAAAGCTTCCGTCGATGTGTTGACCTTGACGGCTACACCAATTCCCAGGACTTTGCATATGTCAATGCTGGGTGTCCGCGATTTATCCGTTATCGAAACGCCACCGGCTAACCGTTATCCGGTTCAAACCTACGTCATGGAACAAAATACGGGTGCCATCAAGGATGGCATCGAACGGGAAATGGCACGTGGTGGGCAAACATTCTATGTTTATAACCGGGTTGAAACCATCGAACGTAAAGCGGATGAAATTCGCATGTTGGTCCCGGATGCCCGGGTAGGCATCGCACATGGCCAAATGACTGAAGTCCAATTGGAAAATATCATGATGGATTTCGTGGAAGGTAACTATGATGTCCTTGTGACAACAACGATTATTGAAACGGGTGTAGACATCCCTAATGCCAATACCCTCTTCATCGAGAATTCCGATTACATGGGTCTGTCCCAATTGTATCAATTAAGAGGACGGGTGGGGCGTACGAATCGGATTGCCTATGCGTACTTCATGTATCAACCGAACAAAACCTTGAGTGAAGTGAGTGAAAAGCGTCTGAAAGCCGTCAAAGATTTTACGGAACTCGGTTCTGGGTTCAAAATTGCCATGCGTGACTTGGCAATTCGTGGGGCTGGAAATTTATTGGGGGCCCAACAACACGGCTTCATCGACTCAGTCGGTTTCGATTTGTACTCTGAAATGCTGAGCGAAGCAGTTGAACGTAAACGCGGGGTTGGAACAAAACGGAAACGAATCACTGTCGAGATAGATTTGGGAGTGGATGCTTACATTCCAAACACCTATGTATCAGATGAAAAACAAAAAATTGATTTATATAAACGTATCCAGCAAATTTCCGGTGAAGATAATTACTTCGATATTCTCGATGACTTCCGGGATCGGTTCGGGGAACCACCTGTTGAAGTCACGCAGCTTGCACAAGTGGGTCTGATTAAACATTTTGCCGAACTTGCACAAGTGGAGTCCATTAAGCGTCAAGATGAAGCAGTTGTGGTGACGATGAATGATGCAGCGACAGAACGTCTGCAAGGAGCAGCTATTTTTGAAGCATTGAGCAGTATGCCGTTACGTGCGCAAGTGAACATGAAAAAAGGCAAGTTGGCCATCTCATTGCAAATCCGGAAGTTGGAACCGCAAGCATGGATGGATTACGTTAAATTGTTCCTGGAAGCATGTGAAGACAAAAAGGTAGCTGCCGATGAAAAATGAACAACTTAAAACAATGATGAATGGGGCAGTGCTCCTTTCGATTGCCTCTTTGATTGCCAAGGTATTAAGTGCGGTTTATCGCGTGCCTTTTCAAAACATGGTGGGAAATACGGGACTATACGTGTATCAACAGATCTATCCGATTTATGGAATCGGCATGACGTTTGCCTTGTCCGGTTTCCCGGTTTTCTTTTCAAAAACGATTGCCCAGGCTGGCTCCGAAGAGGAGCACCGCCGTCTTATCCGAAACAGTGTGCTGATCCTTACGCTTTTTTCCTTGGTTTTGTTTGCGGGCATTTACGGATTTGCTGGAACAATCGCACAAGCGATGGGAGATGCAGCCTTGATGCCGATCATTAGGGCAGTATCCTGGATGTTCCTCTTCATGCCTGTTTTGGCGACGTTACGGGGTTATTTTCAAGGTACTTACCGGATGCAACCCACCGCTGTTTCACAAGTAGCGGAACAACTGATTCGGGTAGGAATCATTCTCTTGGCGGCGTGGCTATTTACAAAAAACGGCAATAATATGTACGCAATGGGTGCCCAAGCTATGAGTGGCGCAACATGGGGTGCCGTGATGGCGACAGGGATACTGCTGGTTTATTTAAGAAAAAAAGCTGTTCCGCTTTCCCCTTCTTCAAAAGAATTAACACCTTTATCGTTTAAAGAATTGGCGTATCGTTATGCGACGGAAGGAATCACAATCTGTCTGTTGACCTCAATGCTGGTTTTGTTTCAGTTGGTTGATTCCTTTACGCTTTATAAAGGGTTGGTAGAAAACGGGATAGCCGCCGATGCGGCCAAATCCTTGAAAGGTATTTATGACCGCGGCCAGCCATTAGTTCAGTTGGGAATGGTAGTGGGGGCCGGCTTTTCAGCGGGATTCATTCCTCTGATGAGTCGTTCGCACGCCATGGGCCAAATGGAATCTTTTCATCGTGCCGCTAAATCACTCATACGGATGACAGCTGCTTTTTCATTTGCGGCTGTGGCGGGATTGTTGGCTATTTTGCCGGAAGTGAACCAAATGTTGTTTGGCGATAGTAGTGGGAACACCGTTCTATCGGTCTATATTATTGCGATTGCGGTGGCTTCAATCATGATGGCATACCACTCCATTTTTCAAAGTTTTAACCAATATGCTTTAACATTGGTAGCATTGGCCCTTGGTTTAAGCGTTAAATTTATTGCCAATACCATCTTCGTCCCTTGGTGGGATACACTTGGAGCAAGTGTGGCTACAATAGCGGGCTTATTGGCGATGGTGATATTCATGAACGTGCAATTGCCTTTGCCATTAAGAAACGTTTGGAAAAGAGATCGTTTCCTGGTGAAATTAATGGGGGGTGCCGGCATTTTATACATTGGCGCGACGGTTACCAAGCATCTTTTGTGGCTATTGTTGGAACCAGGCAGGACAAATGCAACGGTAGTGGCTTTGGTGACAGTTGGAGTAGGCGTTATATTATTTTTTATTTACATTGTCCGTTTCCAACTTTTTACAACCCGAGAATGGTTGTCCATTCCTTATGGTAAGAAATTAATGAAAAAATTAGTAAATAAAAGGGGTACTTCAGATGGGAAAGATAAAAATTGATGACTTGATTGACGCGTTTCAGATTAATCCCTCAGAAGGACTTCAAGTGATTAGCGGGGAGGAGCTTGATGCAGACCGGCTTGACTTGGGAAGCCACCTCGTGATTATGCACATAAAAGGCGAATTCACGGCCAGTGAAGTGAAGCTTAAGTTGATGGAAAAGTATCCAGACGAGCATAACGTGACCGTTACATCCGGGAATAATGCTACTATTAAGCATATGTCCCTATTTGAAATGGACCAAATGGAAAAGATGGCGTCTGAATTTTATCTCTATGTCCACCCTTTGGAGTTGGATGCAAGAACGAGAAGCTTTGCAACGACCCAATATTATATGGATGCGATTCAAGATGGCGATATGTGGGTACAAGAACAAACCCATGAGAGTTTGATGCCGTACTTGCGGGAAGAAAGCGAAGAAGTAGCAGAAGCAATCGCGAATAAGGATGTCGAAAACCTCATAGAAGAATTAGGGGACGTTTTGCTCCAGGTCATATACCATGCCGGGCATGCTGAGCAAGAAGGCTATTTTAACCTGGAAGATATACTGGAAACACTCAACCTTAAGCTTCGCCGTCGCCATCCCCATGTTTTCGACGGTTATCCAGTCGAAACGATTGAAGATATCGATGCCATGTGGCAAAAAATCAAGAAGCAAGAAAAGGAGAATAACAATGAGACTTGATAAATTTTTGAAAGTATCCCGTATCATTAAACGTCGTACGGTTGCAAAAGAAGTGAGTGATAAAGGTCGTATTTCCATTAACGGTCGTCAAGCGAAATCAAGTACAGACGTAAAAGTCGGTGATGAAATGACGATTCAATTCGGAAATAAAACACTGGTCGTCAGCATTGATAAAATCGTCGACACCACTAAAAAAGATGAAGCACAAGAGATGTATACCATCATCAGTGAGACTGCAGTCAAACCTGAAGAAGATTGAATAGGAACATTATAAAAAAATTGCGAAATGAAGCGTGACTTTCTCCCAGTTTTCTTCTATACTTAAAACAGTATACGGTCAGCTTGGAGGGATCATACCATGCTAGGAAACAGGAAAAAGAATGAACCGATACAACAAAACATTACGCAAATTTATAATGACTATACGCTTGAAAAAAGTTTAGAGAAACAACAGACAACCTTACAATCCAAAAAAGCCAGAAGAAGAAAAACTGGTTTGGCCATTTTTGCAGCGGGATTATTACTACCATTGGGCTATAACTTGATGGGTAATATTGAACATATTCGCGAAGTGGAAGATCAAATTGCAGTTGCTAAAAAAGAAAAAAAAGCATTGGAAAAAGAAAACCAAAGCTTGAATGTCCAGGTGGGGCTGTTGCAGGATGATGAATACGTTGCTAAATTAGCACGTAGTCGCTATTATTTCAGTAAAGACAATGAAATCATCTTTAGTTTGCCTGAAGACAACCAAAGCAAGGCAGCAAGCCAAGTTGAAGGCGAAAACTGATTTCGCAACTACTATTTAAAGAAGTAACATGCTATAATAAGCATACAAAAATCTAAGGAGGAACACTTTTTTTATGTCAATTGAGGTTGGTACGATTGTAGCAGGGAAAGTAACTGGTATTACAAATTTTGGAGCATTCATCGATTTAGGAGATAGAAAGACAGGACTTGTCCATATCAGTGAAATTTCCGATAGCTACATAAAGGATATTAATGATGTCCTAAGTGTTGGAGATGAAGTAAACGTTAAAGTGTTAACTATTGCACCAGATGGAAAGATTGGATTATCAATTCGCAAGGCGCAAGAAAATACAGAAGAAGGTTCTCAACCACAACGTGAACACAAACCAGCTCCACGCAGCACGTCATCTTATAACAAACCAAGAGAAGACCGTCCTTCATACAATAAAGGAAGAGACTACCGTGATCGTGCACCACAGGCCAAAGAACCTAAAAAAGAAGGCTTTGATTCTTTAATGAGCGCCTTTTTGAAAGAGAGCGACGATCGCTTGACTTCATTGAAACGCAACACTGAAGGTAAACGTGGCGGACGTGGCGGTAGACGTAACTAATTAAGTCTATAACAAGAGGATGAACGAGGGTGAAAGCCTATTTGTTCCGCCTCTTTTTTCTTTTTCAGCAACTGACGAAAGGAAGGTGGGCAGGATGACTCTTACGCAAGTACTTCGAACAGCCAATGCTTTCCATGGTTATTGGCAAGCAGGGGACCAAGTATTGTTGGCTGTTTCCGGTGGTGTGGATTCAATGGCCTTGCTGCATGCCATGCAACAGTTACCATTTAATGAAAGACCGGAAATGACCGTGCTCCATATCCACCATCACTTGCGGACGGAAGCGGAAAAAGATTATCAACTGGTGCACAATTATTGTGAAGAACACCATTTGAAACTTGAAGTCAAACACTGGACTGAGCATCCCGAAAGTAACATCGAAGCAGCAGCGCGGGCATTCCGTTATGAGTTTTTCAAAGAACAAATGGCAACCACAAACAGCAAACTCCTTTTAACCGCACATCATGCGGACGACCAGATGGAAACCATTTTGATGCGACTGGCAAGAGGAAGTACCTTACCGGGCTATGCGGGCATTCAAAGAATTCGTTCTTTTGCGACTGGTCATTTGGTAAGACCTTTACTTGCCTTTGAGAAAAAGGAACTGTATGCGTACTGTGCGGAACATGCGGTTCCATTCCGGGAGGATGAGAGCAATTTCAGCTCGGACTATACCCGCAACCGCTTCCGTAATACCATCGTCCCTTTGTTGAAGCAGGAGAATGAACAGGCTGCGCGCCACTTTGGTGAATTTTCGGATGAATTATCGGATTTACTGAGCGTTGCAACACCAGTTATAAAAGAAGCATCTAAACAACTTTTTCAGAAAAACGGAAAGGATTGGGTGTTATCCATCCAGGCATTCCTTGAGCAACCACCAGCAATGCAGCGCTTGGTTCTCAGTTATTTTTTGACCAATGTGTGGGAAGCGACGACACAACGGCAACATACCCAGCAACTCCTGGATTTGATGGTGGCAGGAAAACCACAAGCGGAAATCGCACTTATTGGTGGTACTGTTCAGAGACGCTATGATTTAATCACTTTTAAATTGACTGAAACGGCTAAATTAAACAAATTACAATTTAATCAAGAATTGGAACTAAATAAATGGTTAGAATTACCATTTAATGGTAAAATAGGTTTGTTTTTATCTTCTACATATGCGTCGGAAAATGGAACCATCGCACGACTAAAAGCAGAAGAAGTGGTACTTCCCTTGATCGTTCGAAATTGGCAGCATGGGGACGCCATTCAACTAAACAAAAAACAGCCTTTTACAAAAAAAATAGCCAGAATTTTCATCGATAACAAAATTCCGAACGAAGATAGGGACCAAGCGTGGGTAGTAACTGATTATAGCGGTAAGATTTTACTCGTACCCGGTTACGCCACCTCAATTTGGCTCCATGAAATCGGCGATTACGACTTAAAAAAATAAATATAAACGAGGTGCGACATGATACATCCAGATATTAAAGAAGTATTATACACAGAAGAAGAAATTGCCAAGGTAACGAAAGAATTAGGGAAGACTTTAACAGAGGAATACAAAGATAAGTACCCTTTGGTTATTGGTATTTTAAAAGGTGCCGTCATGTTCATGACTGATTTGTCCCGTGCGATGGAATGCGATTTGGAATTGGACTTTATGGACGTTACCAGCTACGGTGCAGAAATGGAATCCAGTGGTGATGTTAAAATCATCAAGGATTTGGATACTTCCGTTGAAGGCCGCGATGTTTTGATCGTGGAAGACATTATCGATACTGGCCGTACATTGAGTTATTTAATTGATATTTTCCGTTATCGTAAAGCAAAATCCATTAAAATCGTAACGCTTTTGGACAAGAAAGAGCGCCGTGCTGTTGATTTAGAAGCGGATTGGGTAGGGATTCATGTGCCAAATGAGTTTGTAGTTGGCTACGGTTTGGATTATATCGAAAGATTCAGAAACCTTCCTTATGTAGGTGTATTAAAAGAAGAAGTTTACAAGTAAAATCGATAGTTAAAATAGGTCAGTTATGATATGATGACCTAGATACATTTATAAAGAAATTGAATGATTACAGAAAATTAGATATACGCCTGCTAGGCATAGTATCTGCAAGGAGGGTCAAATGAAAAAAAACAGTAATTTTTTCAAAAGTAGTGGCTTTTGGATTCTAATCTTCCTGGCAGTCATCGGTGTTGTCACAATGATGACCAGAGGTGTCGGGAACCAGACGAACCAAGCAGTCACATCATCGGAATTTATCCGTGATTTAGAAAATGAAGAAATCAAGGACTTCACGATGCAACCAGGTGCCGGTGTTTGGGATATCGTCGGTGAGTATCGCGAAGAGCGAGAAGTGACAAGTGAATCAAGTGCAAGTGACTTGATTTTGTTTGATGATACAAACTTGTCCACGACAACATTCCGTACGCGTGTATTACCGAATGATACAACCCTTAGCAAAATCGGTGATTTAGCGGAACAAACGGATACTGATCTTACCATTTTGGAACAAGATCAATCTGGAGCTTGGATCAGCCTTTTATTCACAATTCTACCATTGATTATTTTTGTATTCTTTATGTACATGATGATGGGACAAGGTGGTAACCAAGGTGGCGGTGGACGTAATGTCATGAACTTTGGTAAAACGAAGTCTGAAGATATGTCCAAGAAAAATGTTAAAGTTCGTTTTTCTGATGTTGCTGGTGCCGATGAAGAAAAACAAGAACTTGTTGAAGTTGTTGAGTTCTTGAAAGATCCACGTCGTTTTACCGCTTTGGGAGCGCGTATCCCAGCGGGTGTTCTTTTGGAAGGACCTCCAGGAACTGGTAAAACATTGCTTGCTAAAGCAGTAGCTGGTGAAGCTGGCGTACCTTTCTTCTCAATTTCCGGGTCAGAATTTGTGGAAATGTTCGTTGGTGTCGGTGCGAGCCGTGTCCGTGATTTATTCGAAAATGCTAAAAAAGCTGCTCCAGCCATCATCTTTATTGATGAAATTGATGCAGTGGGTCGTCAACGTGGAGCCGGAATGGGCGGGGGTCATGATGAACGTGAACAAACCCTGAACCAATTGTTGGTGGAGATGGATGGTTTCCAAGGAAATGAAGGAATCATCGTTATTGCCGCAACTAACCGTTCTGATGTTCTGGATCCTGCTTTACTTCGTCCTGGCCGTTTTGACCGTCAAATTTTGGTTGGTCGTCCGGATGTTAAGGGCCGTGAAGCAATACTTAAAGTTCATGCACGTAACAAACCACTAGCAAATGATGTTGATTTGAAAATTGTTGCGCAACAGACACCTGGTTTCTCAGGTGCGGATTTGGAAAACTTGTTGAACGAATCTGCTCTAGTAGCTGCTCGTCGCAACAAAGTGAAAATCGATGCGTTGGATATTGACGAAGCGCATGACCGCGTTATTGCTGGTCCTGCCAAGAAAGACAAAGTCATCAGCAAACGTGAACGTGAGATGGTAGCCTACCATGAAGCGGGTCATACGGTTGTTGGGATGGTCTTGAGCGATGCTCGTACTGTGCATAAGGTTACGATTGTTCCTCGTGGTCGTGCTGGTGGTTATGCCATCATGCTTCCTAAAGAAGACCGTTTCTTAATGACGAAAGAAGAACTGTTTGAACAAGTTGTTGGGTTACTCGGTGGGCGTTTGGCAGAGGAGATTGTTTTCAATGCACAAACAACTGGAGCAAGTAATGACTTCCAACAAGCTACAGCCCTAGTTCGCAGCATGGTAACGGAATATGGAATGAGCGATAAATTAGGTACGGTCCAATATGAAGGCAATAGCCAAGTATTCGTTGGGCGTGATTATGGTTCCAAACGTGCTTACTCAGAAGATATCGCCTACCAAATCGATTCAGAAGTACGCCGTATCATGGGTGAGGCACACGATAAAGCACGTGAACTTATTACTGAACACCGTTCACAACTGAATCTGATTGCTGAAAAACTGCTGGAGCTTGAAACATTGGATGAGAAAACAATCAAGAGTCTTTTTGAAACAGGCGAAATGCCTGCTAAAAACAGCAGTGAAGAATACCCAAGTGAAACAGCAGCATCTTTTGAAGAGACGAAACGTCAACGTGAAAAGAAAGAAGCTGAAAGAGCTGAACACCAAGAAGAAGTGGCTGAAAAACGTGAAGAATTAAGTGAAGAAGCAACTCCTGAGGAAGAAGCAAATTCAGAAGAAAAATAAAAAAGTTGAGAGTGGGAAAAAGGCTTTTAGCCCCGGACCATCTGAGCATTATTCGTGAAGTGACGCCGGGGCTGCCTTTTGAGCACGTTTACGAAGCAAATATTCGGTTAAATAGAGGGGGCTGGGAGTTATTTCCCAGCTCCATTTATTTTTGAATCGAGCGGATATGTTTTTTATTTGTTCGGCCTATAGTAAAATAAATATAGAATCGCAATTTTGGAGGTATATAATGTCGGATTATTTAATTAAAGGATTGGCTTACGAAGGTCAATTCCGGGTTTACGCTCTTGACGCAACAGAAACGGTTGCCGAAGCGCAGAGACGCCATGATACGTGGAGTGCATCTTCAGCAGCATTAGGAAGAACAATGGTCGGCTCACTGTTGGTTGCAACAACAGGTTTGAAAGGCGATCAAAAAATGACGGTAATTATTAATGGGAATGGTTTGGGTGGTCGGATCATTGCCGATGCAAATGGTAGTGGTAATGTAAAAGCCTACATCCAAAATCCTCATGTTAGCCTTCCGTTGAACGAAAATGGTAAATTGGATGTACGCGCAGTAGTGGGTACAGAAGGTACGATGACCGTTATCAAAGACTTAGGATTAAAAGAACCTTTCTCTGGCCAAGTACCGATTGTGAGTGGTGAACTTGGTGAAGATTTCACCTATTATATGGCGAACTCGGAACAGATTCCTTCAGCAGTGGGGTTGAGTGTGCTGGTTGATACGGATGATTCCATTAAAGTGGCAGGAGGATTCATGATTCAAGTAATGCCGGATGCATCAGACCAAGCCATTGCATCCATTGAGAAAAACCTTGCTGATTTGCCGCTTGTTTCCCGTTTAATGGAAAAAGGTGCTAAGCCTGAAGACATCCTACACCGTATTGTAGGGGAAGAAAATGTCCATTTCATTGAAAAGATGCCAGTACAATTTAAATGCGATTGCTCACACGAGCGCTTCAAAAATGGCCTTGCTGCGATTGGTAAAGAGGAATTGCAGGTTATTATCGAAGAAGATCATGGTGCAGAAGTTGTTTGTCAATTCTGCGAAACGAAATACAATTATTCTGAAGAAGAGTTGACTGAATTACTGAACGCAAATTAGTAAGGAGGAATTCGGATGGCAGTGATTATCAAGTCTTTGACGTCACAAATTGGCGAAACACCACTTATTCAACTGAAATCGGTTGTACCACAAGGAGCAGCTACTATTTATTTGAAACTGGAGTCCCAAAACCCTGCAGGCAGTTCCAAAGATCGCGTGATGTTGAATTTATTGGAAATAGCTGAAGAAGCAGGGGCAATAGGTCCAGATTCTACTATTGTGGACGCGGTTGATCAGCATGCTGCTATTTCCTTGGCCATGTTGGCTACAACAAAAGGATACCGCAGTATCTTGGTCACGCCGGAAGGATTGAGTCCCGCTATTGAAGCCATAGTCATGAAGTATGGTTCCGAACTTCTGTACACACCCGCTACAGAAGGGATGTCAGGGGCAATCAAAAAAGCTGAAGAAATTGCCAAGAACGAAAATTACTATTATCTAGCTCAGTTTACCAACCAAGGGAATCCGTCGATGCATGAAGCTACCACGGGACCTGAAATTATTGACGCTTTAGGTGCAAAATCGGTGGATGCTTTCGTTGCATCCGTTGGAACCGGCGGCACGTTGACAGGAGTAGGGCGGGCTCTACGTACAGAAAATCCAAATGTGGAAATTTTCGCTGTTGAACCAGAAGAGTCCCAATCACTGAGTGGCGGGGTAGAAGGTGAACATACACTTGTAGGTATGGGGTATGGCTTTATTCCGCCACTATTGGAGTTAACACTTTATAACGGCGTGATTCGCATCAAAGCGGATGAAGCCCACGAGATTGTTGAACGATTGGCCCGAGAAGAAGGGTTGTTGGTTAGTGATGCTACCGGAGCTGCTGTTGCAGGTGCCATAGAGATTGCCAAACGACTTGGTCGAGGCAAGACGGTTGTAGCAATTTAAGGAATAGACGGTAAGATGTCGATGGATCAGATTGATTCATCGACATTTTTTCAGTAAAACGGTGATTCACCAAAAAGAATGATGATAATTTTGCCAGACATCTTGCAATTTGAATCATTTCTTGGCAATATAGATTAGACAGAAAACGAAAGTTAGAACGGAGTGACCTTTTTGAGTCAAGAAAAAAATCTCGAAGAAATGAATGACCAATTAATCATCCGCCGTGAAAAAATGCAAAATTTGCGTGAACAAGGGAACGAACCTTTCAGCAATGGTTTCAAACGGACACACTTGTCCCAAGAATTGCATGACACATACGATGGTTTATCAAAAGAAGAAATCGAAGAACAAGACGTGGAAGTGGCTATCGCAGGCCGTATCGTTACAAAACGTGGAAAAGGAAAAGTTGGTTTTGCTCATCTTCAAGATAGCCAAGGCCGCATCCAAATCTATGTCCGTAAAGATACAGTCGGTGAAGCGGACTATGACGTGTTTGACCACGCCGACCTAGGCGATATTGTTGGGGTAGTAGGTCAAGTAATGAAGACAAATACGGGTGAAGTAACTGTTAAACCAACTAAATTTGTTCATTTGACTAAAGCACTGCGTCCACTACCAGATAAATTCCACGGTTTAACAAACGTGGAACAAAAATACCGTCAACGTTACTTAGACTTAATCAGTAATAAAGACAGTTTTGATCGTTTTGTAACACGTAGCCGTGTCATTTCTGAAATCCGTCACTATCTAGATGACCGTGGATACTTGGAAGTTGAAACACCGGTTCTTCACAACTTGGCAGGTGGAGCAACAGCAAAACCATTTATCACACACCATAACGCTTTGGATATGGAATTGTATATGCGTATCGCACTGGAATTGCATTTGAAGCGTCTTGTTATCGGTGGGATGGAAAAAGTTTATGAAATCGGCCGCGTTTTCCGTAATGAAGGAATCGATACAACACACAACCCAGAATTTACAATGATTGAAGTGTATACGGCTTACACGGATTATTATGATGTAATGGAATTGGTAGAAGGTTTGTTCGAAGAAGTTACGCAAACCGTTAAAGGAACAACGAGCATCTCTTATGATGGCATTGAACTGAACATGGCAGGACCTTATGCGCGTAAACACATGGTTGACGCAATTAAAGAACAAACAGGTGTAGACTTCTGGCAAGAAATGACTGATGAGGAAGCACGTGCACTTGCCAAAGAACATAATGTTGAAGTAACTGAACATATGACATTTGGCCACGTAGTCAATGAGTTCTTTGAAATGTTTGTAGAAGATACCTTGGTTCAACCAACATTCGTTTACGGACATCCAACTTCTATTTCACCATTGGCACGTAAAAACGAAGAAGATGGTCGTTTCACTGATCGTTTTGAGTTCTTCATTATGGGTAAAGAATATGGAAATGCCTTTACAGAGCTGACAGATCCAATCGACCAACGCGAACGCTTCGAAGCGCAAGCTGTTGAAAAAGAACAAGGAAACGATGAAGCGCATGGCGTGGATGAGGAATTCCTTGAAGCATTGGAACATGGTATGCCACCGACAGGCGGTTTAGGAATTGGTATCGACCGGATGGTTATGCTGTTAACAGACAGCCAATCAATCCGTGACGTTTTACTATTCCCAACTATGCGTAACATTGAAGGCTAATAGTCACCTTAAAAAGACTGTCACGTGAAGTGGCAGTTTTTTTTGTAAAAAAAGTTTCAGGTTTTGTTGACGAACCTATTTTTTCGTGTTATTATTGCAAAGGTGAATTTATGCGCAGTTTCCTGAAAGCAAACTTCAGTCGTGCTGACTGACGGCATCCATTCACACACACTTGTAAAGTCGAATTTCCATTCGATTATTTATTTTTTAACAAAAATGGACCACCTGGATGTGTGGACCAAGAAAAATTATGAATTGAGGAAGGAGGAAAAATAATGCCTACAATTAATCAATTAGTTCGCAAACCTCGTAAATCTGCTATTGAAAAATCTAACTCTCCTGCTTTGGGAAGAGGATATAATAGCTTCAAGAAATCAGCTACTAACACTAACTCACCTCAAAAACGTGGTGTATGTACGCGTGTTGGTACTATGACTCCTAAGAAACCTAACTCGGCTTTGCGTAAATATGCGCGTGTACGTTTGTCAAACCTTCTAGAAGTGACAGCTTACATTCCAGGTATTGGTCACAACTTACAAGAACATAGCGTGGTACTTATCCGCGGTGGACGTGTAAAAGACTTACCAGGGGTTCGTTACCATATCGTTCGTGGTGCTTTGGATACAGCTGGTGTAAACGGTCGTATGCAATCACGTTCTAAATACGGTGCTAAAAAACCTAAAGCAGCAAAAAAATAATCTAAAAACCTAAAAAATTAATATATTCGAGAAAGGAGGAGTCAGTATGCCTCGTAAAGGTCCAGTCGCTAAACGTGAAGTAATGCCAGATCCAATTTACAACTCTAAATTGGTTACTCGCACAATCAACCGCTTGATGGTTGATGGTAAACGTGGAAAAGCAGCTACTATTTTATATAATGCATTTGACATCATCAAAGAATCAACTGGTAATGAACCAATTGAAGTTTATGAACAAGCTATGAAAAACATCATGCCTGTTTTGGAAGTAAAAGCTCGTCGTGTAGGGGGTTCTAACTACCAAGTGCCTGTTGAAGTTCGTCCAGAACGTCGTACAGCTCTAGCACTACGTTGGTTAGTTAACTACTCTCGTCTACGTGGTGAAGATACCATGGAAGAAAGATTAGCTAAAGAAATCATGGATGCAGCAAACAATACAGGTGCTTCAGTTAAGAAACGTGAAGACACACATAAAATGGCAGACGCTAACAGAGCTTTCGCTCACTATCGTTGGTAATATCTACCCATTTCATGTAAAGTATAGTTTGTAAAATACTAACTGAAAGAGGTGTATGAAGCAGATGGGAAAAAGAGAATTCACTCTTGATAAAACAAGAAACATAGGGATTATGGCTCATATTGACGCTGGTAAAACAACGACAACTGAACGTATCCTTTATTACACTGGTAAAATCCATAAAATTGGTGAAACTCACGATGGTGGGGCGCAAATGGACTGGATGGAACAAGAGCAAGAACGTGGTATTACAATTACTTCTGCTGCAACAACAGCACAATGGAGAGACTATCGTGTAAACATCATCGATACTCCTGGTCACGTGGACTTCACGGTTGAAGTAGAACGTTCTCTACGTGTTCTTGATGGTGCAGTAGCATTGTTGGATGCACAATCTGGTGTTGAACCTCAAACTGAAACAGTTTGGCGTCAAGCAACTACATACGGTGTTCCTCGTGTTGTTTTCATTAACAAAATGGACAAAATTGGTGCTGACTTCTTGTACTCAAATGGTACGCTTCATGAACGTCTACAAGCTAATGCTCACCCAATCCAATTACCTATTGGAGCTGAAGATAACTTCACGGGTATCATTGACTTGGTAGAAATGAAAGCTGAAATTTATGACTCTGAAGATGGTACTGATTACCACGAAGAAGACATTCCAGCTGAGTACCAAGAACTAGCTGAAGAATGGAACCTAAAATTGATCGAAGCTGTTGCAGAAACAGACGAAGAATTGATGGAACGTTACCTTGAAGGTGAAGAGATTTCAATTCCTGAGTTAAAAGCTGCAATCCGTAAAGCAACAATCAATGTTGAGTTCTATCCAGTACTATGTGGATCAGCGTTCAAGAACAAAGGTGTTCAACTATTGTTGGATGCTGTTATTGATTACCTACCAGCACCAACTGATGTTGCTGCTATTACAGGTACAATTCCTGATACTGACGAAGAAATTGCTGTTCATTCAGATGATTCAGAGCCGTTTTCAGCTCTAGCATTTAAAGTTATGACAGACCCATTTGTTGGTCGTCTAACATTCTTCCGTGTTTACTCAGGTACATTGCAATCAGGATCTTACATCCGAAATGCTACAAAAGGTAAACGTGAGCGTGTAGGACGTATCCTACAAATGCATGCGAACAGCCGTAGCGAAATCTCCGAAGTATTCTCCGGTGATATCGCAGCAGCAGTTGGTTTGAAAGATACAACAACTGGTGATACATTGTGTGACGAAAAACGCCCAATTATCCTAGAATCAATGGAATTCCCGGAACCAGTTATCGAAGTTGCTATTGAGCCTAAATCAAAAGCTGACCAAGATAAAATGGGTGTCGCTCTACAAAAACTATCTGAAGAAGATCCAACCTTCCGCGCTTCTACAAACGTAGAAACTGGTCAAACAGTTATCGCTGGTATGGGTGAATTGCATTTGGATATCATTGTTGACCGTATGAAACGTGAATTCAAGGTTGAAGCTACAGTTGGTGCACCACAAGTATCTTACCGTGAAGCATTCCGTAAGAGCGTTGAAGCAGAAGGTAAATTCGTTCGTCAATCAGGTGGTAAAGGACAATTCGGACACGTTTGGATTGAATTTTCACCTAACGAAGAAGGCGCTGGCTTTGAATTCGAAAATGCTATCGTTGGTGGGGTTGTTCCTCGTGAATACATTCCAGCAGTTGAAGCAGGTTTGAAAGACTCAATGGAAAACGGTGTTCTTGCTGGTTATCCATTGGTTGACGTTAAGGCTAAACTATATGATGGTTCTTACCATGACGTCGATTCTTCTGAAACAGCATTTAAGGTTGCTGCTTCCCTAGCATTGCGTAACGCTGCTAAGAAAGCTGACCCTGCTATTTTGGAACCAATGATGGCTGTAGAAGTAACAGTTCCTGAAGAATATTTAGGAGATGTTATGGGACACGTAAGTGCACGTCGTGGACGTATCGAAGGTACGGTTGCACGTGGTAACGCACAAATCGTTAAAGGAACTATTCCTTTGTCAGAAATGTTCGGTTACGCAACAACACTTCGTTCCGCTACACAAGGACGTGGAACATTTACAATGACATTTGATCATTATGAAGCTGTTCCTAAAGCTATACAAGAAGAAATTATTGCTAAAAGTGGTAAAAACGCTGAGTAATCATTTCCTTAACTAGTTTGAAATATTGCAATTTTGGGTCGCAATCGGTATACTTTATATTGTTAGGCGACTCTGAAATTGCAGAAGTCTATAAAAAATAAAAACACCCTTTTCGAGGAGGAAATCAATAATGGCAAAAGAAAAATTTGACCGTTCCAAGCCACACGTTAACGTTGGTACTATTGGACACGTTGACCACGGTAAAACAACTCTAACAGCAGCAATCACAACTGTTTTGGCAAAACACTTCGGTGGAGCAGCAGTTGACTACGCTTCAGTAGACAACGCTCCAGAAGAAAGAGAACGTGGAATCACTATCAACACTTCTCACGTAGAATACGAAACAGCTAACCGTCACTACGCTCACGTGGACTGCCCAGGTCACGCGGACTACGTTAAAAACATGATCACTGGTGCTGCTCAAATGGACGGTGCTATCTTGGTAGTATCTGCTGCTGACGGCCCAATGCCACAAACACGCGAGCATATCCTATTGTCTCGTAACGTTGGTGTTCCATACATCGTTGTTTTCTTGAACAAAATGGATATGGTTGACGACGAAGAATTGCTTGAATTGGTAGAAATGGAAGTTCGTGACCTATTGTCAGAATACGACTTCCCTGGTGATGACACTCCAGTTATCGCAGGTTCTGCTTTGAAAGCTCTTGAAGGCGTTGAAGAATACGAACAAAAAATCTTGGACTTGATGGAAGCTGTAGATACTTACATCCCAACTCCAACTCGTGACACTGACAAACCATTCATGATGCCAGTTGAGGACGTATTCTCAATCACTGGTCGTGGTACTGTTGCTACAGGTCGTGTTGAACGTGGACAAATCAAAGTCGGCGATGAAATCGAAATCGTTGGTATTGAAGAAGAAACTATGAAATCAACTGTAACTGGTGTTGAAATGTTCCGTAAATTGTTGGATTACGCTGAAGCTGGCGACAACATTGGTGCATTGCTACGTGGTGTTCAACGTGATGATATCCAACGTGGTCAAGTACTTGCTAAACCAGGTACAATCACACCTCATACTAACTTCACTGCTGAAGTTTACGTATTGTCTAAAGAAGAAGGTGGACGTCATACTCCATTCTTTACTAACTACCGCCCACAATTCTATTTCCGTACAACTGACGTAACTGGTGTTGTTCAATTGCCAGAAGGCGTGGAAATGGTTATGCCTGGGGATAACGTTAAAATGACTGTAGAATTGATTCACCCAATCGCTATTGAAGACGGAACTCGTTTCTCAATTCGTGAAGGTGGACGTACAGTTGGATCCGGCGTTGTTTCTTCAATCGAAGGATAATTCATTCGCTAATTCCAAAAGAAAGCAAAGAGTTCGCTCTTTGCTTTCTTTTTTTGTGCATTTTTCTATGAAAGCGAAAAGGGTAACTAAGTGGTATCGCTTGCAAACGGAGTCGAATACTCGCTATACTAAAAGTGTTCCAGGAGCTTAAACTTTTAATAACCAAGGAGGTAATCTTCATGAGTAAAAGATTAGTAGGAACGTATGTAAGTGTCGACGAAGCGATGAGGGAAGTCGAAAGGCTAAAAGATCAAGGCTATGGACGTGATGATATCGAAGTCGTAGCGGACAAGGCCGTCAGAAATTCGATACCGTTCACTATGGACGCTGAAGTGGTTTCCACCGAAGAAGCTAAAGAAGAGATGAGGGACGATGAGCGTTCCTTCTGGGAAAAATTAAAAGATGCTTTCACTTTTAATGAGTACACAGATGAAGGCTACAGTGATCCAACTATGGAAGATGCCGATGATCCTTTACAAGAATATCGAAACGACTTAGCTGCTGGCAAGGTTGTGGTATTGGTAGAAGATGATGATGGTAAACATATTCCCCCGACTGATCCAATTCTAAAAGACAATGTGCCGATGGATCCACTTATGAGAAATGATAATATGCGAAATGCAACAACACCGGACCTAACGACGAATGACATGAGAACGGATCCTCCGTTAGAAAATGATGATTTCGTAGACCGCGATCCGCGCAATCTTCCATAATGGATGGTAATACTTGCGTCAGGAATTTATGCTTCCTGATGCTTTTTAGATAAAGGGTTATTATTTCATTTTCATTTATTTTTTCGTTACAATACACTTGTAATAAGTATTTATTAAAATTATTTAAGGAGGAAGAAAGCCATGAATCAATTTACAAATTCATTGGAAGGTATCTGGACATCATTTGTTGCATTTCTCCCGAGTATATTAGGCGCCATTTTGCTACTTGTACTAGCTTGGGTTCTTGCTACTTTAGTAAAAAAAGGTGTTACTAAAGGATTGCACGCCATCAACTTTAATCAGAAATTGATGAAGTGGGGTGTAGTAAATACATCTGATGATGGTGATCGGATGATTGAGTCAATCGGTTTAGTTCTTTATTATCTGATTTGGTTATTCTTTATTCCAGGTATCCTCGCTCGAATCGGGTTATCCAATATCGCAGTTCCGATCACGAACATGTTTGATGGCTTCTTGGCATTCTTGCCGAAGTTATTCGCCGCAATTGTCATATTGGCTATCGGTTACTTTGTTGCTAAGTTCGTTAAAGAACTTGTCCAAAATCTGTTGGAAACAGTCAACATCGACCGTTATTTGAAAAAGTATGTTGAAAAAACAGGTCAAACGTCTGCTGCTGAAGTAGAAAGCAATCGTTTTACGATTGCCCGCGTTTTGGCCAATACAGTATTCGTGGTAATTCTTATACCAGTTATTACAATTGCGCTTGAAACATTGGAAATTAGATCAATTTCCGAACCAATTGTAAATGTCTTAAATCAAGTTTTAGCAGCAATACCTAACGTTCTCGTTGCGATCATCTTATTGATTGCCGGAGGATTAATTGCCAAATTGTTAGGTGATTTACTAGAAGGCCTGTTGGCGAGTTCCGGTATAAATAAATATTCTAGATATTTATCTAAAAATTCGCCACAGATGCAGTTATCAACAATCATTACGCGCATCGTTCAAACAGTTTTAATGATATTCTTCGTTGTTGAAGCGTTGAACGTTCTGAATCTTGAGATTCTCAATAGAATCGGTATTGCGATCATTGCATATCTACCATCCGTTTTGATTGCCATCGTGATTTTAGGGATTGGAATCTTCGGAGGAAATGCATTATCCTCCTTCATCAAGGATTCAACTGGAAGCCAATTGACTGGTGAAATCGTTAAATACATCGTTTATGTGATGGCAGTTTTCATGACACTTGATCAATTACAATTTGCATCAAGCATTGTCAATACAGCTTTCCTATTTGTCATTGGTGGTTTGGCAGTCGCTTTCGCTCTAGCATTTGGTTTAGGCGGACGGGACTTTGCTAAACACCAATTGGATCGTTTTGACCGCAAAATCCAAGAAGAAGCAAACAAGATGCCAGGTACAGCAAACAAAACGGAAGCAGAGAAAAAAATGGATCCGTTTCAATAATTGTTAAATCTAGATAACCCCCTACATTTTGTTGGGGGGTTATTTTTGTCTGTAAGGGTGGTGTATGGGGTTCAAAGCTGTAGGTGAGTTAAAAAAGTAATATATAATAGGAAGAGATTATTTCTAGTGATAGAAAATAGTCTCTTTTTTGTTGGAAAACTAACAAAATCTGTTACTCGCAAAAAAATAAA
This sequence comes from Jeotgalibaca sp. A122, assembly GCF_052266715.1. NCBI lineage: Bacteria > Bacillati > Bacillota > Bacilli > Lactobacillales > Carnobacteriaceae > Jeotgalibaca > Jeotgalibaca sp. A122. The sequence continues at coordinate 84,148 of NZ_JBQPRB010000001.1, read as the reverse complement.
AAAATATCGGATTTTTTTCAGAAAATGACTTGCATTTATTTTCAGGAACCTGTATACTAATCAAGTGTGAAATTGCAGAAGCAATAACACATGGGTACCCTGTATAAGGGACCTAGCTAAGAAACGAGAGGTTGCGACACGCCCGGACGCTTTGCCACGGCGGGTGAGGCCGGAAATTTTCGTGGAGCTAGTCTTATGATTTACATTTGACGAAGGAGGGAAATAACATGGCAAAACAAAAGATTCGTATTCGTTTGAAAGCTTACGAGCATCGTGCACTAGATCAATCAGCAGATAAAATCGTGGAAACGGCAAAAAGAACAGGAGCGTCTGTTTCAGGTCCAATTCCATTGCCGACTGAAAGAAACTTGTACACAGTAATTCGTTCACCACATAAATACAAAGATTCTCGTGAACAATTCGAAATGCGTACTCATAAACGTTTGATCGACATCATTAACCCAACAAGCAAAACTGTTGATGCTTTGATGAAATTGGATCTACCATCTGGCGTAGACATCGAAATCAAACTATAATTTATCGTTAACCCAAATAATAAAAAAACTAATAAAACAACGGAGGTGTTACCATGACCAAAGGAATCTTAGGCAAAAAAGTAGGTATGACACAATTCTTTACTGAAAATGGTGAATTAGTACCAGTAACAGTTATTGAAGCTACTCCTAACGTAGTTCTACAAGTTAAAACTGTAGAAACTGACGGATACGAAGCAGTTCAATTAGGTTACCAAGACAAACGTGAAGTATTGTCAAACAAACCTGCTAAGGGTCATGCAGCAAAAGCAAAAACTGCTCCTAAGCGCTTCATTAAGGAATTCAAAGATGTTGAGCTGGGAGAGTACGAAGTAGGAAATGAAATTACAGTAGATGTATTTCAAGCAGGCGACATCATTGATGTCACTGGTACATCTAAAGGACACGGTTTCCAAGGCGTAATCAAACGTCACGGACAATCTCGTGGACCAATGTCTCACGGTTCTCGTTACCACCGTCGTCCTGGTTCAATGGGATCTGCTTCTGATGCGTCACGCGTATTTAAAGGCAAAAAATTGGCTGGACAAATGGGTGGGGATCGTATTACAATCCAAAACCTTGAAATTGTTAAAGTCGACCTAGAGAAAAACGTAATCCTTATTAAAGGAAACGTACCTGGATCTAAAAAATCATTGATTGAAATTCGTTCAGCTCGTAAAGCTGCTAAATAAGTATCATAGAAAGGAGGAACGAGAAATATGCCTAACGTAAGCCTATTTAAACAAGATGGAACAACAATTGGCGAAGTAACTTTAAACGAAGAAATCTTCGGAATTGAAACAAACGAAAGTGTTGTATTTGATGCAATCATTATGCAACGTGCTTCATTAAGACAAGGAACACACGCTGTTAAAAACCGTAGTGCAGTTCGCGGTGGCGGTCGTAAACCTTGGCGTCAAAAAGGAACAGGTCGTGCTCGTCAAGGATCTATCCGTTCACCACAATGGGTTGGCGGTGGAGTGGTTTTTGGACCAACACCTCGTTCTTACAAATATAAACTAAACAAGAAAGTTCGTCGCTTAGCTCTTAAATCAGTTCTTTCAGAAAAAGTTGCTGAAGGAAACTTGATCGTAGTTGACCAATTAGCTTTCGATGCACCAAAAACAAAAGAATTCGCAAAAGTGTTAACTAACTTAAATGTTGACTCCAAAGTATTGGTAGTTCTAGAAAACGACAACGACTTCGCAGCATTGGCTGCACGTAATCTTCCAACTGTAAAAGTTATCGGAGAAGACGGATTGAATGTCTTGGATATCGTATCTTACAACAAAGTGGTTCTAACACAAGCTGCTCTTTCTAAAGTAGAGGAGGCACTTCAATAATGGAATTACATGATATTATTCTACGTCCAGTGATTACTGAGGCTTCAATGCTGGTAATGGACGACAAGAAATATACTTTTGAAGTAGATGTTCGTGCTAACAAAACTCACGTAAAACAAGCAATTGAAAAATTGTTTGATGTAGAAGTTGAGAAAGTTAACATCATGAACGTTCGCGGTAAACTTAAACGTATGGGCCGTTACTCCGGTTATACTAAAAAACGCCGTAAAGCAATTGTGACTTTGACTGAAAAATCAAACGCAATTCAATTATTCGACGAAGAATAAGAACCATTTAAAAACCCACATTAATATATAGGAGGGAAAACAACGTGGCGATCAAGAAATACAAACCTACCACAAACGGCCGTCGTAATATGACAGGTTCTGATTTCGCAGAAATTACGAAAACAACACCTGAAAAAACTTTGTTGGAAAAAAACAACAAACACGCTGGTCGTAACAACCAAGGTAAAATCACAGTGCGTCACCAAGCTGGTGGACACAAACGTGCATACCGTATTATCGATTTCAAACGTAACACTGACGGACTAGTTGGAACTGTTGCTGCTATCGAGTACGATCCAAACCGTACAGCTAACATCGCACTAATCCATTATACAAACGGTGTTAAAACTTACATCATCGCACCTAAAGGCATTCAAGTTGGCCAAAAAATTGAATCAGGGGACAATGTTGATATCCAAGTAGGGAATGCTTTACCATTGAAAAACATTCCAGTTGGTACTTTCATCCACAACATTGAAATGAAACCAGGCAAAGGCGGTCAATTGATCCGTTCAGCTGGTACTTCTGCCCAAGTTTTAGGACAAGAAGAAAAATACACGCTAGTTCGTTTGAACTCAGGCGAAGTTCGTATGATTCTTTCAACTTGCCGTGCAACAATCGGTACAGTAGGTAATGAACAACACGAATTGATTAACATTGGTAAAGCAGGACGTAACCGCTGGTTAGGTAAAAGACCTACAGTTCGTGGTTCTGTAATGAACCCTAACGATCACCCACACGGTGGTGGTGAAGGTAAAGCACCAATCGGACGTAAATCACCTATGACTCCATGGGGTAAACCTGCACTTGGCTTGAAAACTCGTAACAAGAAAGCTAAATCAAGCAAGTTAATCGTACGTGGACGTAAAAAATAATCATTAAATTAGACATGAAACCGAAGAGATTCGAAAGGAGGCTTCACCATGAGTCGTAGCTTGAAAAAAGGACCTTTCGTCGATGAGCATCTTATGAAAAAAGTGGAAGTTGCATCTAAGAGCGAGAAAAAACAAGTTATCAAAACTTGGTCACGTCGTTCTACAATCTTCCCACAATTCATCGGCCAAACAATCGCAGTATATGACGGAAGAAAACACGTTCCAGTTTATATTCAAGAAGATATGGTTGGACACAAATTAGGGGAGTTCGCTCCTACAAGAACATACCGCGGACACGCGGCAGACGATAAGAAAACAGGACGTCGTTAATTACGAGGGGAGGAATAATAATGGCAGAACAAATCACAGCTGCGAGAGCAACTGCTAATACTGTTCGCATCGCACCTCGGAAGGTTCGTCTTGTAGTCGATCTTATCAGAGGCAAGAGCATTGGAGAAGCAATCTCCATCTTGAAATTCACACCACGTGCTGCTTCACCAGCAGTAGAAAAAGTGTTAATGTCAGCTATTGCGAATGCAGAACATAACTATGATTTAGACATCGAAAACTTGGTAGTAAGCGAAGCTTATGTTAACGAAGGACCAACAATGAAACGGTTCCGTCCTCGTGCAAAAGGATCTGCTTCACCAATCTTAAAACGTACGAGCCACATCACTATCGTGGTATCAGAAAAGAAGGAGGGATAATCTGTGGGTCAAAAAATTAATCCAATCGGAATGCGTGTAGGCATTATCCGCGACTGGGATGCTAAATGGTACGCAGAAAAAGATTTCGCTGATTTCTTGCATGAAGATTTGAAAATCCGTGAATATATCGCTAAAAACCTAAGCGAAGCTTCAGTTTCTCGTGTAGAAATTGAACGTGCAGCTAGCCGTGTTAACGTATCTGTTCACACTGCAAAACCTGGTATGGTTATCGGTAAAGGTGGTTCCGAAGTTGAAAAACTACGTAAAAACCTTAACGCTTTAACTAACAAACGTGTTCACATCAACATCGTAGAAATTAAAAGAGCTGATTTGGACGCTAAACTTGTTGCTGAAGGAATTGCAAAACAATTGGAAAATCGTGTTGCTTTCCGTCGTGCACAAAAACAAGCTATCCAACGTACAATGAGAGCTGGAGCACATGGTATCAAAACTATGGTTTCAGGTCGTTTGAACGGTGCAGATATGGCTCGTAAAGAAATCCATTCAGAAGGAACTGTTCCATTGCATACATTGCGTGCGGACATTGACTATGCATGGGAAGAAGCTGATACAACTTACGGAAAACTAGGCGTTAAAGTTTGGATTTCTCGTGGAGAGGTATTACCAGCTCGTAAAGAATCAGAGAAAGGAGGGAAATAACCAATGTTAGTACCTAAACGTGTAAAACACCGTCGTGAATTCCGTGGAAAAATGCGCGGAGAAGCTAAAGGCGGAAAAGAAATCGTCTTCGGCGAATATGGTTTGCAAGCAGTTGATTCAAAATGGATCACTAACCGTCAAATCGAAGCAGCTCGTATTGCTATGACTCGTTACATGAAACGTGGTGGGAAAGTTTGGATTAAAATCTTCCCTCACAAATCTTACACATCCAAAGCTATCGGCGTTCGTATGGGTAAAGGTAAAGGGGCACCTGAAGGTTGGGTATCTCCAGTAAAACGCGGCAAAATCATGTTTGAAGTTGGCGGCGTTCCTGAGGAAGTAGCACGCGAAGCTTTGCGTTTGGCATCACACAAATTGCCAATCAAAACTAAAATCGTAAAACGTACAGAAATTGGTGGTGAATCGAATGAAGGCTAATGAAATCAAAGAATTATCCACTGCTGAAATGATTGAAAAGGAACAAGCTTTTAAAGAAGAGCTTTTCAATCTACGATTCCAACTTGCTACAGGGCAACTTGAAAATACTGCCCGCCTTAAAGAAGTTCGCAAATCAATTGCGCGCATTAAAACAGTATTGCGTCAGCAAGAATTGCAAAATCAGTAATTCAGCAAAGGAGGAGACTTATAAATGACTGAACAACGTAATCAACGTAAAGTCTACCAAGGAAAAGTTGTTTCCGATAAAATGGATAAAACAATTGTTGTAGAAGTATCTACATACAAAACACATCCTACATACGGCAAACGTGTGCGTTACTCTAAAAAGTACAAAGCACATGATGAAAACAATCAAGCTAAACTTGGTGATATCGTTAAAATTATGGAAACTCGTCCGTTGTCAGCAACGAAACATTTCCGTTTGCTGGATATCGTTGAAGAATCCGTAATTATCTAATAAAATAAGAAATTATTCCTGATCCGGAAGGAGGAAACTGAAGTGATACAAACAGAATCTCGTTTGAAAGTTGCTGATAACTCTGGTGCGAAAGAAGTTCTAGCTATTAAAGTACTAGGTGGTTCAGGCCGCAAGTTTGCTAGCATCGGCGACGTAATTGTCGCAACAGTTAAACAAGCTACACCCGGTGGTGTTGTCAAAAAAGGTGAAGTTGTTAAAGCCGTTATCGTGCGTACTAAATCTGGTGCACACCGTAAAGATGGTTCATACATTAAATTTGATGAAAATGCATGTGTAATCATCCGTGACGACAAGAGCCCACGTGGAACACGTATCTTTGGACCTGTTGCCCGTGAATTGCGTGACAACAACTACATGAAGATTGTTTCCCTTGCTCCAGAAGTGTTATAACAAACCGTATTATTGAAGGAGGTGCAACAACTCATGCACGTAAAAACTGGCGATAAAGTTAAAATCATTACTGGTAAAGACAAAGGTAAAGAAGGCGTTGTCCTAAAAACTTTGCCTAAGAAAGACCGTGTCATCGTAGAAGGCATCAACATTGTTAAGAAGCACCGTAAAGCTTCACAAACAAATTTGACTGGTGGCATTCTTGAAGAAGAAGCTTCCGTTCACGTATCAAACGTGATGCTAATCGACCCTAAAACTGGTGAACCTACTAAAGTTGGTTACAAAGTTGAAGACGGTAAAAAAGTTCGCTTCGCTAAGAAGACTGGCGAAATTATCGACTAATTATTGAAGAAGGGAGGATTTCGTTAAATGAACCGATTGAAAGAAAAATACACTAAAGAAATTACACCATCATTGATGGAAAAATTTGAATATACTTCAGTGATGCAAGTACCTAAAGTTGAAAAGATTGTTATCAACATGGGTGTTGGTGACGCAGTTGCTAACGCTAAAACTTTAGAAAAAGCTGTTGAAGAACTAACATTGATCTCTGGTCAAAAACCAGTTATCACTCACGCGAAAAAATCAATCGCTGCATTCCGTCTACGTGAAGGTATGGCTATTGGAACAAAAGTTACTCTACGTGGCGAAAGAATGTACGATTTCCTAGACAAACTAGTTACTGTTTCATTACCACGTGTACGTGACTTCCGTGGTATCAGCAAACGTTCTTTTGATGGACGTGGAAACTACACACTAGGCGTTAAAGAACAATTGATTTTCCCAGAAATCGACTATGATAGAGTTGATAAAGTTCGCGGTATGGATATTGTTATCGTAACAACTGCAAAATCTGATGAAGAATCAAAAGAATTATTGACACAACTTGGAATGCCATTCCAAAAATAAGCGAAGGGAGCAAAGATAAGTGGCTAAGAAATCAATGATCGCAAAAAACAAACGTCCAGCTAAGTTCTCAACTCAAGAGTATACACGCTGTGAACGTTGTGGCCGTCCACATTCTGTTTACCGCAAGTTCAAATTGTGCCGTATTTGTTTGCGTGAACTAGCTTATAAAGGACAAATCCCTGGCATGAAGAAAGCAAGCTGGTAATCAGCCATACCCGTAAGAAGGAGGTAAAAGTTAATGGTTATGACAGACCCAATCGCAGATTTCCTAACTCGTATTCGTAACGCTAACATGGTTCGCCATGCAAGCTTGGAAGTTCCTGCTTCTAACATGAAATTGGAAATTGCTAAAATCCTTAAAAATGAAGGATTTATCAAAAACTACGAAGTTATCGAAGATGACAAACAAAACGTTATCCGTGTTTTCTTGAAATACGGTGCTAACAACGAACGCGTTATCACAGGCTTGAAACGCATCTCTAAACCAGGTTTGCGTGTTTTCGCTAAAACTGGCGAAGTTCCCCGTGTATTGAACGGACTAGGAATCGCTATCGTATCTACATCAGAAGGTGTAGTAACTGATAAAGAAGCAAGAGCTAAAAACGTTGGTGGAGAAGTATTAGCTTACGTTTGGTAATACAAATTTCTACTATATTCTAAAAACTAAAGGAGGTGCAGCCCTGTGAGTCGTATTGGTAATAAACTAGTCGAAATCCCAGCTGGCGTAACCGTAACTCAAGAGGGAAACACTGTATCAGTTAAAGGTCCTAAAGGCGAATTAACTCAAACATTCAGTGACTTGATTACAATGAATATCGAAGGCAATATCGCAACTTTCTCTCGTTCTAACGAAGAAAAGTTCACAAAATCTATTCATGGTACAACACGTGCTTTGTTCAGCAACATGGTTGTTGGTGTATCTGAAGGATTCAAAAAAGAACTTGATCTAGTCGGTGTTGGTTACCGTGCTCAACTACAAGGAAACAAACTTGTATTGAACGTTGGTTACTCTCATCCAGTAGAGTTCACTCCAGAAGAAGGCGTAACTGTTGAAGTTCCTTCAAATACGAAAATTATCGTATCTGGTTACAACAAAGAACACGTTGGCGCATTAGCAGCTAACATTCGTGGCGTACGTCCACCAGAGCCATACAAAGGCAAAGGTATTAAATACTCTAACGAAATCATCCGCCGCAAAGAAGGTAAAACTGGTAAATAATAACCAGTTATTCCTTTTTGCAGCATAACCAATCCATATAAAGAGGTGACAATTGTGATTAATAAACCAGATAAAAATAAAACACGTCAGTCCAGACATGCACGTGTAAGAAGAAAAATTTCTGGAACTGCAGAGTGCCCACGCTTGAACGTATTCCGTTCTAACAAACACATCTACGCTCAATTAATTGATGACGTAGCGGGTGTGACGCTGGCAAGTGCCTCTAGCAAAAAAGATGTAACTGAAAATGTTACTAAATCAGACAGTGCAGCAGTTGTAGGTAAATTGATTGCTGAACGCGGTCTTGAAAAAGGTTTGAAGAAAGTCGTATTTGACCGTGGTGGATATCTATACCATGGCCGTGTACAAGCATTAGCTGAAGCTGCACGTGAAAATGGACTAGATTTCTAGGAAAAGGAGGATAACCACACATGGTATTTATTGACCCAACTAATTTAGAATTAGAAGATCGCGTTGTTGCGATTAATCGTGTTACTAAAGTTGTTAAAGGTGGACGTCGTTTACGTTTCGCTGCTTTAGTAGTAGTCGGAGATAAAAACGGACACGTTGGTTTTGGTACTGGTAAAGCAAACGAAGTTCCTGAAGCAATTCGTAAAGCTATCGAATCTGCTAAGAAAAACTTGATTGAAGTTCCTATTACTGGAACAACAATCCCTCACCACGTTATTGGTCGTTTCAACGGCGGTAACGTAATGTTGAAACCAGCTCTATCCGGTTCTGGAGTTTCTGCGGGTGGTCCTGTACGTGCTATCATCGAATTGGCAGGTATTGCGGACATTACATCTAAATCTCTAGGATCAAGCACGCCAATCAACATGGTTCGCGCTACTGTTGATGGTTTGACACAATTGAAAAAAGCTGAGGATGTTGCTGCATTACGTGGCAAGTCCGTAGAAGAAATCTTAGGTTAAGGAGGATACACATAATGGCAGAATTAAAGATCACTTTAAAGCGTAGCTTGATTGGACGTCCTCAAAACCAAAAAGATACTGCAAAAGCTTTGGGTTTGACTAAAATCAATAAATCAGTTGTTAAACCAGCTAACGAAGCTATCAACGGTATGGTTAATACAATCAGCCACTTAATTGAAGTAGAAGAAGTTAAATAATAGAATCAAAAATGAAGGAGGTGCCCATTTAATATGAAACTTCATGAATTGCAACCTACAGAAGGTTCTCGTAAAGTACGCAACCGCGTTGGCCGTGGTTCTTCATCCGGTAATGGTAAAACTGCTGGACGTGGACACAAAGGTCAAAAAGCTCGTTCAGGTGGTGGAGTTAGACTAGGTTTTGAAGGTGGACAACAACCATTGTTCCGTCGTATTCCAAAACGTGGTTTCTCAAACATCAACCGTAAAGACTACGCAGTTGTTAACTTGGATACATTGAACCGTTTCGAAGAAGGTACAGAAGTTACACCAGCTTTGCTTGTTGAAAGCGGAGTTGTTCGCAACGAAAAATCCGGCATCAAAGTTCTTGCTAAAGGTGCGGTAGAGAAGAAATTGACTGTTAAAGCTCATAAATTCTCCGAAGCAGCGAAAGAAGCTATTGAAGCTGCAGGTGGAACTGTTGAGGTGATCTAATGTTTAAACTTCTGAAAGAAGCATTTCAGACAAAAGACATTAGAAGCCGAATTTTCTTCACTTTGGCAATGTTGATTGTATTCCGTATCGGAACACACATCACCGTTCCAGGTGTTGACGCGGCAGCCATTCAAAATCTAGCATCAACCGGATTGTTCAGCTTGCTGAACACATTCGGTGGTGGAGCGCTGAGTCAGTATTCGATTTTCGCTTTGGGTGTCTCGCCATATATTACTGCTTCTATCGTAGTTCAACTATTGCAAATGGACATTATTCCGAAATTCACGGAATGGTCCAAGCAAGGGGAAGTCGGTAGAAGAAAGTTGAATCAAGTAACTAAATACTTGGCTGTATTTCTTGCATTCGTGCAATCAATTGGTATTTCGATCGGTTTCAATCAATTGTCCAATTTGGGCTTGATCAGAGACCCGGGAATCACAACTTATCTCATTATCGCTTTGATAATGACTGCTGGTTCAATGTTTGTCATCTTCATTGGTGACTCCATTACGCAGCACGGGATTGGAAATGGGACTTCTCTTATTATCTTTTCCGGTATTGTTGCTCGTATTCCTGCAGATTTGGTGACATTCTACCAAGATCGATTTGCTGATGCAGGAGATAAGCTAACCTCAAACATTATCTTCGCAGTAGCGTTGCTAATCGCAATGGTATTGCTGGTAATTTTTGTTGTGTTTATTCAACAAGCGGAACGCAGAATTCCGATCCAATATTCAAAAAGAGCTACTGGTTCCAATCAAGCGGCGCATTTACCATTAAAGATTAACTCTGCTGGAGTTATTCCGGTAATATTCGCCAGCTCCTTCATGATGACGCCGCAGACAATCCTTGGATTTTTTGCAGCGAACCATAGTGAAGCGACTTGGTATAACGTGTTAAATACATTATTTAACTTCCGTGAGCCAATCGGTGCTGTAATCTATACAATCTTGATTGTAACCTTTACGTATTTCTATGCCTTGATTCAGATTAATCCTGAAAAAATGGCAGAAAATTTACAAAAGTCTGGAGCTTATATCCCAAGTGTGAGACCCGGAAAAGGTACAGAAGATTACATTACGGGTATGCTGATGCGTTTAAGTACAGTTGGTGCTTTGTTCCTCGGCTTGATTGCCCTGTTGCCTATCATTGCTTCGGCATTATGGAATCTCCCAGACTCACTAGCTCTAGGGGGAACAAGCCTTCTCATCGTTGTTGGTACCGCATTGGATACTGCTAAACAAGTTGAAGGTCGAATGGTGAAACGCAATTATCAAGGATTTATTCAAAAGTAAGCTGTATGTGGGGTTTTTCCCCACAAGCATCTTGCGCTTGCATAAGGAGACGAGGACATGAAGAAGAACCTAATTATTACTGGACTTCCCGGTGCTGGAAAAGGAACACAAGCAGAGCGTATTATTGAGAAATATGGGGTTCCCCACATTTCGACTGGTGATATGTTCCGTTCAGCAATCAAAAATGAAACGCAATTAGGACTTGAAGCTAAATCCTTTATGGATAAAGGCGAGTTAGTTCCTGATGAAGTGACAAACGGGATTGTTAAAGAACGTTTGCAAGAAGAAGATACAAAAAATGGCTTTTTACTTGATGGATTTCCAAGAACAATGGACCAAGCTGATGCTTTGGATCAAATTATGACTGACTTAGGTCGTGAGATCGACGCGGTCATTAACATTGATGTGAATCCCGAAGTACTAATGTCTCGTTTGACAGGTCGTATTATTTGCCGTAATTGTGGCGCTACTTATCACAAAGTAAATCATCCACCAAAAGTGGAAGGTGTTTGCGATAAATGCGGCAGTACAGATTTGTACCAAAGAGAAGATGACAAACCTGAAACAGTGGAAAATCGTATTCGCATCAACCAAGAACAATCTGCACCAATATTAGCGTATTACTCTAATAAAGGATTGCTTCACACTGTAGATGGTGAAATTGGAATTGAGAACGTGTTTTCTGAAGTCCAAAACATCATCGATTGATCTGAAAAAAGTACTTGTTTTATATAAGTATTTTCTTTGCAAAAGCTTGTCGTTATGGTATAATGTAGCAGTTAGTGTAAAATAAATGCAAAGACAAGTCATACTCAATCAGGTCAGCAGAATGTGAGGAGGTATATAGATGGCGAAAGATGATGTCATTGAAATTGAAGGAATAGTCGCTGAAACTTTGCCAAACGCAATGTTTAAGGTAGAACTTGAAAACGGCCATATTGTGCTCGCGCATGTATCAGGCAAAATCCGGATGAACTACATCCGCATTCTACCAGGTGATAAAGTAACGGTTGAATTATCACCGTACGATTTAACACGCGGCCGTATCACATATCGTTTCAAATAATGCCACTCCATCATTTAAAAGGAGGAATTTTAGAATGAAAGTTAGAGCATCAGTAAAGCCTATTTGCGAGAAATGTAAAGTCATTCGCAGAAACGGCCGTGTTATGGTGATTTGCGAAAATCCTAAACACAAACAACGCCAAGGATAATAACAAGGAGGTGCCAATTTATGGCTCGTATCGCTGGGGTAGATATTCCGCGTGATAAACGCATCGTTATCTCATTAACTTATATTTTCGGAATCGGTAGTACAACTGCTAAGCAAGTACTTGCATCTGCAGAAGTTTCTGAAGAAACACGTGTACGCGATTTAACAAACGATGAATTAGATCGTATCCGTGCAGAAGTTGACAAATTAAAAATCGAAGGTGACCTACGTCGTGAAGTGAATTTGAACATCAAACGTTTGATGGAAATCGGTTCATACAGAGGAATTCGTCACCGTCGTGGATTGCCTGTTCGTGGTCAAAATACTAAGAACAACGCTCGCACTCGTAAGGGACGCGCAAAAGCAATCGCTGGTAAGAAAAAATAATAATTAAGTGAAGGAGGTTAAAACTTCATGGCTAAAAAAGTATCACGTAAACGTCGTGTGAAAAAGAATATTGAATCCGGAGTAGCACATATCCGTTCTACATTTAATAATACAATTGTTATGATTACTGATGTTCATGGAAATGCTATTTCATGGTCTTCTGCTGGTGCATTAGGTTTTAGAGGTTCTCGTAAATCAACACCTTTTGCTGCTCAAATGGCTGCAGAAGCTGCTGCTAAAGTTTCTATGGAACACGGAATGAAATCTGTTGAAGTTTCAGTTAAAGGTCCTGGTTCAGGACGTGAAGCTGCAATCCGTTCTCTACAAGCAGCTGGTTTGGAAGTTAGCGCAATTCGTGACGTTACTCCTATTCCTCACAATGGATGCCGTCCACCAAAACGTCGTCGGGTATAATTTTTATATCTTGATGTTGTTGTAACGCAATGGCCTCACTAGGATGAACGAACCGTTTTGAAAGGGGTAAATTGACATATGATCGAAATTGAAAAACCAAGAATTGAAACGATTGAGATCAGCGAGGATGCTACATTCGGCAAATTCGTTGTGGAACCACTTGAACGGGGATATGGGACAACGCTTGGTAACTCATTACGTCGTATTCTATTGTCTTCACTTCCAGGTACAGCTGTAACTACACTTCAAATCGATGGTGTACTACACGAATTTTCAGCAATTGAAGGTGTTTTAGAAGACGTTACTCAAATCGTCCTAAACATTAAACAATTGGCTTTGAAATTCTTCTCCGAAGAAGATAAAACAATCGAAATCGATGTGAAAGGTCCTGCAGTCGTAACTGCTGCAGACATCAATCATGATAGTGATGTAGAAGTTTTAAACCCTGATTTATATATTTGTACAGTAGCTGAAGGTGCACATTTCCACGTGCGCATGGACGCAAAGAACGGCCGCGGTTACGTTCGCTCTGAACACAACAAAACGGAAAATATGCCAATTGGTGTTATTCCAGTCGATTCGATTTTCACTCCTGTTAACAAAGTTAACTACCAAGTTGAAAATACACGTATCGGTCAAAAAAATATATATGACAAATTAACATTGGATGTTTGGACAGATGGTTCTGTCAGTCCGGAAGAAGCAGTCAGCTTGGCAGCTAAAATCCTTACTGAACATTTGAACATTTTCGTTAACCTGACTGACGAAGCTCGCAAGGCTGAAGTTATGGTTGAAAAAGAGGAAACTCAAAAAGAGAAAATGCTTGAAATGACAATCGAAGAACTTGATCTTTCTGTTCGTTCATACAACTGTTTGAAACGCGCAGGAATCAACACAATCCAAGAACTGACTGAAAAGTCAGAAGCAGAAATGATAAAAGTACGTAATCTGGGACGTAAATCTCTAGAGGAAGTTAAAAACAAACTTTCTGACCTAGAGCTATCCTTACGTCAAGATGACTAGTACTGCAACAAAGGAGGATTACCAGAAATGGCTTATCGTAAATTAGGACGTTCAAGTTCACAAAGAAAAGCTATGCTCCGCGATTTGACTACTGACCTAATCATTAACGAACGTATCGTGACAACTGAAGCTCGCGCTAAAGAAATCCGTAAAACGACTGAGAAAATGATTACACTAGGAAAACGTGGCGACTTAGCAGCACGCCGTTTGGCAGCAGAATATGTTCGTAACGAAGTAGCAGATGTACGTGAAGATGGCGAAGCAATCGTTGTTGAAACTGCATTGCAAAAACTTTTCAGTGGCTTGGCTGAGCGTTATGCTGAACGTCAAGGTGGATACACTCGTATTCTTAAAACAGAACCACGCCGCGGTGACGCAGCTCCAATGGTTATCATTGAATTAGTTTAATTAACAACCATTTTCAGATGAAAAGAGCGCTATGATGGTTGTTTCTCCCGCAAGGTAGAGAAACTAGTCTAGCTCGTGGACCCTTACGGAAATTTCCGATTTCCGTAAGCGGCTCACCATTTGTTTATGCGAAGAGATGAACACTGAAGTTCAGCTCTATTTTTTTTTCTAAGCACCAAATACCGTTCAAATAGGTTTCATTTAAGAGGCGTAGGCCTCTTTTTTTTGTGTTTAATTAGGGTTCTTGGTTATCTGGTGTTGGTGAAGGAAATGCCTTTCGGCTAGCGTGTTTGCTTGTGTACTGCCGTGGGACCGCCCTGAGCCTGTAGTCTCCGGGCTTGCATCCTTGACCCGGCCACAAGAACCCCACCGTCCTGCGGGATTTCCGAGAAGAATACCTACCAATACCATAAATAATAGAACCTTAATGAGAGACAGGGTGATTACTCAGACGCATTTTCCGGTCTGAGTAATCACTTTTTCCATCAAAGTGATTACTCAGCGAAAAATATCGACTTGAGTAATCGTTTTTCAACCTAATGTGATTACTCAAGAAGGAAATTCAATCTGAGTAATCACTTGCGTAATATTTTTCTACAATGAGAAGGCGAAATTGTCCCATCGCACCACTTCGAAAGAGTGAAACCTGATAATACCTGATCGGGAAACAACAGTTTAAACTCATCGATTGCCGACTTAATTGCTGTGCGGTTCCTCCCTTTATAATTGCATGATTGACAATGATAGATGCGTTGCGAAAATCGAACCGCTAGTTCCCCACACTGCTCACACCGCAAACCCTTCCTCAGCGCTTCGAAACTATACTCTGGAATCATTTTTGTAAACGGTGGGGGATCCATCGTCCTTTTAGGTAATACTTGTGCCAAATTAGCTAACTGCTCTGAAATGGGATATTGATAGCTATTCAACTTCGCCAAATGATCAGAGATCTGGGTAGGTAACACCACATTCCGATTATCTGGTGCTTGCAATAACGTAAAACTCTTTCCGATGTGAAGGACGACTGCTTCAACCGTTATATGGGAATAGCCCATTTCACGCAACAAACTTTTGAAGTTGTTTTTCGTCCGTGCTAATTGGATCAACGGATTGGACCTTTCCATATTGCCTTGTCGATAAACTTCTTCACCATAAATCCACACACCCGAATAATTCTTAACTTCATAAACGATAATCGAATTTCCAATCAACAGCAGAAAGTCAATCTGTATTGAACCCGAGAATTTTGGTTCAAAATACAAATCATGTAATAGTAAATGTGGAGACTTCAATGACTCCATCAATACCCCAAACTCACATTCACCTTCGTAACCATTCCGCATATTCTGCAAATATATAACGCATTCTTTATCAAGCACCATCCGATCAGCCAAAGCTTCCATCATTCTCAACGTTATAGGTTTCATTTGGAAACCTCCTCTCACATATATATACGCAAAAAATCCTTAAAAGCTTTAAATATGTTAAAATTATTTTTAAGGAGTGATTCTATGACACAAATCTTGGGACATCATCACATTTCGATGCGAACCAAATCAGGAGACGATAATACGCGTTTTTACCGGGATATCCTTGGTTTAAAACGCGTCAAAGTCAGCGTAAACCAAAACGATCCCTATCAATACCACCTGTTTTACGGTGATAATACCGGAAGTCCAGGTTTCGACCTGACCTTTTTTGAAAACCAGCGTCTAGGGAATACCAAACGAGGAACGAATGCCATTACGACTGTGGGTCTACTACTTGATAGCGAAGACAGCTTCCCGTATTGGCAGAAACGACTAACCGATTACAAAATTAAATACGAGGTAGGCACTTACGCAAAATATCCGGCTATTCTATTTCAGGACAACGACACGGTCCAATTGGCACTTATTGCCAGCAACGGGACACATGCACCATTTTTCGAACCATGGCCAGATTCACCGATTCCATTGAATCAACAAATCAAAGGGATGGGGCCTGTTGAATTTGTCGTCCGTGATTTAGCTGAATCCAAAAAAACACTCGTAGACCTTTTCAACTATCATGAAGTTTACAACAACGGCAAAGAAGCCCTCTACCAAGCCGTAGAAGGCGACCAAACGGGTGAAATTCTCGTTACGGAAAAAGAAGGGCCAAAAGAACGTCCCGGGCGTGGCAGCACCCACCACCTTGCCATTCGCGTAGCGGACCATGAAGCTTTAAATGAGTGGCATGAAAAAATAACCCAACACGGCTACGAAGTCGTCGCACGACACGATCGCTATTACTTCGAAAGTTTATATTTCCGGGACCATAACGACATCATGTTCGAATTGGCAACTGATGGTCCGGGCTTTACCGTCGACCAAAAACCGGAGGAATTAGGTACAATCCTCGATTTACCGCCGTTTCTTGAACCACAACGCGATGAAATAATGGGGAAATTAAACCCACTTAAAGGCATAAAAGAAGACTAGGATTAATCTCCTAGTCTTTTTGTCATCACGAAATCGGTTTGTTCGTCATCACCCATGAAAAATGAATGCGCACCGGTCTGTTCGAATCCCAATGATTTATAAAAAGCCAATGCCTTATCATTATGTTCCCAAACACCTAACCAAATTGCTTGTTTATTCAACTCACGTGCTGTTTCAATAGCGAAATCAATCAACTTTTTTCCTAAACCACGGCGCTTGAATGCTGTCCGCACATAAATGCGTTCAACTTCAAGAGACTCAGCTCCCATTTCCTCAGTCTGGGCTAAACCTGTATTCAACTTCAAGTATCCAGCCAGATTTCCATCCATATAAATAAAATAGAAAAAAGAGTTTGGATTTTTTAATTCCGTCAACAACTGTTCCTTGTTGTACGCGCGATCTAAATAGGTTTTTAAATCTTCTGGGGTATTGTCCGCCGCAAACGTATCAGAAAACGTCTCGATGCTAATTTCTCGGAGTGCTTCTAAATCCTTTAATTCACATTTATGCATTATCATTTTTTATCCCATCCATCCATTTAAATAATTCCACCAATTCACCGTCCCAAAAATCCCAATTGTGAGTGCCGGGTCGTTCCTTGTATACTAAATCAAAAGGCTCCAGCAACTTTTTAAACAATCGGTTATTTTCTATCAAAAAATCTTCGGTCCCACATGATTGGTAAAAAGATGGCAAAACGTCCTCAGGTGAGAGCTTCTCAATTAAAGCAACTAAGTCATCATCGGAGCCCCGTAAAGCCTCCAAGGACCCAAAAGAGAGCGTGAAGGTTTGATTGCGGTTGGTGTCGGCTTCCCATAGTGAAACAATATCCACTGCACCTGAAAAAGAGGCCGCACCGCGGAAACGTTCCGGATGACGTAGACCTAATTTAAACGCCCCATAGCCACCCATCGACAAGCCCGCCACAAAATTTTCTTCCCGTTTATCTGACAAACGAAACATGTGATGTAACTTCTGGGGAAATTCCTCACTGATAAATGTCCAGTAATTTCCGCCAGACACCATATCAGTATAAAAACTCAAATGTACTTGTGGCATGAATACCGCCAGATTACGCTCCCCTAAATATCGTGTCAATCCTGTGTTATAAAGCCAAGCATGTTGATCATCAGAATGACCATGTAACAGATAAAGAACCTCATAAGGTCCCTTGATTCCTTCCGGTAAAACGGCTGTGTATCCAACCTTAATCCCCAGAGCATCCGACCACATCGTTCCATTCACGACGCCCATTCTCATTCCTCCATTTCCTAAAAAAGTGTCAAGACACCTAATGCAATTTCACTCTATTTCAAGTATACTAGATAAGTGACAAAATCATTGTCAACCATGCACTTTTATATATTAAAATATTTGATTATCATATAATAAGCTTAAGTGAAGTTCGAAGGAAGTAGGGTTATTTATGGAAGAAATGGTTCAATTAAAAAACATCTCATTTACATATTCTGAAGATGACATCCGCCCAGCCCTTAATGACGTTTCGCTTTCAATCAACAAAGGAGAATGGATTGCCGTTATTGGCCCAAATGGTTCAGGGAAATCCACACTTGCTAAAACCATCAATGGTTTGATTGAAGCAGATGCAGGGGAAGTTATCATCGGTGGCACAAAATTAACTGAAGAAACAGTATGGGATGTCCGTCGCAAAGTCGGTATGGTTTTCCAAAATCCGGACAACCAGTTTGTTGGTTCAACCGTTCAGGACGACGTGGCATTTGGTTTGGAAAACATTGGTGTTCCGCGTGAGGAAATGCATGAACGTGTGGCTAGTGCCGTCAAAGCCGTTAACATGCACGATTTCATGGATAAGGAACCCGCACGTCTATCGGGTGGTCAAAAACAACGGGTTGCGATTGCCGGGATCATTGCCTTGGCTCCAGGTATCATTATTTTGGATGAAGCGACAACGATGCTGGATCCGAAAGGCCGGAAAGAAGTAATCGAAACAATCCGCCAATTGAAAAAAGAACGCGATTTAACTGTTATTTCCATCACGCATGACATTGACGAGGCGGCACAAGCAAACCGCATTTTCGTAATGCAGGCCGGGGAACTGAAACGCATCGGAACACCCGAAGAAATTTTCTCCGTCGGTGCAGAAATCATCGATATGGGCTTGGATATCCCGTTCCCTGAAAAATTGAAGTTCCAGTTATCTCGTCAAGGACTGGAAGTTCCAGCCGAATACTTAACCGAAGAAAGGATGGTGGAATGGCTATGGACATTATTCTCAAAGATGTAGGGTATTCATACGGAGCCGGCACACCATTCGAAAGCCGGGCCCTCTATGATGTCAACCTGGCTATTCCGGAAGGCAGCTACACGGCTCTAATCGGCCATACCGGCAGCGGTAAATCAACCGTTACCCAACACTTGAATGCCTTGTTGAAACCGACCACGGGGACCGTAACCATCGGCGACCGTGTCATTGACAACAAAACCAACAATAAAAATCTTAAATTCATCCGTAAAAAAGTGGGGATTGTTTTCCAATTTCCGGAATCACAGTTGTTTGAAGAAACAATTGCTAAAGACATCGCTTTTGGACCGATGAACTTCGGTGTTTCAGAAGAAGAAGCGCTCGCTTTGGCCAAAGAAACATTACCGCTAGTCGGCCTGGATGAAACATTCATGGACCGCTCACCGTTCGATTTATCCGGAGGGCAGATGCGCCGGGTTGCGATTGCGGGTGTGTTGGCAATGAAACCCGAAGTCTTGATTCTAGATGAACCGACAGCCGGACTTGATCCAGCAGGACGTCGCGAAATCATGACCATGTTTAATAACTTACACGAACAACAGGGGATTTCCATCGTTTTGGTTACGCACCAAATGGATGATGTGGCAACTTATGCAGACCACGTCATCATTATGGAAAAAGGAACGGTTGTGAAAATGGGATCACCGGCAGAAATTTTCCTTGATGCAGAATGGCTACAAGAAAAACAACTGGGTCTACCAGCATCCCTGCAATTTCTACAGGAATTTTCACAAAAAACAGGCATCGACTTTGGTGACGAGCGTCCGCTTGGTACCTCACGTTTAGCTGCTGCAATCATTCAAAAGCTGAAAGAAGGTGGCTTGGATGCTTGAGAAATTACTGTTCGGTCGTTACATTCAAGGTGATTCCTTCATCCATAAAATGGATCCGCGTGCTAAATTGATTGGTGCCTTTTACTTTATCGTCATTATCTTTTTGGCAAATAACTGGTGGACCTATTTGGCAATGACACTCTTTACCATCTTGTGTGTTTACTTGTCCGATATTCCATTGAAAGTATTTATTAACGGGGTTAAACCACTGATTTGGTTGATTTCATTCACTGTGATTTTACAAATTTTATTTACAACAGGTGGGGAAACCTACTTCAGTTTTGGGATCATTCGTGTGACCTCATTTGGATTAATCAATGGGGCCTTTATCTTCATGCGTTTTGTCTTGATCATTTTTATGTCGACGTTATTGACGTTGACGACGATGCCGTTATCTTTGACGGATGCCATTGAGTCCTTGTTGGGACCTTTGAAACGCTTCAAAGTACCCGTCCATGAATTGGCTTTGATGCTATCCATTGCTTTACGTTTTGTACCAACGTTGATGGATGAAGCTTCCAAAATCATGAATGCACAACGTGCGCGTGGGGTCGACTTTGGTGAGGGAAATATCATTCAGCAAATGAAGGCTGTCACACCGATTCTGGTCCCGTTGTTTGTAAGTTCCTTTAACCGTGCCGATGAACTGGCAAATGCCATGGAAGCACGTGGGTATCAAGGGGGCGAGGGGCGGACGAAGTATCGGGAATTGAACTGGCAAGCACGCGATACCATCGCGATGGTTACATTTCTGGCTTTAACGCTGCTTTTGATTTTCCTAAGAAATTAATAATTTGAAAGGGTAGGTGGATAATGCTTACACAACGCTATAAATGCATTGTCCAGTATGACGGGACGAATTACGTCGGCTACCAAGTGCAAACAAACGGCAACAGTATTCAAAAGGAACTTGAAAAAGCTTTGAAAAAGATGATGAAAGGCCAGACCATCAAAATCGATGCGTCTGGCCGAACTGATTCCGGCGTCCATGCTCTGGGCCAGGTGATTCACTTCAACTTGCCGATTCAGATTAAGCCCGAATCATTGCGATTGGCCCTGAACAGTATGTTACCGGCTGATATTTCCATCAAACAGGTAGAGAAAGTTTCTGATGATTTCCACGCCCGCTATTCGGCGGTGGGGAAGAAATATGTGTACCGGGTGGATTTGAACCGCTTTGCGGATCCCTTTAAACGGTTCTACACGTTGCATCATCCTTACCGAATGAACTTGGTTGCTCTGAAAGAGTCCTTAGATAAGTTAATCGGGGAACACGATTTTACCAGTTTTTGTTCCACCAAAACGGATAAAGAAAACTTAGTGCGGACCGTGTATGTCGCGAAATATGAGATAGACGAAGCAGCGAATGAGCTCGTGTTTACCTTTATCGGAAACGGTTTTTTATACAACCAGATTCGTATTTTCGTCGGGACCTGTTTACAGATTGCGGATGGTTTGAAAAAGCCGGAAGAAATCGATCGCCTGCTTGAAGTAAAGGATCGTAACGAAGCTGGTCCGACCGCATCAGGTAAAGGTTTGTACTTAGTAGATGTCTATTACGACAACACATTCAAAGAAAAATTTGACCGCTTATAAAAAGCGGTTATTTTTTTCAAAAAAATTTGACAAACGCTCGGGGGTGTTGTATTATATAAGACGGTATTGTTTGCCCCACAAGAGCCCCGGAAACTCAGATGGATCAAACATTCAGATAAGAATATGGAGGAAAAGAACGTGCGTACAACATACATGGCTAAAACCAACGAAATCGAACGCAAATGGTACGTTATCGATGCAACAGATGTTCCTATGGGACGTATTTCATCAATCGCTGCATCAATCTTGCGTGGAAAAAACAAACCAACTTACACACCACATGTGGATACTGGTGACTTCGTTATTATTATTAATGCAGACAAAGTTAAATTGACAGGTAAAAAAGCATCAGACAAAATCTATTCTCGCCACTCAGGCTATATCGGTGGTCTAAAACAGGTTACTGCTGGAGAATTGCGTGCTAAGAACTCTCGTCGTCTAATGGAATACTCAATCAAAGGTATGCTTCCAAAAGGTGCACTAGGTTCTGACCAATTCAGAAAACTACATGTTTACGGTGAAGCAACTCACCCACATGCAGCTCAAAAACCAGAAGTTTTAGATATCACTAACCTAATTTAAGGAGGGAATAACATTGGCACAAGCACAATATATCGGCACTGGTCGCCGTAAAAACTCAACTGCTCGCGTACGTTTAGTACCCGGAACAGGTAAAATTGTCTTCAACAAGAAAGACATGGAAGATTACATTCCATTCCCTTACTTGTACGAAGTAATCAAACAACCATTGAACATTACAGACACTCTAGGAAGCTATGACATCTACGTTAACGTTAACGGCGGTGGCTTCACTGGACAAGCTGGAGCAGCTCGTCACGGAATTTCTCGCGCTCTACTTTCAGTAGACCCAGATTTCCGCGCACCTCTAAAAGCTGCTGGACTTCTTACTCGTGACCCTCGTATGGTTGAACGTAAGAAACCAGGTTTGAAGAAAGCGCGTAAAGCAGCTCAATTCTCAAAACGTTAATATATTACATATCAATGTTTCAGGACACTTCTCACTTATATGGGAAGTGTCTTTTTTTGAATAACAGTTCCTTGCACACTGATACAAACCAGAAAATAATGGTTTTATAAAAATGGACATAATTTTTCTCTAAAAAGATAGTTATGTCCGTTTCAATTAAAATGTGGACATAACTATTTAGACTACCTCAAGTTATGACCATTCGGGATAATTTTTGGACATAACTTCAAATAACCAGAACTGTTATGTCCAATACCCGATAAGCTCCTCGACAAGTAAAGTAGAAAGAAGGTAAGAAGATGAAT
This sequence comes from Jeotgalibaca sp. A122, assembly GCF_052266715.1. Taxonomy (NCBI): domain Bacteria; kingdom Bacillati; phylum Bacillota; class Bacilli; order Lactobacillales; family Carnobacteriaceae; genus Jeotgalibaca; species Jeotgalibaca sp. A122. The sequence continues at coordinate 61,477 of NZ_JBQPRB010000001.1, read as the reverse complement.
GCAAAAGAAAAAATGATGGAAATCATCAAAAACAAACAATCAGGCGGAAAATCCGACCAAAAAACAGTCGCAAAAAACGACGGTAAGTTTATGCGTCCGAGACCCGTATTGCATAAGTAGCAGAGAGTAAAGACGTTTTCCAGTTGGGAGATGTCTTTTTTTTATTGCGGTGGTGGTATACTTAAAGCGATAAAACCATTACTTTCATCCTGAAAGGGGAGTTTATGATGGAAAATCAAACTCAGGGAAGAATCGACACTGTCTTAAAAGTTATTACTGCCGCACCGCATATTCTCTATGAAGCCTATATGAATCCAAATGCGTTAGTACAGTGGTTACCACCTGAAGGCATGACGGGCGAAATATGCCGTTTTGAGCCACATGTTGGGGGGAGGTATGAACTTACCCTCACTTACAACGAAAAAGACACCAACGCTGGAAAAACGACGACTGACACTGATACAATTCGTGGGACATTCTTGGAGTTGATTCCAAATCAGAAAATCGCAGAGGCGGGCATTTTTGATTCCGAGGATGCTTCTTTTGCCGGAGAAATGATCATGATTTGGTATTTCGAAGAAGTATTGGAAGGAACAAAAGTGACGATTATTGCGGAAAACGTACCCGAAGGAATCCGTAAGAGCGATCATATTGATGGATTAAGCTCCACCTTAGAAAATCTTGCGAATTTTGTAGAAACGAGATAGTACTAGAGAGACATCAAACCAGATGTCTCTCTTTTTTTTTGAAAAATTATCATCAAAAACACCTTTACAGTCAATTATAAACTAAACAGCACATCGGTAGTCATGGTTATGAAAGCGGTTAAAATATATAATTGAGATAGTATGGTGAGATGCACACAACAATTGGAAAGAGGACATAAATTTAAACGGTTTTTTTCGATATCATGTATAGAGGTGGACACAGTGAATAAAAAAAATAATAGTAAAAAACACTGGCTCGTAGTTGCGATATTGTGTGGTTTAATCGCCAGTTTTAGTATTCCCATAAACTTGGGTGGGGTATTTTTATCCCCGGTGGCAATCGATCTTGGGTTTCAACGCGGTGATTTCTCGCTGCATACAACGCTCACGTTATTTATTTCCGCTATTGTCGCTTTATATGTTCCGAGATTAATGGAAAAGTATCATTTTAAGTATCTATTGATAGCAGCAGCGCTGTTGACGAGTGTTCCGAATATCATGATGGGATTGTCCCATCACTTATGGCAGTTTAATTTATGGGGCAGTATCAGAGGCGTCGGGGCCGGACTTATTTCGATGGTTCCCATTGCCATTGTCATCAATCATTGGTTTCACAAGCATCATGGGTTGGTGACGAGTGTCATAGTAAGTTTTACTGGCTTATCAGGTGCCTTGCTCACGCCTATTTTTGCTGGCTTGATTGGACAAGTGGGTTGGCGATATAGTTATTTTATATCAGGTGCTTTGATTATTTTGCTGTTACTTCCTGGAATCATTATACCGTTTGCTGTAGAGCCACAGTCTGAAGGGTTATTGCCGTTCGGTGCCGGAGAAGTGATCCAAACGAACAAGTTTAAGGAAAAGGTTCAGGTATCGGAAAAAACCTTTAGTAAGCACCTGTTCTTGTCGATTATGGTAGTAGCAGTCGCGCATACTTCGGTTGGCGGGATTGTCCAGCATTTCCCAAGCTTCTCGGAAGCAAATGGGTATAGTGCCGGGATAGGGGCAATGATGTTGTCAGGGACGATGATAGGCAGCATCCTTTTCAAAATGATGATCGGGGCAATAAGTGACCGGTTAAACCCAACAGTGGCAAACCTCATCATGCTTGTGATCAATTCCTTTGCGGTGGGGATCGTGTTGACCACCCCAAGTCCTTCGTTTTTGATACTGGGGGCATTTTTATATGGTTCTGCTTTTGCGATTCCTGCTGTAGGGATAACACTCTTGGCAAAGGAGCAGTTGGGAAATCACTATTTCAATAAATTTTTCCCATTAATTTCTTTTGGCGTTTCGACTAGTGGCGCAGCATCGATATCTTTAATAGGATATTTGTTTGATTTTGCAGGGTCCTATTCACCTGCGTTACTATTGACCCTGGTGGTAAACGTATTTAATATCTCTTTATTAACCTTAATGACCCGAAAAGCTAAAAAAGAAATATCGGAAGCTATCTAAAATATTTTGTTAAGTTCCCCTCCGTGCAACACCAAGGTGAAAATAACAGATTATTATGGTATCGTTTTCACAGAGGGAGAGGTGTAGGGATGTTACAGAATAATATGATTTCAAAGCTTAAAAATGATGAAAAGTTGCTGGGTACTTTTGTGGAAACGAATGACACCTTGATTATTGAGGCACTGAGCGTGGCAGGTTTTGATTATTTTATTGTCGATTTAGAGCATAGTACAACTCCCATAAGTTCGTTGAAAGAACTGGTTCAAACGGCCGATTATCGTAATATCACACCGCTTTTAAGAATATCGGATATCTCACGGGAAAATATCTTGCGTGCGCTTGATATCGGAATTCAGGGTTTGGTGATTCCGAATGTGCGGTCAGTGGAAGAAGTGAGGCGGATTGTAAATTGGGGCAAGTATCCGCCGCTGGGACAGCGGGGGTTTTTCACATCACGCTTGACGGATTTTGGGTTTGATGAAAGAGTGAAAGACATTGAGACGTTATTTGCGGACATGAACGAAAATACGTTGATTATCCCACAGTGTGAAACGGTGGAGTCGCTTGAAAACATCGAGGAAATTGTGGCAATGGAGGGCGTGGCAGGAATATTCTTGGGGCCTTATGATCTATCGATTGCAATGGGAATTCCGACACAATTTGATCATCCGAAATTTTTGGAGGCGGTCGAACGCATCCAAAAAGCGGTAAACGACAATGGAAAGTTTATCATCACCTTCAGTATGGATGTGGAAGATACGAAGCAGTACTATCAAAAAGGCTTCCACGCGGTTACTTTCGGCATGGACACGAACCTGATGATAAATGCAGGCAGAAAGCTGATTGAAGAAGTTAAATAAGACGATGCGGGCAATCCGCATCGTCTTTATTTTTGCCCATAAAGGGTAAAGTAGATTTCTGAAAAACAAATTTTACTTGAGACTTATCGGAAAAACAATCAAGTAGAACAGCCAAATCATCATTTTACTTGAGACTTATCGTTTTTTTGCATGCAATTTGTGATGCATACCCTTAATCTTTTCTGCCAGCTCCGGAACGGGGCCATCCACTACTGCATTGCGGATAATTTCCTGAACAGATAAGTTATAAACCGGTGAGGGTGGCAGACCCAGCTCCTTATGCCATTGTACGAGTTGTTGGGATGAACTGGCATAAACAATCCGGCCTAAACCGACCCACCCGTGAGCTGCCGCACACATGGGACAATGTTCTCCGGATGTATAGACTGTAGCTTTTTGACGTTCTTCGGAAGAAAGATTTTGGGCTGCCCAACGTGCAATTGCAAATTCTGGGTGTTGGGTATGGTCACCACCTGCGACATGATTGTGATCTTCAAACAAAATTTCTCCATTCTCACTAACCAATACTGAGCCAAAAGGTTCGTCCCCTTTATCCAAAGCTTCTTGCGCTAATTCCAAACAGCGTGTTAAATACTTTAAATCATTATCACTAATCATTTGGTATCCACCACCTTTTAAAGCTATTGTAGCAAATAGAAAATAAATAATAAAATTAAGTGTTGCAATATTTGATGTGTTAAGTATAATAAAAACATGGAACTTGACATGTTAACATATCAAGTCTAAAAAGGTATTAAAGAACCCACAAAGGTTTCCAAACAATTGAAACAACCATTCATTTTTCATTCTAAATGTAAGGGCTTTTCTGGAGACGTTGTAGAAAGGAAGTAAAATGAAGACTTTTGAGATTAAAGAAGAATTTATCTTGAACGGTAAACCAATTAAATTAATAAGTGGAGCCATTCATTATTTCCGGATGATGCCAAGCCAATGGGAAGACAGTTTATACAACCTGAAGGCCTTAGGAGCAAACACGGTAGAAACCTACATCCCTTGGAATATCCACGAACCAGTGGAAGGGCAATTTGATTTTAAAAGTGAAAAAAATATTTTTGAGTTTATCGAAAAAGCAGAAGAGCTAGGACTTCTGGTTATCTTACGTCCATCCGTATATATTTGTGCGGAATGGGAATTCGGCGGTATGCCGGCTTGGCTACTAAATATTCCAAATATCCGTCTACGTTCAACAGACAGTCGTTTCATTGAAAAAGTGGAAAACTACTTTAGTCATTTATTACCAAAATTAGCGCCATATCAAGTGACAGCGGGTGGCCCGGTCATCATGATGCAAATCGAAAATGAATACGGTTCATATGGGATGGAGAAAGAGTATTTACGCCAGACAAAAACGATTATGCAAAATTGCGGGGTTAGTGTGCCACTGTTTACAGCAGATGGCACTTGGAATGAAGTCTTGGATTCAGGCAGTATGATTGAAGATGACGTGTTCGTTACGGGTAACTTTGGGAGCAAATCAAAAGAAAATACAGCTGTTCTAAAAGCTTTCATGGAGCGCCACAATAAAAAATGGCCACTGATGTGTATGGAATTCTGGGACGGTTGGTTCAACCGTTGGGGCGAAGAAATTATTCGTCGGGATGCGGAAGACTTGGCACATGATGTGAAAGAAATGCTGGAACTGGGCTCATTGAACTTATATATGTTTCATGGCGGCACGAACTTCGGTTTCAATAATGGTTGCTCAGCACGTGGAATGACTGATTTACCGCAAGTTACCAGCTATGATTACGACGCACTTTTAACTGAAGATGGACAACCAACTGAAAAGTACTTTGCCGTTCAACGTGTGATTAAAGAAGTTTGTCCGGATGTTTGGCAAGCAGAACCGCGACGTAAAACGCTGAAAGCTTTGGGGGAATTCCCAGTAGCTAATGCAGTTGGTTTGTTTAACACCTTAGATACGATTGCGAAACCAATTAAGTCCACATACCCTTTGCGCATGGAAGAAGCGGGCAGTGGCTATGGGTATATGTTATACAAAATGACACTTAAGAATTATCACCGTGAAAATCGCTTGCGTGTGGTTGAGGCGAGTGACCGGATTCATGTTTACTTGAATGAAGAAAAGATCAAAATACAAAAACAACATGAAATCGGGGAAGATATTATTCTCGAAGAAATGGCGGGCGACAACGACTTAGAGGTTACGATTCTTTTGGAAAACCAAGGAAGAGTGAACTATGGTCATAAGTTAAATGCACCGACACAGTCAAAAGGAATTCGTGGCGGTGTGATGTACGACATTCATTTCCACCAAGTCTATGAGCAATTCACCTTGGAATTAGATGCTGACCAACTGGCGCTAATTGATTATACGCAAGAAAGTAACCACTCTGCTCCTTCGTTCTATAAGTTTACACCGGAAATCACCGAAGTAGCCGATACGTTTATTGACTGTTCAAAATACGGAAAAGGTGTGATTTTTGTAAATGGTTTTAATCTGGGGAGATATTGGGAAAGGGGACCACATCTATCCTTGTATTGTCCGAAAGATTTACTAAAACCGGGCAAGAACGAAATTGTGGTATTTGAAACAGAAGGTGTATTAATCGAAAGCCTTCAGTTTGTTGAAAAACCTGTTTATATATAAAAAAGCTCGATAGAAGCTTTCGCGGCTATCGAGTTAAATTAAAGCTTCTACTTCAATTTTCGTTTTGAAATATTTCCAATGTTTATAACTGACAACGTACTCAGCTACCGTACCATCACTGAGGTATGAATGTTTCTTTTGTACCACAACCGGTTCACGGAAACTTAAGGTAAGACTGTTCAAAATTTCTGGATCTTCAGGGAAAATAATTTCATTCGTTTCAGTTGAAGCGAGTGCGTACATGTCAATGTCAAAGTCTTTTCTTACTTTTTCGTAAATACTTGCGTAATGTGCTTTATTCTTAACTGGCATCTTAACCAGGTTAAGCGGCAAATGAGTAAAGTGGATGAGGAAGGGCTGGTTCAATGTTTTCCTTACCCGTACAATCTGTATATAAGATTGATCAACAGATAGGCCGAGCTCTTTCAAAATATCCGCGTCATTCTTTTCTTCAATAGATAAGACGGTCACGGATTCTGTATCCAACGGGTGGTTTTCAATATCTGAAAATTTAACAGTAGCACCGATTTTTGCTTTTGAAACAAAAGTACCTTTCCCTTGGACACGATACAAGTAACCAGCCGCAGCAAGTTCATTTAACGCTTTGACAACTGTAATAGAGCTGACGTTATAACGTGCTTTCAACTCGGATTCAGAATAGAATTTATCCCCGGGAGAGAATTTATGTTCTTGAATTTCTTTCAATAAGTCTTGTTTAATGAGTTCGTATTTCGGTAATGTCATAGAAACGTTCCCTTCTTTTATCATTGGGGCTGATGATTTTATCCAAGGATACCATGTTAACTTACGTTAATCAATATTGTGAGAAGCTCGAAAAATGCAGTTTAGTAAGATAATTAACGAATTTCTTGATAACTTAACCGACTAAGTTATCAAAATAAATTAAATAATTATGGAGGAACACATGAAAAATATCGTTTTAGTAAGCCATGGATTATTGGCAGAGGGTGTGAAATCTTCATTAGAAATGATTGCGGGTAAACAACCCAATCTCCACACCATTTCCCTAACTCCGGATGGCGATAACCTACAATTTGGCGAAGAATTAGAACACAAAATGAAAACCTTTACAGGTAAAACAATCATTATTGCGGATCTATTGGGCGGCACTCCTGCGAACGTTTCGTTACAAATGTACAGGGATAATCCGGACGTTGAAATTATTAGTGGTTTGTCTTTACCAGTGGCATTGGAATGTGTATTGGGAAGCAATCGTTCGCCAGATGCGATTTTAGCATCGGCAAAAGAAACAATGGTGGATTTAAAAGCATCTTCAAAAGAAGTAGTGCATACACCCAAGTCTAACGATGATGCACTTGAAAAATATCAAGCTTTTGCCGGACAAGCAAATATTGTCAATGCCCGTATTGACGAGCGTTTGATTCACGGACAGGTTGCCGGAATTTGGTCCAGTACTCTGAAAACGCAACGCTTACTAGTGATTAATGACACAGCTGCAGAAAATGTATTGCAAAAATCATCCTTACGCATGGCTGCACCGAAATCAATGCGTTTATCGGTATTGACTGTTCAAGATGCAGTTAAGAATATTAATGGCGGTAAATATGGGAAACAAAGACTATTCTTAATTTTCAAAAATCCGACTGATGTTCTAAAATTTATTGATTTAGGTGGCAGCTTGGAGTGTTTAACAGTAGGAAATATGAGTTTCGAAACAGGAAACCGCGAAATTACGAAAAACATTTACATTACAAAAGAAGAAGAACAAGTATTTACAGCTATTTCAAACAGTGGTGTTTCAATAACAGCGCAATTGGTTCCAAATGAACCAGCAACAGATTTCATGAAAAAACTAACGAATAAGGAGAAATAAGCTTATGCAACTCGAATTCTTTCAAATACTATTACTTACTATATTTTCATTCTGGGCAATTAACGATTCATTAATATCCAACACTTTGACGCAACCTGTCATTGCAGGTTTTGTTACCGGACTTATTATGGGAGATACAACAGTTGGTTTGATGGTCGGAGGAACTTTGCAATTGATGCAACTGGGAATCGCTGCTTTCGGTGGGGCGAGTATTCCGGACTACTTTACAGGTGCTGTTATCGGTACGGTTTTTGCAATTATCTCAGGAGAAGGGGCTGAGTTCGGAATTGGACTTGCTGTTCCTGTTTCACTCTTAATGCTGCAATTGGATGTTGTAGCACGTCTCGGTAACGTATTCCTATTACACCGTGTGGATGCTGCTATTGAAAAGATGCAAGATAAAAAGATTCCTGGCCTAGTTTTAGCGGGATCAATCTTCTGGGGATTGAGCCGTGCTTTACCCATTTTCTTAATGCTAGTTGTTGGCGATTCTGTGGTTATTACCATTACTGAAAACATTCCAATGTGGTTAATGAACGGCTTGAAGACAGCTGGTGGTGTGCTACCGGTAGTCGGGGTTGCGATTTTACTCCGCTACATGCCAACTAAAAGCTATATGCCATACCTACTGATTGGCTTCTTCTTGGCTGCATACTTAAACATCCCAATGTTGGGAATTTCAATGATTGGTTTAGTGGCGGCGCTGTTCGTTTATAACAGTGACAATAATCAAGTGGCGCACACACAAGGAAGTGTTCAAACAGCTACACAAGGTACTTTTGAAGGAGGATTCGATGGGGATGAATAATACAATGGATAACAAAATCACCAAAAAAGATCTAAATAAAATGAGCTGGAGATATATCTTAGGAAGTCAGTTGAATTGGAACTACGAACGAATGATGAGTTCAGGTTACCTCTATGCGATTCTACCGGCATTGAAGAAAATATATGGCGACAAACCGGAACAGTACCAGGATATGATGGAAACCCATAACCAATTCTTTAACACAAATGCAAACTTCGGTAACTTGATTTTGGGTATCGATATTGCGATTGAAGAACAAGACGGGTATGAATCAAAAGAAACTATTGTTGCATTGAAAACAGCCTTGATGGGTTCATTAGCTGGTGTTGGGGATTCACTTTTCCACGTTATCTGGGGCACGATATTCGGATCCATCGCAGCGAGTTTGGCACAACAAGGGAGTGCAGCCGGCGTTATCATGTGGATTGTTGCGAACATGATCTTGATGTATGGCCGTTCGTTGTTACTGCCACTTGGATATAAACAAGGTGTGAAATTGGTTACGACCTTAAAAGATAAACTCACTTCATTTACGAATGCTGCTACAGTCTTAGGTATTACAGTCATTGGTGCTTTAATTCCAACAGTTGTTCGAGCATCTGTCCCTTATGTTTATGAAAATCAAGGTGTCGAGCTTGTTTTACAAGACACAGTGGATGCAATCATGCCAGGCTTGGTGCCTGCTTTATTGGTTGCTCTAACATATTGGATGTTAGGTAGAAAAGAATTGAACTCTACACGTGTTATTTGGATTATTCTAATTCTCTCAGTCGCAATGAGAAGTCTGAATATCCTCGCTTGAACTACCCCCACCTACGCTATCGCTTAGAGGTGGGGGATTCCTACGAACACCAGGGTATCCCCCGGTTATCTTAATAGGCTATCCCCGCAGCTTCCTGCGGTTAGAAGCCTCATGGCTTCGTTTTTGAGATTGATGCTTGCGTTCAGATCCCGGTCATGGTGGGCATTGCATTGCGGGCAATCCCACTCGCGCACCCGGAGATTCTTCACGTCTTTGTTTTGGTAGCCGCAGCACGAACAGAGTTGGCTGGAAGGGAAGTTCCGGGCGACGGCGACGACTTGCTTGCCGTACCATTTCGCTTTGTATTCCAGCATCGTCCGGAACTGCGCCCAGGATGCTTCTGCTATTCCTTTGGAAAGCCTTTTATTCTTCAGCATGTCGGACACCTGCAGGTCTTCGATCCCGATGACGTCGTGGTTTTTGACGATTTCGGTCGAAATCTTTTGCAGGTAATCGGCTCTGGCATGACTGATTCGTTCATGGATCCGGGCGACCTTGACACGCTGCTTCTGATAGTTTTTCGATTCGGAAAGCTTACGTCCGTCCTTTTTGGCCTGTCCCCTGCGCCGGGAAAGGATTTTCTGCCCTCTGGCCAGTTTCCGCTCCAGTTTGTGGGAAACCCTTGGGTTTCCGTAGACGGTCTCGTCGGAAATGACGGCAAAAGCCTTTAAGCCGACATCGACCCCGCAAACGGAACCCGTTTTCGGCAAGGGCTGAACCTCCGTCTCAACCAAAAGGGAAACAGAGTAGTTGCCCGACGGGTTCCGCCGAACAGTGGCGCTCAAGATCCGGCCGGCGACTTCCTTGGACTTGGCGAACCGGATCAGCCCCAACTTGGGCAGCTTCAGCCTGTTCGCCAAAACGGCGATGTTCCCATTGGTCTGTCTGGTCGTGTAGGACTGGACCGGATTCCGCTTGCTCTTGAACCGCGGGACGGCGTTCTGTTTTTTGAAGAAGCGGTCGTAAGCATCACTCACGTTCCGCACGGCTGATTGCAGGGCGACGCTGTCCACCTCCTGCAACCAGGCGGTTGCCGGGTCTTTCTTCAACGCAGGCAGCCCGGCGGAACAGGTGCCGTAGCTCAGTCCCATTCCCGTGTCTTTGTAGACATTGTTCCATTCGGACAGGAAATGGTTGAACACAAAACGGGAACAGCCGATGGTCTTCGCGATCAATATTTGTTGCTCTTTGGTGGGGTAGAGACGGAATTTGTAGGCTTTGTGGATGCGCATTTTTTTCACCTTCTTTATAGCCCATGATACGCGAACGTAAGTTCTTTATCAAGCGGGAAGGTGTGCAGCACGCAAAGAATAGCTTAGAAAAACGTAGGCTAACGCCTACCGCCATTCCTCTCCCGCCTACTCATTGGGCGATGCCCATTTCATTTCTTGAGGGGGAAGTCTTCTGGCGGAAAATGATAAATCTGAAATAACCAAAATAAATCCCAAAACTTCATTAAAATCTGGTAAGATGGATAAAAGTTTTCTTGAAGGAGGGTCTGAATTGAGTTTCAATGCATTAAGCAAACATATTAACATTGCGACAATTAAATCAATCACAAAATTATCAGAAGAAGCAGCCGCTCATAAAGTAGCACGCGACGCTGAATTAAAGGCAATTATAGAAGGTGAAGACAAACGTATTCTTTTGGTTATCGGACCTTGCTCAGCGGACAATGAAGAAGCCGTACTTGAATATGCGAGACGTCTGGCGAAATTACAAGAGGAAGTAAAAGATAAAATTTTCATGGTCCAACGTGTGTATACGAATAAACCACGGACTAACGGAGATGGTTACAAGGGTATGATGCATCAAGCGGATCCAAGTGGTGATGTTGATATTATCCGCGGCATGGTTGCCGTTCGTCGTATGCATAATCGTGTCATTACAGAAACCGGACTGACAACTGCGGATGAAATGCTTTACCCGGACAATCTATTATTTATCGATGATTTAGTCAGTTACCACGCAGTAGGGGCACGCTCTGTTGAAAACCAACAACACCGTTTTGTTGCAAGTGGTATTGATCATCCAACCGGCATGAAAAATCCAACCAGCGGCAATTTGAAAGTTATGTTCAATTCCGTTTACGCTGCCCAACAAAAACAAGAATTGATGTACAACGGTCTGGATGTGGAAACAAGTTCGAATCCCTTGGCTCACGTTATTTTACGTGGTGGTTCAATGGAGAGTGGGGAAATCGTGCCAAATTATCACTTCGAAGATTTGATGAAGACGATCAATCTCTACAAGAGTAGCGTTTTGCAAAATCCGTTTGTCATGGTTGATACAAATCATGACAACTCCGGCAAGCAATATTTGGAACAATTCCGTATTGTCCAGGAAGTATTGATGAACCGGAAGTGGAATGAAGATATCCACAATTATGTGCGTGGCTTCATGATTGAGAGCTATTTGAAAGACGGACGCCAGGAACCAGGCGGAACAGAATTCGGACAATCCATAACCGATCCATGTATTGGTTGGGACAAAACAGAAGAACTGGTTCGTTTCATCGCTAAAAACGCATAAACAAAGGCACTTTCCAAATGCGGAAAGTGCCTTTGTTCTTCCTATTCGATATAATTAAAAAAAATGAAGAAGGTGCAGAAATGTCAAAAGCAATATTTGGCTTGTTAGAGCAATTATATATTCACTATGAAACGATAAAACATCCGCCCGTTTTCACAACCGAAGAAGCGAATCGCTATATTGAAGGCATCGAGGGCGTACGTACCAAATCATTGTTTCTGACGAACAAGAAAAAATCTGCCTTCTACCTCGTTATTCTGGATGACTCCAAGAAACTTGATATGTCAAAGTTTCAAACAACCGTCCAAACTAATCGTGTGAAAATGGCCTCACCGGATAGACTCATGGAAAAAATGAAACTGGAACCAGGATCAGTATCGATTTTTGGCTTGATAAACAATACTGAAAGAGATATTCAGGTCTATTTCGATCAAGCGATTCTCACTGAACAGCGAATGAGTTTCCATCCTAACATTAATACTCAAACGATATTCCTTGAAACCCAGGATGTTTTAAAATTCATTGCCTGGCTTGGGTATTCATGGAAGGCTATTGCACTTTAATTTTTTATCATATTTTCATGTGTCGAGATAGAAATACAACGAAACGTGTAATAACGTGATTTATTGTAAATTTATTATTATGATTAGATTAAAAGGTGTTATAAACTATAACGAATGTGATTATTGTCACATAATTGTTGTGACTAATCACAAGAAAGCGTTTTCTCGTCGTGCTATAGTGAGGTTAAGAAAAAACAAGGAGGAAACAACAGATGACAACAAGTACAAATAAAGCCGTAAATATCTTTTCCGAAATCGGAAGATTGAAACAAGTTATTTTGCATCGTCCAGGACGTGAACTGGAAAACCTTGTTCCCGACTATTTAGATCGTTTGCTTTTTGATGATATTCCTTTTCTTGAAGCAGCGCAAAAAGAGCACGATGAATTCGCAAAAATATTAACTGATCATGGCGTAGAGGTCCTTTATTTGGAAAAACTCGTCGCAGAGGCCATTGATGATGCAGGGGTAAAAGAACAGTTTGTGGATGAGTGGTTATCCGAATCCGGATTATCAGAAGGTCCAAGTTATGAAGCGATTCGTCAGGATTTATTGAATTATGATGATACTTTTGAAATGGTATTAAAGACAATGGAAGGCTATACCAAACAGGAACTAAGCATTCCAGAAACAACAACCTTGTCTAACTCAGTCAACGAGACTTATCCTTTCTTGGTAGACCCAATGCCGAATCTCTATTTTACCCGTGACCCATTTGCGACGATAGGTCATGGCGTTTCCATTAACCGTATGTATGCAGAAACCAGGAACCGGGAAACGCTATATGGGAAATACATATTTGACTACCATCCGCATTTAAAAGCGACTGAAACCTATTATAACCGGGAATCAGAAACGCGGATTGAAGGTGGGGACATTCTCATCCTGTCCGAGAAGACTTTGGCGGTCGGAATTTCTCAACGTACGGATGCCCGTTCCATTGAAAAGCTTGCCAAAAATATATTCAAGGATACCGATTTCGATGAAGTGCTCGCATTCCTGATTGCGGAAAATCGTAAATTCATGCATCTGGATACCGTGTTTACAATGGTTGATTACGACAAATTCACCATCCATCCAGAGATTGAAGGAGACCTACAAGTATTTTCAGTCACAAAAGATGGCGATGAAGTTAAGATTGAGGAAAAAGTTGATACGATTGATCATATTTTGGCCGAAGCCCTAGGCGTTGAAGCTGTCACCCTCATTCGTTGTGGCGGGGGAGACCCGGTTGTAGCAGCCCGGGAACAATGGAATGATGGTTCCAATACTTTGGCAATTGCACCGGGTGAGGTGATTGTCTATAACCGTAATACGGTCACGAATCAATTGTTACGTGAGGCAGGGGTTAAAGTCTATGAATTTGATGGCAGTGAACTTGTACGGGGTCGTGGGGGTCCGCGCTGCATGAGTATGCCGGTTTACAGAGAAAATATTTAAATAAAATATAAAAGGGGAAATTCACATGTTCCAAGGAAGAAACTTTTTGAAAGAAATCGACTTTTCGAAAGATGAACTAAACTATTTGATAGATTTCTCTATTCATTTGAAAGACATGAAAAAAAGAGGAATTCCACACCAATACCTGAAAGGGCAAAACATCGCCTTACTGTTCGAAAAAACATCAACCCGGACGCGTGCTGCCTTTACTGTGGCAACGAATGATCTAGGAGCATCTCCAGAATTCCTGGGTGCAAATGATATTCAACTGGGTAAAAAAGAATCGGTTGAAGACACTGCTAAAGTACTGGGAAGTATGTTCGATGGGATTGAATTCCGGGGCTTCAGCCAAGAAATGGTAGAGGATTTGGGTAAATATGCGGGTGTTCCAGTTTGGAACGGACTGACGGATGCGTGGCACCCAACGCAAATGATTGCTGACTTTATGACATTAAAAGAAGAATTCGGTGAAATCAAAGGCAAAAAGTTAGTTTATTTGGGCGATGGACGTAACAACGTTGCAAACAGTTTACTGATCACCGGCGCCATCTTGGGTGTCAATATTACAATTTCAACACCTGAATCATTGTTCCCTGATGAAAAATTGGTGGAAATGGCCAAAAAATATGCTGAAGAATCAGGAGCGGTCATTGAAATCACCAGTGAGACACATGCTGCCGTCAAAGATGCCGATGCACTATACACCGACGTATGGGTTTCGATGGGAGAAGAAGCGAAATTCGAAGAGCGGGTTAAACTCCTTACTCCGTATCAAATCAATAAAGAATTAACCGATCATATCGAAGGCGACTGGATTTTGTTGCACTGTTTGCCAGCATTCCATGATACCGAAACGGTCTACGGCAAGGACGTTGCGGCAAAATATGGTGTTAGTGAAATGGAAGTAACCGACGAAGTATTCCGGGGACCACAAGCACGTCAATTCCAGCAAGCGGAAAACCGGATGCATTCCATCAAGGCAATTATGGCAGTCACAAACGGCAACCTCTTCATTCCACGGGTTTAGGACAAATAAAAACCAGGATTGAGCGTTAGCCTTCTCAATCCTGGATTTATGGGGATGTGAAAAAAATGGCCGAAACGAATAAGAAAAAGTTTAAGATGCCAACTTCCTATACAATATTGTTTATTATCATCATACTTACTGCTATTTTGACGTGGATTATCCCTGCAGGCCAATACGATTTAAATGCTGACGGTGAGGTATTAAGTGGTACCTACCATGCGGTTGAGGCAACACCACAAGGAATCTGGGATATCCTCTCAGCACCATTCAAAGGAATGGTCGGGACGGATGCAACGCAGGGTGCAATTGAAATTTCCCTCTTTATTTTAGTGATTGGTGGATTCCTGGCGATCGTTACGGAGACGGGTGCCATTGACGCCGGTATTTCCGCTGTTATCAAAAAGAACGAAAAAAACATGTCACGGCTCATTTGGATCTTGATGTTTATTTTTGCCCTGGGTGGATCAACCTATGGGATGGCGGAGGAAACGATGGCTTTCTATGCACTGTTGATTCCGTTGATGGTAACGGTAGGGTTTGACTCACTGTCGGCGGTTGCGGTTATTCTGGTGGGCTCCGGTCTGGGCGTTTTGTCTTCAACAGTTAACCCATTTGCGACCGGTATTGCTTCAGCGATGGCTGGTATTAACTTGGCGGACGGTATTGTTCCCCGGGTAATCTTTTTCATCGTCATGTATGTGATTGGGGCAGTGTATGTCTCCCGTTATGCCAAGCGCGTACAAGAAGACAAAAAAAATTCCTATATTTCCGACATTATGGATGAGCAGAAAAAAACATTCGCCGTAAAAGAAAATATCGGTGAAATGACAAGCAAACAAAGAACAGTCTTGATTTTATTCGCTTTGTCATTTGTAATCATGATTATCGGCTTGATTCCATGGAGTGATTTGTTCCCAGGCTTTACCTTCTTTGAAGACATCTATACGACTATCAGTGAAACACCAATCCTTGGTCCACTAGTTGGGCAAAGCTTCCTTCCGTTTGGCTGGTGGTATTTAAACGAGATCACGGTGCTATTCTTTATCATGTCTATTATTATCGCGATGGTCTATGGTATTTCAGAACCACGTTATATCCATGTTTTCCTTGAAGGAACAAAAGATCTTTTAAGTGTTGCTTTGGTTGTTGCGATTGCGCGTGGTATTCAGGTTGTGATGAATGATGGTCAAATTACGGCAACGGTTCTTTACTGGGGTGAACAAGCGTTGAGTGGTTTATCTGAAAGTATCTTTATCGCCATGACCTACATTTTCTATATCCCGCTATCCATCCTGATCCCATCTACTTCCGGACTTGCAGCAGCGACGATGGGCATCATGGCACCGTTAGGAAACTTTGCCGGTGTTTCAGAAAGTTTAGTAATCACCGCTTATCAATCCGCTTCCGGTATTGTCAACTTGATTACACCAACTTCTGGGGTTGTAATGGGGGCAATGGCGATTGCAGGATTGGAAATTACGACTTGGTGGAAGTTCATGGCCAAGTTACTCGGTATTGTTTTCGTGGTCACCATCTTACTATTGGTAATCTTTGCCATGTTAGGTTGGTAAATATTCATTTACTAAGCTCTCAATTTTGTTATAATATTCAGAAATGCTGATGCCAGAATTTCTTTGGTATCAAAAAGGAGAAAACATATGGGACGTAAAATTGTAGTAGCACTTGGGGGAAATGCCATTCTGGTGGATAACCCATCTGCAGAAGCACAAAAAAAAGCGGTTTGGCAAACTGCTGAGCATCTGGTCAAATTTATCGAAAATGGTGATGAGTTAATCATTACACATGGTAACGGCCCACAAGTAGGAAACCTCTTATTACAAAACTTGGAAGCTGATTCCGCTAAAAATCCGGCTTTCCCGCTTGATAGCTTAGTCGCCATGACTGAAGGGAGTATTGGTTACTGGTTACAAAATGCGCTACAAAACGCATTGACTGATAGGAAAATAAATAAAAATGTCGCGACCATCGTGACACAAGTGATTGTTGATGAAGCCGATCCAGCCTTTCAAAATCCCACTAAACCAATTGGACCGTTTTATAGTGAAGAAGAAGCCAAAAATGAAATGGCCAAAGGTAAAGGAACTTTCAAGGAAGATTCGAACCGCGGTTGGCGTAAAGTCGTACCATCGCCAAAACCGGTTGCTATCAAAGAAATCGACACCATTTCCAGCTTGGTGGAAACAGGCCAAATCGTGATTGCCGGTGGTGGTGGTGGTATTCCTGTCATTGAAAAAGCGAACGGGCACCTAGAAGGTGTGGAGGCTGTCATTGACAAGGACTTTGCTTCCCAACAGTTAGCCAGCCAGCTAAAAGCTGATTTATTTGTAGTTTTAACCGGTGTGGATTATGTGTTCGTCAACTTTAATAAACCAGATCAAAAGAAACTAGAGCATGTGACGGTTTCCGAACTAAAAGCCTACATCGAAGAAAAACAATTTGCTCCTGGTAGTATGTTGCCGAAAGTGGAAGCGGCTATCGATTTTGCCACAAGTGGTGAAACTAATACCGCAATCATTACGTCGTTGGAGAATATTGGCCGTTTGATTGATTCAAATGCCGGAACTATTATTACAAAATAGCAAATATCAATCAAACCCCTAGAACCCTCCCAGAAATAAATGGAAGTTTCTAGGGGTTATTGGTATTATGAGTAGAGAGAGGGTTCTTTTCATGGATTTTAAGGAAAATATTTTGAAAGCGCTATTTCCTTTGGTAGGGGACCACTTGTCAGAAGAGGAAATAACCGATTTGATTGAGGTTCCGAGTAACCCGGAATTTGGTGATTTAGCATTTCCTGTTTTTGCATTGGCAAAAATATACCACCAAGCACCCAACCAAATCGCCAAAGAACTGGTTGAGAAAATGAATACCGACTTCTTTGAGTCGGTTCAGACGATTGGTCCTTATATCAATTTCAAGTTCAATCGAAAAACATTCAGTAACATCGTTTTAAATAACGTACTGACACAGCGTGAACACTATGGTTATCAGGATTTAGGTAAAGGCGGGAACGTACCGGTTGATATGTCATCCCCGAATATTGCCAAACCCATGTCGATGGGGCACTTGCGCTCGACTGTTATCGGCAATGCCGTAGGGAATATTATGGAGAAATTGAATTATAATGTTATCCGGATTAACCACTTAGGAGACTGGGGAACACAATTTGGAAAGTTAATCGTAGCCTACAAAAAATGGGGCGATGAAGAAGTCATCAAACGTGATCCAGTTAATGAATTGGTTAAATTATATGTTGATTTCCACGACAAAGCTGATTTGGATCCCACCTTGGAAGAAGACGCTCGTGTAGCTTTCAAGAAGCTCGAAGAGGGCGACGAAGAAATGTACAAGCTGTGGAACTGGTTTAAGGAAGAGTCGCTACAGGAATTTAATAAAATCTATGCAATCTTGGGGATAGCGTTTGACTCTTACAACGGAGAGTCATTTTACAACGATAAGATGCAGGAAATACTTGACGACTTGGAAAAAGGAAATATCTCGACTGTTGAAAATGGTGCGACCATTGTGCGTTTGGATGAGGAGGGTTTACCTCCAGCCTTGATAAAAAAATCGGATGGGGCAACGTTGTACTTAACACGTGACTTGGCGACTGCTTACTATCGGAAACGTACCTACGATTTTGTGGAAAGTGTCTATGTCGTTGGAAATGAACAAGCCAATCACTTTAAGCAACTTAAAGCTGTTTTGAAACGCCTTGGTCATGAATGGGCAGATAACATGCATCATGTACCTTTTGGATTGATTACGCTAGGTGGCAAGAAATTATCAACACGTAAAGGTAAAATTATCCTGCTCGAAGATGTTTTAAATGAAGCGATGAAATTGGCAAAGGAACAAATATTACAGAAAAACCCTGAGTTGGAAAATCAGGATGAAGTTGCACGTCAAGTAGGGGTGGGTGCCGTTATTTTCCATGATTTGAAAAAAGACCGTCTGAACAGTTTCGATTTCAAGATTGAAGAAATTGTTCAATTTGAAGGTGAAACCGGGCCATATGTACAATATTCCTATGTGCGGGCGCGCAGTCTTTTGGAAAAATATGCCAAGAAAATAAATCCTGAAAAAACTTTTGGTTTGGAAGATGACTATAGCTGGGAAATCATCAAAAAAATAGAAGATTATGGCAAAATAATCAAGCAAGCAGCAGCCGGATATGAGCCATCCGTTTTGACGAAATACTTAATCCAAGTGGCTCAAGTATTTAATAAATACTATGGTAATACGCGTATTTTAGAACAGAATGAGCAATTGGAATCGCGGATGGCATTAGTGGAAGCAACGTCAATCGTCTTGAAAGATGGTTTGCATTTACTGGGTATCGAGGTTCCTGAAAAAATGTAAGAGCACTCGCTTCATACAGTAAGGAGGCACCTAGTGGTTAACCGTGACTTAGAATTATACCTTTCAAATATCCAGGAGGAGGAATTTTTCCGGCGTTTTTCGAACGAGGAAATCCTGACTATTGCATCGACCTCTATTTTTCACCAGTACCAGAAAGGCCAAATAATTTTTTTCCAGGAAGATCCGAATCAGTACGCGTATTATCTGTTTAAAGGATTGATCAAGCTGGAAAAGATGGATGATTCGGGAGAATATGCCTACGTGGATTATGTTTCCGATCATACATTTTTTCCTTACGGTGGGGTATTACGGGGGAAATACTATAATTATACGGGCTATGCACAGACAGATGTTGATTTGATGTTGATACCGCAAGCTGTTATCAATGACCTTGTAAAACAAAATGCCGAACAATTGATATTTATGTACCAGCAAGCCACGAAAATAATCCGTTTTCTGGAGAAACGGATTCAGATGACGACTATACCAAACGCAACTCAAAAAGTTATTCATACATTGGCTATCTGGATGGAAGATTTAAGCTTGGAGAGAGGGAACAAGCGCATTATTAATTACCCCATGACTATCAGTGATTTAGGCATCGTCGCAGGTACGACCCGGGAAACAGCCAGCCGGGTCGTGAAGATGCTGACAGAAGAAAAGAAAATTTCGATGACGCGCAAATCGGTCGAATATTTAGATGTGCCATTTTTCCAGAAAATTATTGAAAGTTGATATTATTATATTAATAAGGGTTCTTGGTTATCTGGTGTTGGTGAAGGAAATGCCCTTCGGCCTGCGTGTTTGCTTGTGTACTGCCGTGGGACCGCCCTGAGCCTGTAGTCTCCGGGCTTGCAAGCCTCAAAGGGACCGTAGACGCTGAAGCGCCAACGGTCCCTACTTTCGCATTGCATCCTTGACACGGCCACAAGCAACCCCACCGTCCTTCGGGATTTCCGAGAAGAATACCTACCAACACCATTTATTATAGAGCCTTAATAAGACCCTTTTCATCCGAAAAGGGTCTTATTTTTTTGCCGTTTTATGGTAGTTTACTGTTAATTTTATTAACTTATTGCCGATATTATAAGATGTCATAGCTTTGGACAAAAAAATAATTCATATGACAGAAATCGTACTTGGCTAGCGGATGAAGCGAATCGGATAACCATTTCAAGGCAAATGAAGCACTATCAGCAAACGGCAGCGCAACTTAATGAAGATAAAGTACTATTCGAAGAAAGACAATATCCGATGGCGACTGCTGCAGAGGCAATCATTTCTATTATTCCAGGCGGTTCGGCAACTATCATAACCTTCAGTTTGGATGAAACCAACCAAGTAACGCTGGTTTTGAACGATTTATCTGTGAAGGAAATAGATGAAACGATTTTGAAATATCGCCAACAAGCTTACGTTACGAATGTTCAATTAATACGTGTGGAAAACCAAGCCGAGGAAGCTGGTTCTTTGGCTGAAATATGGCTAACGCTTGATGAAGATGCTTTGCGAGGGGAGGTCCAGCCATGAAATTAGAATGGAACCGAACCGCTTTTTCGATTTTGTTTATCATGGTCGCGATGGTATTGGGTGGCCTCGTTTATGGCACAGTTTACCTTATCGATCCTGTCAAGGAACGAACCGCTATCACGGCAAATCTGGTCGAAGAACAAAAAACGTTGCTGGAATCCTATCCGCCTGATGAAACTTTATTGGAAGAAATCGAAACGGAATATGAAGCCACACAAGCTTTCTTGCCAGAAGGTGAGAAAGTCAATAAAGACGTGGTTGATTTGGAAAAGGCAGCTGCTCAAAATTCCGTGACCATCAATAGTTTCTCTCGTAGTTTGGAACCACAAGCCATTGAAGGCATGGATGAAGCTTACCGTGAAAGTGTTTATCAAGTAACCATGACAAGCGATACACCAGATAATATGGTGGCATTATTGGAAACTTTGTCAGGAATGGAACGCGTATGGAACATTCAGACATTTAGCTTTGAAAAAAATAGTGAAGGTCGCTACACAGGCTCGTTTAACGTAATTTTTTATAGTCATGGAAAAACAGAATAGCGGAAAAAGAGATCGGAGTAATCCGGTCTCTTTTTGCTGACTATTGAGACTTATCTGATGTATAATGTATTTATATACATTAGAATAATTACAAAATAAGAACTGTTATTTGTAAGGAGATTCAGGACTATGAAGAAAATTGCCATCGTTGGTGTAGGAGTTACCGGCATCAGTGTATTAAAAGCAATGGCGGAGTATGATGATTACCAATATTTTGAAATTGTATTATTTAATGAGTCGAAAACATTCGGGACCGGTATTCCTTATCAAGATGATTCGGAATTATTATTGATCAACCAAACTGCGGATACTATGAGTCTGGAAGAAGATGACAAGTATGATTTCGTGAGTTGGGTCAGAGCGCATAAAGATGCATCTGCCGGGAATAAAGATTTTATTCCGCGGAAATGGTACGGAGAATACTTGCAGACAAAATTGGACCAAGCCGTGCAGATATTGAAACCAAAAGTAGTTAAAGAAAATGTAACAGCAATTCGTGTTTTAGCGGATAGGACGTACCAGGTAGAGACGGCAACAACCAAAACCGTTTTTGATAAAGTACATCTCTGTATGGGACAATTGCCTTATCAAGACCCATACCAATTAAAAAATCATCCGCATTTCATTCTTCATCCCTATCCGGTTGAAGAGAAACTGGCTGGTTTTCCCGAAGGCAGTCGCATCGGAATCATTGGAACAGGTTTAACTTCCATAGACTTAATGCGTTTTTTAAGGAATCAGGGCAAAAATTATAAACTTGGTTTTTTTGCGCGGAACGCGCATTTTTCCCTGTATCGTGGTTTGGAACTGGATGCGGATTTGAAATATTTGACGCTCGAAAATTTGGAGCGCGAAAAGAAATTACATGGTGGCTTTGTTCCTTTTAAAAAAATGGTGGAATGGTTTTATTTGGAATGTGAAGACAAGGAAATCAACTTCAATGATTTGAATTATCGCTTTGGCAAAGGCAGTAAGGAACAGTTGAACGAACAGTTGCGGGAAGAGACGGATTTGGGCATCTTGCAAGGGATTATCCACAAAATGGATTTCTATTTGGCTGATTTTATGGCTGCATTAACCGAAGCGGATCGGGATTTGTTTTATTCGCACTATGAGCCTTTGTTCCGTCATTTTCGGACCCCGATGCCAAAAGAATCACTGGAAAAATTGATGAGAGCCTGGAATGCCGGCGAAATCAAGGTCTGGGATAAGATGAAGGCAGTAGATGCTTTGGAAAATGGGTTTGTAGTCCAACTGCAGAGTGAGAACGTTGCGGTCGATTACTTGGTAAATGCGACCGGTCAAAATCAAAACTTAAAGATTAGTCAGATGAATTCCGATTTATTGGGACAATTAATGAATGAACGCATCCTTCAGCCGGAAGCGTTCGGTGGCGTACAAGTATTGTGGCCAAGTGCTGAGGCTGTGAGTCAACGTTATGGTGTGCTGGATAATTTCTATGTTCACGGCCAACTGGTAATCGGGCTACAGTATGGAAATAACGCACATCTTCTGATGAAACAGGCACGGAAGGTTGTTAAGTACGATTTGTCTAAGTAAGAAAAATGCACGTCCCGCTTTATTCCGGGAGGTGCATTTTTAAGTTTATTTCGAAAGGATCGCCAGCACTATAAAGCTGTAGGGTTATTTTTTCAGCTTCAAGTAGTTCCGGTGCTCTTAATTAGGAATCAGATTCCATGAATTTCGCTATTTTAAAGAATTAAGTCAAAAAACGACTCTCCATGATTAAAAAGGGGAGTCGTTTTCGATTCATTACGCAAATGTATTAAAAATAGAGTCAACTTTTGCGTATTAAAGTGCATCAGGACGCAAAGGTTGGTTAAATTTTCCATACTTTTGCTTCATAAATAAGATAGCAACGCAAAGGTTTAAAGAATCTGGCCAACCTTTGCGTTTATTTGAAAACAACTTGGTTACGGCCGGCATTCTTTGCTTGATAAAGGCGATTATCCGCTAGCTCGAAAACACCGGTGAAGTCGTCTGCTTCAAAACGGGACGCAATACCGATACTGAGTGTTGGTTTTGAAGGAAGGTCGAATGTTAGGTCGTCTATTTCATCTTGAAGTCGCAAACTAACTGCGTGAGCCTGCTCTTTGGTTGTCTGGGGAAAGGCGATGATAAATTCATCTCCACCGAAACGGCCCGAGATGTCTGTTTCTCGTGCGCAACTTTTGATAATACCTCCGATTTGTTTCAGTACACTGTCTCCTGCTAAGTGTCCATATGAATCATTAATATTTTTGAAATAATCAATATCTATAACCATCAGGCTATAGTTTTCACCGTTTTTCTCTATAATGTGTAACTGACGTTCGAGCTCTTTACGAGAATAAAGGTTGGTGAGGCGATCATATTGAGCTTGTTGTTTCCAATAGCGCGTTTTTTGAATGCTCTCTTGCCGGTCAAACGCATCAACCGTGACATCGAAAACATTACCGGATAAAAACAGCGGTTTGCCTTCAGCATCGCGCTTCGTTACCAGACCTCTATCGTAAAAAACTTTCCAGGAACCGTCTTTGGCTTTAATCCGATACTTCACTTCCCAAACGGGCGCTTCACCTTTTAAATGAGCAGTCATCAAATCCATCACATGGTCATAATCTTCGGGATGAAGCTTTTCCGTGAAAAATTCAAATCCAATCTCATCAGGTAATTCATCACGGCTATAACCAATCGCTTCGCTTTTGAGTGGGTTAAAAGTTACCACGTTTTCTGATACATCCCAAAACCAACGACCTAGATTACCCAACCAAGGAAACTGAGTAAAGTCATCATGAAAAATTTGTTCAAGCAATTCCTTGTTCAATCTTTTTAAATAGGCATTTTCTTTTAATATGTCTTTATGCTGGATATTCATAGAGTCCTCCAAATGACTGTTTTTAAACCAATTATAGCGTATTCAACAAGAATTTCCGATATATTCAAGGTAAAGCATGTAATATAAATGCTATACAATTTACGTGAACGTGATAAACTAGGGGGTACAAAGAGGAGTTTGGGGGAGTCACAATTGAATATAGAAGAAAAACCAGAATTTACCGTATTTTCACTTAATTCAAATCGGCCTTTAGCAGAAAAGGTTGCGAAAAGTCTCAATATTGAATTGGGTAAAGCGTCAATCGTTGAGCATAGCGATGGAGAAACAAAGATTACGATTCAAGAGAGTGTTCGTGGGAAACACGTCTTTTTGATTCAATCAACCACTGGTAGAGTGAATGAGAATATTATGGAAACACTCATCATGATGGATGCTTTGAAGCGTGCAAGTGCTCTGACGATTAATATTGTTTTGCCGTACTATGCATACGCCCGACAAGACCGCAAAGCCCAACCCCGTGAACCCATTACCGCAAAATTGGTAGCTGATTTATTGCAGACGGCTGGTGCGGACCGAGTAATTGCCTTGGATTTACATGCACCACAGATACAGGGATTCTTCGACATTCCTGTTGATCACTTATCAGCGACGTCATTGTTAGCTGAGGGATTTTTGGAACGTGGAATTGGTGGAGAAGGGACCGTTGTGGTTGCACCAAATCACAGTGGCGTGAGCCGGGGCCGTAAACTGGCAGAAGTTTTGAAAGTTCCCCTTGCAATTGTGGACAAGCGAACGAAAGCGACAAAAATACCTGAGAGACTTAATGTTATTGGGGACGTTGCAGGAAAAATATGTATTTTATTCGATGATTTAGTGGATACCGGAACGACGGTGGCAATTGCAGCCTTGGCCTTAAAGGAAAAAGGTGCTAAAGAAATCTATGTTGCCGCAACGCATGCTGTATTTTCTAAGGGAGCGACTGAACTTTTAGAGAGTTCGGTGATTGAAAAAATAATTGTGACTGATTCCATTTACCTGCCTGAAGAAAAGCAAATCGATAAAGTGATACAGGTAAGTGTGGCTGATTTGTTGGCGTATGCCATCAATTGCGTATACGAAGAAAAATCACTTCACCAAGATTTTGAATGATTATAAAAAAAGCGCAAACTTTGAGTTTGCGCTTTTTCTTTAGATAAAAAGATTCATATTTGCATTTTCAGTGTCGCCCAGATAAGTAGCTACACCACCATATTCGACAAAATCGAATAATTCTTCTTTTTCAATTCCCATGATATCCATACTCATGGTACAAGCGATAAATTTAACGCCTAATTCATTTGCCTTTTCGATCATGTCCGGTAAAGCATCCACATTCTTTTGCTTCATGACCGTTTTAATCATTTTTGAGCCCATTCCGCCCATATTCATTGCTGAAATTGGCAGACTGTTAGCGTTGTTTGGCAACATGATATCGAACAGTTTCGCCAAGCCTGTTTTTTGGATTTTTTGTTTTTTCAAAATACTCAATCCCCAGAAGGTGAAGAAGATTGTCACTTTTTTGCCCATTGCTGCGGCGCCAGATGCAATGATCATGGAAGCGACAGCCTTGTCCAAATCCCCGCTGAATACAACCATCGTTGCCCCGTCTTTAGTCTCGGTTAAAATACCTTCTTGTGGCAAGACTGAACCCTCTTGACCTTTAGTCAAAGTCGCTACGACCTTATTTCCTTGGATTTCATTGGTTACCAGGGTATTACCGGTATTTTTTGTCCACGCTTCGATATCAGCGCTGAAGCCGAAGTCGCTTGCTTGAACAACCATTGTTTGACCGGGTTCCATTTTATCCATTTGTTCTTTAACTTTTAATATCGGACCTGGACACTGTAAGCCACATGCATCCACTTCAATCATTTGTAATTTCTTGGTATCCAATGTTTGCACAACCTCTTTTTTAGGTGCTTTATTGACTGTACGTTCCTTGACTGCGTATTTAGCGAATTTATAAGTCTTGTAGCCACCGTCGATATTTTTAACAGTAAAGCCATGGTGCATAAGCACGCGGGCTGCATTGTAACCACGCAATCCAACTTGGCAATAGATATAGATCGTTTGATCTTTTGGTAATTCTTCCAAACGGTTTCGCAACTGGTTTAATGGAATTTGAACGCCTTTAGGTAATGATCCGGTAGCAAGTTCAAAATCTTCACGGACATCGAGGAAAAAGGCGTCTTTATCCAACAAAGCATCGACTTCATGCCATTGTATGGTCTCGATTTTGTGGTTTTGCATATTATCAGCTGTATAACCAAGCATATTAACGGGATCTTTTGCACTTGAATAAGGGGGTGCATAAGCAAGTTCCAAACCAGCCAATTGCTCGGCTGTTGCACCTAGTTTCATCGCCGTCGCAATAACATCAATGCGTTTCTCGACACCTTCTGAACCAACGCCTTGCGCTCCCAGGATTTTGCCGTCTTTTCCAAATAGCAATTTCAAATGGATCGGACTTGCACCCGGGTAATAGCCAGCATGTGAATTAGGGTGGATATGAATGACATCAAAAGGAATACCTTTTGACTTCAAAAGACGTTCGCTGTTACCGGTTGAAGCAGCTGTTAATTCAAAAACTTTGGCAACGGACGTTCCTTGTGTGCCGGGATATTCTGCGGGAATCCCATTGATGATATCCGCAACCAAGCGACCTTGACGGTTTGCTGGCCAAGCTAAGGGAATATTGGTCGGACTTTGATCCACAAAGTCTTTGACCTCGATGACATCGCCAATAGCATAAATATCAGGGAAGTTGGTTTCAAGTTGTTCGTTTACTTTGATGGCACCTTTAAAACCAAGTTCAATACCAGATGCCTTGGCTAAACTATTTTCTGGGGTAACCCCAATGGATAGAACCGTCATGTCAGTCGTCAATTCTTTGCCACTTGTTAAAATCAATTTTGTCCCATTATCCTGGATTTCTTTTAATCCATCATTCAAGATGAGGTTAACCCCATGCATGTCAATTTGCGTGTGTAATTGTTGTGCCATTTCAAAATCGATATTCGGCATCACTTGTGGTGCCATTTCTACCAATTGAACTTGAATTCCCAATTCGCTCAAGTTCTCCATAACTTCCAAGCCAATGAATCCACCACCGATGATGGTCGCTGTTTGAATGTCATTCTTTTCCAAATAAAGCTTGATTTGATCCATATCTGGAATGTTACGTAAAGAGAAGACATTCTTGGCTTTTTCAAGACCTGGAATGGCAGGGGTGATCGGTTTAGCACCTGTTGAAATAATCAGCTTATCAAAAGATTCTGTGTATGTTTCAGTAGTTTGGTGATTATATACAGTCACCATTTTTTGGTTAGGATCAATAGCAGTGATTTCAGAAAAATTCCGGATATCAAGTGCATATTGTTGTTCCATTCCTTCAACGGTCTGAAGCAATAGGCTCTCTCTTTCCTTGATGGTACCACCGATATGGTACGGCAGACCGCAGTTGGCAAAAGAAATGTATTCGCCTTTCTCGAACAAAATGATTTCATCTTCCTCGTTGAGACGGCGTAATCTGGTAGCTGCTGTGGCCCCGCCTGCTACACCACCAATAATCAGTATTTTCTTGGACATATATAGTTATTCTCCTTTTCGCTGTTTAAAAACTCACAAATGGCTTTGCCAAATGGACTGTAAGGAGAGTATATAATATTTTTGTATACCCCGCAAGGTATTTCGATGGTTTTTACAACAGTTGAGCCGATTTCAGGATGCTTATTGTGAAAAAAAGTTTTATAAAAACTGATATTAAAGGTATCTCATTGTGAAAAATAAAATAAATACCCATAAAAGTATTTTTGGAGTTGGAACAGTGCAGATGCTGCACTGTTGGCAGTATAATGGGGGAGAGAACAGAAACAGGTGCGAAGGTATTTATCATGGAAGGGGACATAGAAAATGCATTATTTTCGGGATGGTATGGGAATGACGTGGTTGTGGATCATTGGTTTTTTTCTGTTAGTACTTATTGGCTTACTGATTTATGCTTTGGTGCGGCAAATCCAAACCTCTAACCGGCCAGACCATTCTGACCGGGGGACACAAGAAGCGCTTGAAATACTGAGGAAGCGCTATGCACAAGGTGAAATATCAGAAGAAGAGTATCTCCGTCGCAAGAAGATTCTGGAGGATGATCACGGGAATATCTGAGGATTTTCGGGCTAAATGAGATAAGGATGATTTTCATGAGTAAAAAACGATTAATCACTATTCTCCTCCTTTCCGGTGCGTTGCTGCTTTCACTGGGATTACTCGTTGCCGTCATCTTCAAAATTGCCTTTCCTGGAGACAGCAACATATCGGAAGATAGGATGGGAAATATCGGGCAGAATAAAAGCTCTGAAGAGTTGATGGCTAATGGAGGCAATCGTTCACGATTGCGCCTCCCACCATTACTGGAGAGCGATTATGAAACAGCCGACACGATTTCCTACACGGTCACTGCCCAGGAAGGAGAAACGCCCTTCAGGGAGGGACCGCTCACACGGACATACGGCTACAACGGTTTCTATTTGGGCCCTGTCCTGCGCATACGCGAAGGGCAGAAGGTCCATATCAACTTAAACAACGAGCTGCGCGAGGAAACGACTTTCCATTGGCATGGCTTGAAGATTCCGTCCAATGTGGATGGAGGACCCCATAATCCGATCGAACCGGGTGGGAGTGCGGAAATAGATTTTACCGTGACGCAAGAAGCGGCCACACTCTGGTTTCATTCCCACGCCCATGAGAAATCAGCGGAACAGGTCTACAATGGATTGGCCGGTCTGCTGTTCATAGATGATGACCATGCCGCGGGGCTGAAGCTCCCCGCAGAATACGGAGTGAACGACTTCCCATTAATCATCCAGGACCGCTTCCTGGATAAAGAAAATCAATTCAATTACCAAGAAATTTTCAACATTAATGGCACGACGGGGGATACCGTGATGGTGAACGGTACGATTCAGCCCTATGTCGAGGTGGAAAATGAATGGATTCGTCTCCGTTTGGTCAATGGGTCTAATGCCCGGAACTATAACTTCCATCTCTCTGAAAATGCTTCTTTCTTCCAAATTGCCAGTGATGGCGGTTTTTTGAATGAAGCAGTGAAACTGGAGTCACTGTTTCTCTCGCCCGGGGAACGTGCCGAGATTCTTTTGGATATGCAGGTTTATCAAGAAGGAGAAAATCTTTTGTTGATGGACGGGAATGTTGAAATCCTTTCGCTGCGGATAAGAAGGGAACAAGAGGGACAAGTAACGACCTTGCCAAATGCGCTGAATGATTTGCCGGAGTTGGCAGATACTGGCCAGACTGATCAGTATGTAGAAATGTCCGGTATCGGACCCATGGTAACCTTAAACGGTCGGCAGTTTGACATGGAACGGATTGATTTTACTGTGCAACAGGGGCAGACCGAAATCTGGGAAGTAACGAACGTACCGATGATGATGGGCGGCATGCTTCACCCATTCCATATCCATGGCGTTCAGTTCCGCGTCCTGTCCCGTGATGGCAATCCTCCGCCTTTGAATGAGAGAGGCTGGAAAGATACCATCGCTGTCAGTCCTGGGGAAGTGGTCCGTATCGCGGTCACGTTCGAACAAACCGGTATCTTCATGATGCATTGTCACATCCTGGAACATGAAGACAACGGGATGATGGGACAAATCCTGGTCGAATAAAGCAAGCCAATTTGAGGAGAAAGAAACGACGTGTACCAAGCGCGTTTCTTTCTTTTTCCCGTTCTATTGATAAAATGATAAGATTGGGATAGTACACTCACAATTATTGGAAATGAGGGATGATGATGGTAAAAAGGTTGATTAGTGCGAACACATCGGAAATCATGGCGATGTCGACGGAAGAATTGAAACAAAGCATCTGGGCGAGTGATGGTCGGGTCATCGTGTCGGAAAATATTGTCACGCGTGAGACCTTCATCGGCGATGTCACCAATGCGGAAATCGCCAAAGCGTTCGGAGCTGACATGATATTATTGAACGGGCTGGATGTTTTGGAGCCCTTTGTTTTTGCTTTGGATCTGGAGGGTGGGACTGTCGTTGAAAAATTGCATCACCTTGTTGGCTGCCCGATTGGTGTGAATTTGGAGCCAATTGACTTGGATGCCGACATGACAGAAGAAGCCCTGAAAATTGAAACAGGACGTCAGGCCACTGCAGAAGCCTTCAAAAAAATCGAAACAGATGGTTATGATTTCGTTTGTTTGACCGGAAATCCGGCGACTGGTGTCAGCAACTCTCAGATTATTGCTGCCATTAAACTGGCGAAAGCCCATTTCTCGGGCATTGTGATTGCCGGGAAGATGCACAGTTCCGGTGTCAATGAACCAGTGGTGACGCTGGTGGATGTCCAAAAATTCCTGGCAGCAGGTGCGGACATCATTTTGGCACCCGCAGTAGGGACGGTTCCAGGGTTTGACGAGGCGGATATGAAAGCAATCGTCAAGGAAGTGCATAAACAAGGCGGGCTTGTCCTCAGCGCAATGGGAACGAGTCAAGAAAGCTCCGATGAGGCAACGGTGCGGGAAATTGCCATCCGCAACAAGATATGCGGGGTGGATATGCACCATATTGGTGATTCGGGTTATGGTGGTCTGGCACCGGTAGAAAATATTTTTGCCCTCAGCAAGGCGATTCGCGGGCAGCGGCATGCTGTGTCGCGCATGGCACGTTCAATCAACCGCTAAAAAGGTTATCATTTGAATTAGGCGGACAAAATCAACTACACTGATATTGTCATCTAAATTAGAAACACCAAATTAAAGGAGGAAAAAGTAATGGAAAGGAAATTATCCTTATTGGCATTGCTGACATCCGTTACCGTCCTGTCAGCTTGTTCAACCGAACAAACGAGCCAAGATTCAACCACGGTTTCCGAGAGTAGTATGGTGGAGACTGAAAGCAGTATGGCCAGTCATGATATGGTGCATGATGATTCGGGCGAACTTCCAGCAGGATTGGAAGAAGCGGCCGCTCCCACCTATGAGGTCGGAGACAAAGTTACCCTGTTGAATGATCACATGCCCGGGATGGAAGGGGCAACGGCCACAATCGTCGGATCGTTCGATACGATCGCCTATGAAGTTACATATGAACCGACCGATGGCAGTGAAAAAGTTGAGAACCACCGGTGGGTTGTCCAGGAAGAAATAACCGAAGCAAAAGACTCAGACGAAGCTTTGGAAGCCGGTTCAGAGGTCCAGTTGGAAGCACACCATATGGAAGGCATGGAAGGTGCGACCGCGACGATCGATGCGGTTGAGGAAACAACCGTCTATATGCTGGATTATGAGCCAACAGATGGTAGTGAAACCGTCAAAAACCACAAATGGTTTATTGAAAGTGAATTGGAACCACAAAATTAATCAAAAAGTTTCCCCGGTGTAACTTGGGGAAACTTTTTTTGTCCAGCCTTTGACGGCTCAGGGCTTGATTGCTATAGTTAATCTATCCAAGTAGGAAACCCGTCGCGCGGTTGGATTGATGCGTGATGAATTTAAGTGATAAGTGGAGTGTGTTATGAATAAAAAACTGGATGCTAAAATCCTGATGTATTTATTGGTCATATTTATTTTCTTGATGGTTTACAATTATTCAGAGACCATCATCAATTGGGTGCGGATGATGATTTCGGTGGTGGAACCCCTCATTTTTGGTGGGCTGATTGCCTATTTATTGAATATTATTGTTGTCCGATTGGAGCGCACGGTCTTGCGCAGGCTGCAGGCCAGAAGCACCTATTTGGCTCGGGCGCTCAGTGTTGTTTCCGCTATTTTCATCATAGGATTGGTTATTTATTTAATTATTAAGCTAATTGTGCCACAGGTTTCGACCATTATAACGGGGCTGATCCGAGGGTTGCCGTTGTTGGTGACCCAAATCCAAACTTTTATTGAAGATAGCAGCTTAGCCTCAGAAGTCTTCAACTATTTCGGCGAAAATTTGATTGCAGATTTCAATGATTACAGCCAACGCATCCTGAATTTCGCTACAAACAGTGTCAGCCAGTTTTTGACTTCGTTCGTACAAGTCATCGGTGGGGCGACAAGTGGCCTGTTTTCGTTAGTTATTGCATTTTCTTTCGCTTTGTATGTGTTGTTTGGTAAAGAGCGACTGCTCCATCAAGTCAGTACGTTGGGACAAGCATTCTTGTCTTCAACTACCTATCGGCGCATTGCGGTTTTGATGACGATTACCAATCAGACATTTTCAAGTTTCTTCGTTGGCCAGACGATTGAGGCAGTAATTTTGGGGAGCTTGTGCACCATAGGGATGTTGCTGTTGCGATTCCCGTTTGCTTTAACGATTGGAACCTTTATCGGTTTCACTGCGTTGATTCCCCTGTTTGGGGCGTTGATTGGTGCAGCAGTAGGATTTCTATTGATTGCTTCCCAAAGCATTACCCAAGCATTGCTGTTCATCATTTTTATCATCGTTTTGCAGCAGTTGGAAACGAACTTGATTTACCCACGGGTGGTGGGGACAAGTATCGGTATTCCAGGAATATGGGTATTGGTTGCCATCACGATCGGTGGCGGTTTAGGAGGGCTTGCCGGGATGCTCCTGGGAGTACCGACTTTCGCGACCGTCTATCAAGTGGTCGGGATTTTGACACACAAGAGACTACAAATGAAAGCAATGGCAGCGGGGGAATAACCCTCGAGCTCTTGCTTTTTTTCGTGGAAAGGGGATGCCGTCATGGTACATGAAAAAGTGAAAGTCTATTATATCTCGGATCCGATTTGTTCGCATTGCTGGGGGCTAGAACCACAATTGAATAGATTTTTCGCTCAGTATGGGGACTATATGGATTTACACGTGTTGATGGGAGGCATTTTGCCTTCTTGGAAAACGTTCCCGGGGGATGAACGGAATGGTATTTATGAGGAAAAAGACACGATTGAACATTGGCGTGAGTATGCGGAAACAAGCGGGATGCCGATTGATGGATCTCTCATGCAGGATGACCCGGTCGCCTCCTCCTTTCCGGCAAGCCAAGTCTTTAAAAAACTTCAGGAAAAAGATACAAAAAAAGCGAACCTTTTTTTACGTTCGGTCCGTGAAGCTGTCTTCGTCCAGAACCAAAATATTTCCGATGCTTTTGTTCTGTCAAAATTGATCGATCCGGGAGTCGTTTCCCAAGCTTTGACCAAGGACTATGAAGCGAAAGTGTGGGTGGACCGCGAAAAGATGAAAAGTTTGGGAGCATTCGTAACACCAGCACTCATTTTCATCAATAAGGATGGTAAGAAAGTCCGCAAGGTTGGAAACTTCAGCGTCCGTGAATATGAGAAGGCATTGAAGCGTGCGCTGCGTGTAACAGAACTGAAACCAAAACCGGTTCCTTCGTTGCGAGATTGGTTAAAGGAACAGCCTATTATTTTTGCCAAGGAAATTGCAGTAATGTATGATTTGCCACTGGCTTTTGTGCAGAGGTTTGTTGCCAGGGAGTTAGGGACCGACGCTTACACATTGCATCTTTTTCGTGGAACTTTTTACATTAAAGAGAATTGATTGGCAGAAATCACATAAACAAAAGTCGGTCAATTAGTTGACTAGACGGACACGCTATTGATAAAATTAACTTATGCAAGGGAAGGAGGATTGTTTGTTTGTCGTGTTTTGAAATCGGTTTCACTTTTTTATAAAATAGATTGGAGGAAACAAAAGTGAAGACTTATTTTCAGCGTTTAGGTAGATCCCTCATGTTGCCAGTTGCGGTATTGCCAGCAGCGGCTATTTTGATGGGAATCGGGTACTGGATTGACCCTAGCGGTTGGGGTGGCGAAAGTGTCGTTGCGGCATTTTTAATTAAATCCGGTGGAGCACTTATTGATAATATGGGGATTTTATTTGCTGTCGGGGTTGCTTTGGGTATGGCCAAAGACCGTGATGGCGCAGCCGCAATCAGTGGGTTGGTGGCATGGCAGATTGTTACGACGCTTTTGTCGCCAGCATCCGTTTCGATGTTACAAAGTATCGCGATAGAAGATGTGGATCCGTCATTCGGTAGAATCCAAACCCAATTTATCGGGATACTTTGTGGATTGATAGCTGGAGCTTTATATAACAGATTCCACAAGGTAACGTTACCGCAAGCATTGGCGTTTTTCAGTGGCAAACGTCTGGTACCAATTGTAACGTCATTCGTTATGATGGCAGTATCCCTTGTATTGATGTTTGTATGGCCACCTGTATATAATGCACTTGTGACCTTTGGTACTTCAATCTCCGGATTGGGAGCACTGGGGGCTGGGTTGTATGGATTCTTCAACCGTTTGTTGATTCCAACAGGATTGCATCACGCTTTGAACTCGGTATTCTGGTTTGATGTTGCTGGTATTAATGATATTGGTAACTTCTGGGCTGGTACAGGGGAACTTGGGGTAACAGGTATGTATCAAGCTGGGTTCTTCCCGGTTATGATGTTCGGTTTGCCAGCTGGAGCGTTGGC
This sequence comes from Jeotgalibaca sp. A122, assembly GCF_052266715.1. Taxonomy (NCBI): domain Bacteria; kingdom Bacillati; phylum Bacillota; class Bacilli; order Lactobacillales; family Carnobacteriaceae; genus Jeotgalibaca; species Jeotgalibaca sp. A122. The sequence goes on along the minus strand of NZ_JBQPRB010000001.1, from coordinate 26,988 downwards.
AATGTATCACACAGCTAAAGAAGATAAGAAGAAATACACAGCATCCTTGATGATAGCTGCTTCCTTCGCTTCATTCTTTACAGGGGTTACGGAACCACTTGAGTTTGCATTCATGTTCGTGGCACCGGCATTGTATCTGGCACATGCTGTTTTGACAGGTATATCCTTGTTCATCGCTGCAACATTCCAATGGACAGCAGGTTTTGGTTTCTCAGCAGGTTTGGTTGACTACATTCTATCTTTCAACCTACCACTGGCGAATAAACCGTTTATGTTATTGCTACAAGGTTTGGTATTTGCAGCACTTTACTACTTCTTGTTCCGTTTCATGATCACGAAATTCAATTTGCTGACACCAGGTCGTGGCGATGAGGTATTGGAAGGCGAATCATTTGCTGACGATTCTACAGTCGCAACGGGAACAGCAGCACCAGTTTCCTCTAAAGAAGCACGATTCCATCAACAAGCCGAAACTATTTTGGCAGGTTTGGGTGGTCCTGAAAACGTTCGTTCAATCGATAACTGTGCAACACGTCTGCGTCTTGAAATTGAAGACATGGATAAAATCAATGAAGCTAAAATCAAATCAGCTGGTGTACCAGGTTTGAACAAAGTTGGCGAACATAACCTACAAGTTATTGTCGGAACTGAAGTCCAATTTGTAGCCGATGAAATGATTAAGATTAAGTCTGAAAGATAATGAATAGACGAAAAGAACCGATTGAAGTCTTTATAGACTTTAACCGGTTCTTTTTTTTAGTGTGGACGACGATTAGCAATTTTATAAAAAGCTAATCGTCGTTTTTTGTCCTAGGTGCGGCGTTCAGCATAAAAAATTATGGGAACGCCGCTTTTTTGCGCGAAATGCGGCGATTAGAAAAAATAGGGACCACGAACGCCGCATTTTCACCTCAAATGGGGCGTTTAGCGATTGGAAAAATTTTAATCGCCGCACTACAGGCACAAAATGCGGCGTTTAAAAATTTGTTCAGTCTCAACGCCGCACCTGAATCAAAAGGGCTTGCGTCACAAATTTTTACACTAACTCCTCTTCCTGCAAAAAGGCAGTCATATATTTTTGGAAATTTTTAGAAACCCATCCAATGATTTTTCCAATCGATACGGAAGCAATAATGGTTCCGAGTCCAATCGAACCTAAAGAACCCAGGTAGGCTAAACAAATAATGGTCGCAACAATAACGTTTGAAATATCACCTGTTATTTTAGCTTTACCAAAGGGCATCTTGTATTCACGACTGATTACTTTTGTCAGTTCATCGTAGGGCATCAACGTGAACTGTGCATTTGAATAGCCAAACAATCCAAACGCAACAGTGAACAAGCTCAGAATCAAGTAAAACCATTGCAAGATTACGGTCGATGGGACAGGGAACAGGTTCGTAGCTATGAACATTGCTGTATCTACAAAGAAACCGAATAGAAAGGCAATAACAAGCTGTACGAAAATATTTTTTAAATCCAGACGTTTTATGATAATGATTTGAATAGCGATGAAAAGTACATGAGCAAAAATAGTAGTTGCTCCCACTGACAAGCCACTAACGAGTGAAAAAGCGTAAGAAAGCGAAGAAACCGGGGATACACCTAGATTTGCATAAATAGATAAACTAACGCCCATCGCCAGCATAAAGAGACCAACGATATATAATGTAACCCGTTTCAAAAGTAATTGACTCAAATTTATTCCTCCTTAGAAAGTCCTTACATCATATATTAGCACGATTTTTTGGATAAAAACTGCATCAAAATGACTTTAAAAGCTAGTATTTAGAACAAATAGTTAAAGTCCAGCCTATTGATTGCTTTTATAAATGATTTATGAAGTAGTTTTTATGGAAGTCAGAATCCATGAGCTATTCCCGTGTCAATGTTATAATGGAAGCAACATCTGACTTTTGGAGGCGAGATAATGGAAACAATTACATTAAGAGGCGACGTAGAAATGCCGATTATTGGAACAGGCACGAATACTTATGGGAAAGAAAACAACAAATACGATGGCGCCATCACTGGCGAAACTACAGAATTAGATAGCGCAATTGCGGCAGGGTACCGTCATATTGATACTGCTATTTCTTACCGCAACGAAACGGTAGTAGGAGATGCTGTAGCAAAAAGTGGTATTGATCGTGATGAATTTTTCTTGACCTCAAAAATTCCTGGTAAACCGGAATATGTGGGGACCGATGAAGCTGTTCATAACTCCGTCAAGCATAGTCTAAATGCCTTGAGAACGGACCATATTGACCTTTATCTTATCCATCATCCTTGGGAAGACCTGGATGAAATGGTTTATGTTTGGAAAATACTGGAAAACTATGTGGATGAAGGCGTATTGCGAGCGATTGGTGTCTCAAACTTTGATGAAACGCAACTGCAATATATTCTTGATCATGCGCGCATCAAACCCGCAGTTAATCAAATTCAATCACACCCAGGCAAATGGAATCATGGTATAATAGAGTTCTGTCAAGATAAGGGAGTTGTTCCGGTCGCATGGGGACCACTTTCCCGTGTTAAAGATGAAGCCCGCCATAAATTGGGCGAAATCGCTAAAAAATACGGAAAAACATGGGCGCAAGTCACGTTGCGTTACCAGATTGAGCGGGGCGTAGTCGTGATACCTAAATCCCACAATGCCGGACGCCAACAAAAGAATCTTGATATTTTTGATTTTTCTTTGACGGAAGAAGAAAAAGCTGTCATTAGTCAATTATAGAAGGGATTTAACGAGATGGATTTTTTAAAAGTTGGAAATGGTTATGTGCTGAATGACGAAAATGGTACGCAAGTCGCGGAAATTACTTATTCACCAGCCAACGATAAATTCGTTATCGCGGATCATACCTTGGTGGCGGAGCACTTGGAAGGGCAAGGAATTGCAGGGAAACTCTTAGATCATCTTGTGATGGAGATGGAAAAAGAAGGTAAAAAAATTCTGCCCTTGTGTCCGTATGTCGTACGTAAATTCGAGCAACAACCGGATAAATATGACCACATTAATTATCATAAACAAAAATAAGTTTTGTACTAACTTGGAAACTTTCCGCTCCTTTGGAAAGTTTCTTTTGGTGAGTAAGAGGGGGAAATTATGTTTGCAATATTAAAAAAATTAGGCTGGTTCTTTAAGCTTCGCTGGAAGAGTTATGCATTTGGGGTGTTCGGCTTAATTGCCGTGGCTATTCTGTCGGCCGTTACACCGTTGGTACTGGGAAGTATCATTGACCAAATGGTAAATGGTAGTTTGACTTTTCAAAGTTTGGCACTTCAATCAGGGATGATATTGGTATTTGCGATTGCCATGTATGGCTTACGTTATGGTTGGCGGGTTGCGATTTTCGGTAATTCGACGTTACTGGAATCCATCATGCGGAACCGGTTGTTCTCGCATTTTACAAAAATGGATAGCCAGTTTTTCCATAAGTACCGTACCGGTGACCTGATGGCGCATGCGACCAATGACTTGGCAGCATTGCGTTTTGTAGCGGGTGGGGGAATTCTTTCCATCACAGACTCCATTTTCATTGGCGGAACAACGTTATTCAGTATGGTCTTTTTCGTAGACTGGCAACTAACACTCCTGACAACATTGCCGTTCCCATTATTGATTGTAGCAGCACGTTATATGGGGAAAGCGATCAACAAACGCTATCGTAAATCGTTGGAATCTTTTTCGCAAATGAATAACCGCGTCCAGGAAAGTGTTGGCGGTATGAAAGTAATCAAGACTTTCGGTGAAGAAGATGCGCATTACGATGACTTCACAGCTGATATTGATAATGTTATTGCGAAGAACCGAGCTGTTTACCAAGTAGATTCCGCTTATTCGCCCATCATCGAGGGGATTACCGGTTTGACCTATGTATTGACGCTCTTTTTCGGAACGTATTTTATTTCTATTGACCGGATTTCCATCGGGCAATTGATTGCTTATTTCAGTTATTTATCAATGATGACTTGGCCATTATTGGCAATCGGTCGGGTTGCGAATACATTGGAACGTGGGAATGCCAGCTATAATCGGGTTACGGATTTATTATCACAAACTTCAGCTTTAAAAGAAGCTAAAAACCCAATCACAACACCTGTCACAGGGGATATAGATTTTATGATTGATTCCTTTACTTACCCGGATGGGAAAAATGTTGTCTTGGAGAATGCACACTTCCATCTGGATTCAGGAAATACATTGGGGATTGTGGGCCATACCGGTTCTGGTAAGAGTACAATCTTTAAGTTGTTGTTAAGGGATTATGATGGTTATGACGGAAAAATTTCCTATGACAAAAAAGATATCAAGCAATACAGTCTGGATGCAGTATCACATGGATTTGGTTATGTGCCACAGGGAACGTTTCTGTTTTCCACAACCGTACGTGAAAATATTCGCTTCGTTAACCCACAGTTAACACAAGAAGAAGTAGAAAATTTTGCGAAATTGGCAGATATTCACGATGATATCAGGCAATTCCCCGAAGGCTATGATACGCAAGTAGGTGAACGTGGGGTTTCATTATCGGGTGGGCAGAAACAGCGGATTGCGATTGCACGGGCATTAGCGACACAAGCGGAATTCTTGATTTTGGATGATGCTTTGTCTGCGGTGGATGCACAAACCGAATCACGCATATTGGATAATTTGCGCGAAATTCGTCGTAATGAATCAACAATTATTGCGACGCATCGTATCAGTTCAATTATGCATGCCGATGAGATTATTGTTTTGGATAAAGGCCGGATAGTAGAACGTGGTACACATGCGCAACTATTGGCAAATCAAGGCTGGTACAGTGAAATGTATGAAGAACAACAATTGCAACAAAAAGTGGACCAAGGAGGCGAAACGCTTGGCTGAGAGAAGAACAAATTTTACAATGAATGAACAAGCGCATATCCTCAAAGGACTGCTTTCTTTCACGAAAAATTATTGGCAACCATTTGCCCTATCGGTATTGGGTATGACGGCTGTTTCAGCAATCAATGCCTATTTGCCGGTGATGATTCAACGCTACATTGATAATTACTTGGCCGTTGATGAGGCTACTCTAGAGATAACAATACGGATTTCCTTGTTTTATCTGGGTTTTGTCATTTTAAAATTACTGTTGGTTTATATTAAAGATTATGCGTTTAAGATTGCTTCGGAAAAAACCGTAGGAAGTATGCGGAACCGGGTCTATCACAAGGTTGTTCACCTGGGAATGCGTTATTTTGACCAGACGCCGACTGGTTCGGTTGTTTCGCGGGTAACGAATGATACAGAAACAATCAAGGAATTCTGGAACGTGTTCTTGACGTTCCTGGATGGTTTGTTAAATGCTGTTTCGATCGGGATTGCAATGTTTGCGTTGAACGCACGCTTGGCCTGGATTTTTATGGGCTTTATTCCTATTGTGATTGTACTGATGTATCTCTATCAAAAGTACAGTACCATCATCTATGGCCGGATGCGGGAAGCACTTGGTCAAGTGAATGCCAAACTGAGCGAGTCCATCACGGGTATGGCAATTATTCAACACTTTCATCAAGAGAAACGTATGAAGGAAGAGTTTGACGGGGTGAATCAGGAGTATGTTTCAGCGCGGATCAGTATGTTCCGTATGAACGCTTTACTGTTGATGCCGGCTGTGAATTTGATTGAAGCAGTCGCTTTGTTTATCGTCCTATGGGTTTTCGGGATTCAATTTTTAGACATGACTGTTACCGATGTCGGAGTCGTTTATGCCTTCACATCCTACTCAAAATCATTCTTCCATCCAATTGGAAATATGCTTGATAGTTTGAGTGTTTTCCAGGATGGTTTGGTTTCTGGTTCACGGGTACTGGCTATCCTTGACCGAGAAGATGATGCACCGCAAGCAGTTACGGGAGCAGAAGGCCAAATAACAAACGGAAAAATCGAAATCAAGGATTTATCATTCTCGTACGATAACGAAAATGATGTCTTGCACGACATTTCAATCACAGCCAATCCAGGGGAAACCATTGCCTTGGTGGGTCAAACGGGTTCAGGCAAGAGCTCGATCATTAATGTTTTGATGCGTTTTTATGATTATCACCGTGGGGAAATTTTACTGGATGGAAAGTCGATTCGTGACATCCCGTTGGAGAGTTTGCGTGAAAAAATGGGCTTGGTACTGCAGGATAGTTTCATGTTCTTTGGTAATATCGCGGATAATATTCGTTTGCATGGGGATTATACCGAAGCAGAAGTACGAGCGGCAGCTGAGTTCGTTAACGCGGATGGCTTTATTTCCGAGCTCGAAGGTGGCTATGATGCCAAAGTGATTGAGGGCGGAAATACCTTTTCCACAGGTGAGAAACAGCTACTGAGTTTCGCACGGACGATTTTACGCGATCCGAAGATTTTGATTCTGGATGAAGCGACCGCGAACATCGATACGGAGACGGAAAAGAAAATCCAGCTAGGTCTTCAAAATATGCGAAAAGGGCGTACAACAATCATCATTGCCCACCGTTTATCCACAATTCGTGATGCGGACAAGATTTACGTATTGCGTCATGGGCGCATTATTGAAGCAGGAAACCATGAAAGTTTGATTGCGGAGCGTGGCGTTTACCATGATATGTATCAATTGCAAACTTTCCAGGAAAAAGGAGAAGAAGATGGCGAGTAAGTTTTATGCAGTAAAGAAGGGCCGCCAGCCGGGAATTTACATGACTTGGCCGGATGCCCAAAAACAAGTGGCAGGTTTTTCGGGGGCGCAGTTTAAATCTTTTGCAACCGAAAAAGAAGCGCGTGATTTTATCGAACCACCAGCTAAGCCCGCTGTCGATTGGCAAGCTGATGATACGATCGAAGCTTATGTGGATGGATCGTTTGATAGGTTAGGTGGGCGCTATGCTTACGGTGTGGTCATTGTTAAGGATGGCGACATTGTAGAAACCTTTAACAAATCAGATAACGATTCCCGTTATGTGGAAAGTTTCCAAATAGCAGGCGAAGTTTTCGGCGCGCTGGCTGCCATTCGTTGGGCGATTGACCGGGGATTTAAAGCCATCAACATTCGTTATGATTATTTAGGCATTAAGCAATGGGCGACGGGTATGTGGAAAACAAACAAACCTGTTTCAAAGGATTATGTGGCGCAGTTCAAGGAACTTGCCTCACAAATCGCGGTTCATTTCCAAAAAGAAAAAGCCCACACTGGGGTAGAGTACAATGAGATGGCGGATTTGTTGGCCAAGAAAGCATTGAACAAATAATGTATTGAGCCGGGAGGGTTTCCCGGCTTTTTTTGGTTAATTAAACCATTTGCCCACTAAATTTAGATTAAAATGGTCTAATAATGGTTAATTAAACCATTTGAAGTAAAAAATTAGGATGAAATGGTTTAATTCTCCATAATTAAACCATTTGGGGTAAAAATTAAGGCCCAAATGGTTTAATCATTTCATTCGTATAAAATTTGGATTTCAAAGTCTAGAGAATAGCCTCAGCAATTATTCTTTTCAGGGGAATTCCGGTAAGATAAAGGTGAGGAAATGGGACAACTTAAGTTAGGAGGACACTATGGGAAATTTACTGCTACAACTTTCAGAAACGAATTATGGAGGTGCGCCATTCCTGTTTGCCTATGGATTAACTTGGATTATTTGCGGTGTTTTGTGGACGAAACTAAAACCTGCACCAGCTGCGTTAGCAACTCTTTTTCAAGGCATGGTGGCTTTGCCGTTCGCGCTATTACTTATGGGCCTCATCGGGGCTTTTAAGGACAGGCCGGGACTCGGTATTTTGAATGACTTGGTTATTATTGTAGCTATGAGTCAGTTATTGGTGTTGCCTTTACTGGTGGCATTTTTTCGCAAGAAAAACTATACGCTCATACCTTTTGTTTTTAGTGCGGCTGGGGCCGTTCATTTTTTGATGTATGCTTGGCTCTACCAAACACTTGTCTATATTGTTATGCCGGTGATGATAGCGCTAGTTTTATCCGTCACGTATGCTGACACAACGAAAGCTGCTTCGAAAGCTTGTTATATGACAGGGATCCTATTACTCCTTTCTGCAAGTTATCTGCTATTCATGTAAATTAAGCTGAAGTGGAGCGTTTATAAATATAAAATACAATGAAAGCCGCATCTATGAAGCGTGCGGCTTGTTTCTATTCTTTCTCCAGTTTCTCAATTGCTTCTTCTAGTTTCTGCTTGTCTTCACCGGACATTACAGGATAGTGTGGGTCGATTTTTTCAAGTACATCGATCACGATTTCGGAAGCCACGTAACGGTTGAACCATTCGTTATCAGCTGGAAGGGCATACCAGGGCGCATAAGGTGTTGAAGTATGATTCAACATTTTCTCAAAGGCCTCCTGGAATTTATCCCATTTGTCACGGTCCACCATGTCGCTAAAGGAGAACTCCCAATGTTTCTCTTCATTTTTCATTCGCTCCAACAGACGTTTACGTTGTTCCTCTTTGGAGACTGACAAAAATATTTTTACGACTGGAAAACCATTTTCAACTAAATATTTTTCAAATTGATTGATGTGACGAGCCCGTGTTTCCCAAGGGGATTCGTTACCTTCAACCGATGCAGGCATCGGTATGCCGGACTCACCATCACTCACAATCGGCTGAATCAAATCTTCGTAGTAAGAACGGTTAAGAATCGCTACTTGACCCCGCTCGGGAAGTCCATCATGAATGCGCCAAAATAAATCGTGGGCAGCTTCTTCTTTCGTCGGTTCTTTCACGGAGGTTACTTTCAGTCCCTGAGCCAGAAGGTGTGAAAAAATGAAGGTGATGATTTCGTCTTTACCGGCGGCATCGATCGCTTGAAGCACAACTAAAATACCTTTTTTCTCCTCGGCAAAGAGCTTGGTCTGCAACTCACGCAACCGGTCAATACTATCAGGAATGAATTTCTCTTTGACTTCTTCCTCTTTCAACCCGGTTTCTTCAAAGGTACCGATATTTGCCAAATCAACAGCCTTATCTGGAGCAACTTTGTATTTATTTAGATCCATTTCATTTCCTCCCATTTATCCATTCTTAGGTTTATTGTAGCGGTAACCCAATCCCTTCCGCAATTAAAACGTCATGATACTGGTGAAGGAATTCACAAAAAACTGTCATTTTCACTATAAAAGCGCTATCATATAATTAGTAAAACATGACAGGAGGACTTGAGATGGGTAAATTAGCTGGAAAAGTAGCAGTCGTCACAGGAGCGGCGTCGGGAATGGGAAAAGCAATCGCTGAAATGTATGCCAAAGAAGGGGCAAAGGTTGTTTTGGCGGATTACAATCTTGCAGGGGCTCAAACCGCAACGGATGCTATCGTCGCAAATGGTGGGAAGGCAGTAGCTGTTAAGGCAGATGTTTCCAATTCGCATGACATCACACATATGATTGATACCGCTATTTCAGAATATGGAACGCTGGACATTTTGGTAAATAATGCTGGAATCATGGATGGCTTTGAACCTGTTGGGGAAATCACCGATGAAAAGTGGGACCATATTTTTGAAGTCAACACGAAAGGCGTGATGCGAGCCATGCGCGAGGCCATCAATTACTGGTTGGACAATAATCAAGCAGGCAACATCATCAATATTATTTCAACCGGTGGCTTGAACGGTGCGCATGCGGGTGTGGCCTATGGCGCATCCAAACACGCGGTAGTAGCCTTAACCAAAAATTCAGCTTTTATGTATGCACAAAAAAATATTCGGGTAAACGGAATCGCTCCAGGAGCCGTTGATACCAATATCGGATCCAGTATTACGGATATGAGCGAATTTGGTTTCTCCAGGGCAAAAATTGCTCACGGTGTCATCCCGAGCACAGGTAAAGCCGAGGATATCGGTGCAGTGGCGGTATTCCTCGCTTCCGACGATACATCATTCGTCAACGGTGCTATTATTGTGGCAGACGGTGGCTGGACAGCAGCATTCTAAGGTTTTACTTGACGAAAGCCTAATCTACCACATAGACTGATTAGGAATAGAATCTCATCAATAGATTGGGAAACAGTTCGATTCATTCTGTTTGCCAATCTTTTTTGTATCCAAAAAATTAAAAGGAGTCTTACATTTGAAAAATAAAATCGAACGCCCTGTTTATCAACAAATCGCATTAAAATTAGCTCAACGCGTGGCTGAAGGCACGTACCGAGAAGGTGACAAGCTTCATGCCCGGTCAACACTGGCCAAAGCTTTCGGCGTCTCTCCGGAAACTGCCCGCAAAGCTGTCCAAGTTTTGGACGATCTAGGTATCATGGATTCTTACCACGGAAGTGGCACTTATGTAGCCTCTCAGGAAAAAGCTGCGCAGTATGTGCGTCAATTCCAGGACAAAGAGACCATCGAGAATGTTCGGGGGAAATTAAAAGAGAGTGTGGCGCGTCAGCAACAAGAGTGGCAGACATTCAATGTGTTGTTAAATGAGCTCGTGGCACACACCCGTCAATCTTATGATCTTAATCCGTTTATACCTTATGAACTTGTCTTAACCAAAGAAGCGCGCCATCTAGGCGAAACCATCGCAGAAATCAATGTCTGGCAAGCTACAGGCGCAACGATTGTAGCCCTTTTGCAGGATGAAAAATTACTACTATCTCCCGGACCTTATGCCAAACTTAATGTTGGAGATACGATTTATTTTGTAGGAAATGAGTACTCCTTGCAGCGTATGCGTAATTTCTTCTACGAAAACTACTAGCCATTTCTTGCGCATTCCGAGCTTATAATTTTACATAAGTGACTATTCGTGTTATTGTGTTATAGTCACTTTTCAGAAAATGTAAAATTCAACTAAAGGAGTGTGAGAGATTTTGACGAAGTTAAAAGTAGAAAACTTAACCAAAATTTTTGGCAGGAAAACAAAACAAGCTTTGGAAATGGTGAAAAATAACGAACCTAAAACAAAGATTTTAGAGAAAACAGGCGCAACTGTGGGTGTCAATAACGTTAACCTAGAAATCAATGAGAATGAATTGTTCGTTATTATGGGCTTGTCCGGAAGTGGGAAATCGACTTTGATTCGTTTGTTGAATCGTTTGATTGAGCCAACATCGGGTGCCATTTATATAGATGGTGAAAACATTGCAGAATTAGATAGCGAAGGATTGCGTCAAGTGAGACGTGAGAAAATCAATATGGTTTTCCAAAATTTCGCCTTATTCCCACATCGTACAATTCTAGAAAATACCGAATTCGGTTTGGAAGTACGGGATGTCGATAAAGATGAGCGCCGTAAGCGTGCGGAAAAAGCTTTGGAAAACTCAGGATTGCTTTCATTCAAGGACCAATATCCCAACCAACTTTCTGGTGGGATGCAGCAACGGGTAGGCTTGGCCAGAGCTTTGGCCAATGATCCAGAAATCTTGTTGATGGATGAGGCCTTCTCGGCATTGGATCCATTGATTCGTCGGGAAATGCAGGATGAATTGATTGAACTGCAAAATACCGTTCAAAAAACGATTATTTTTATTACCCATGACTTGAACGAAGCCTTGCGTATTGGCGACCGGATCGCAATCATGAAAGATGGCGAAATCGTGCAGATTGGAACAGGGGAAGAGATTTTGACCAATCCAGCTAACGAGTATGTGCGTGAATTCGTTGAAGAAGTAGACCGTTCAAAAGTATTGACAGCAGCCAATATCATGATTCCAGCGATTGCATCAGTCGTTGAAAATAAAGGACCAAATGTCATCTTGAATGAAATTCGTCATGAAAAAACCAGTTTGGTTATGGCAATCAATAAAAAACGTGAATTGTTGGGCTATATTCCAGCTGAACGTTTGGTGGATGCGCGCCGTAATAACACATCCCCGCTGGAAATCATTGATACTAATGTGACCCGGGTAGCTCCAGATACACTGGTAGCAGACTTGTTTGAAATCATGAATGATTCACCGGCACCGATTGCGGTAGTGGATAATAATCGTCTCCTTGGCATTATTCGTCGCGGAACAATTATCGATGCATTGGCAAAAACGAGTGGGGTGAATAACTAATATGGATTTTTTAAGACAAGCATTACCTGTAGCACAATGGATTGATGAGCTGACGCGTTGGATGACATCTGCTTTCTCAGGACTGTTTGGTTTCATGCAAACGGTTGGAGAAACGTTGATGACGAGTATGACGGGCATGTTATTGCTGGTTCCGCCACTTGTATTCATTCCCTTACTGTCTCTTTTGATGTATTTTATTTCAAGAAAAAAATTAGGATTGTCAATTTTTACATTCCTTGGTTTATTATTTATTTATAATCAGGGCCTTTGGATAAACTTGATGAACACTGTCACTTTAGTTATCGTTGCAAGTTTGATTTCGATTGTGATTGGGATTCCACTGGGTATTTTGATGGCAAAGAGTTCAGTTGCCAATAAAATCATTACGCCGATTTTGGACTTCATGCAAACCATGCCTTCATTTGTGTATTTGATTCCAGCCGTAGCATTCTTCGGTATCGGAATGGTGCCAGGGGTATTCGCCTCTGTTATATTTGCCTTACCACCGACTGTTCGTTTTACGAATTTGGGAATCAAGCAAGTACCGGAAGATTTACGTGAAGCAGCCGAATCATTCGGGAGCACGGGTTGGCAAAAATTATTCAAGTTGGAATTACCTTTAGCAAAACAAACAATTTTTGCTGGTATTAACCAAACAACAATGCTCGCTCTTTCCATGGTTGTGACGGCTTCAATGATCGGAGCACCGGGACTTGGAGAAGGGGTATTGTCAGCCTTGCAACGTGCCGAAATCGGAAATGGTTTCGTCAGTGGGGTATCGCTCGTAATACTGGCCATTATCATCGACCGTATTACGCAAAACTTGAACCAACCACAAAATAGCAAAACGCCACAAGAAGCCAAGAAACGTAAACGCAACAGTATCATCGGAGCAGTTGTGGCTGTCGTTATGCTGATAGGTGGTACGGTGTACTATACTTTTTCCAAAGATACGAGTCGCGATGTAACGTTGAGTAGTGTGCAATGGGATAGTGAAATTGCTTCGGCAAACGTTGTGAAGGCAGTGTTGGAGGATTTGGGCTATAACGTAAACATCAGTTATTTGGATGTGGCTGTTATGTTCAGTTCCGTTGCGAATGGTGAAGCGGATGGTACGGTTTCACCGTGGTTACCTGTGACACAGGGTGCCATTTATGAGAAATATGCGGATAAGGTTGTGGATTTAGGGCCAAACTTAACCGGTGCACAAAATGGCATCACCGTTCCTGCCTATATGGATGTGGATTCGATCGCTGATTTATCAAATGAAGCAGGTCAAGTCATAACCGGAATTGAACCAGGAGCGGGTATTACCGGGTTGACGGAGAATTTGCTTGAAACGTATCCTAATATGAGTGATTGGACGCAAAAGACGTCATCTACGGGTGCGATGACGGTTGAATTGGGTCAAGCGATTGCGAATCAGGAAGAAATTGTCATTACGGGTTGGACGCCACACTGGATGTTTGAGCGCTATGACTTGAAAATGCTGGAAGATCCAGAAAATACGATGGGCGATGAAGAATCGATTGTGTCATTGGCTCGTCAAGGTCTAGAAGAAGATATGCCAGAAGTGTACCAAGTTTTGGATAATTTCAATTGGTCGCTTGAAGACATGCAAAGTGTAATGTTCGAGTTAAGTGAAGGAGTGGATCCGGAAACGGCTGCCCGCAACTGGATCGAAGCGAATCCGGAAAAAGTCGAAAGTTGGCTTAAATAGAAAAATTATTGCCGCACAGAGAAATTTGTGCGGTTTTTTATTTGGTTTCAAAAGGAGAGAACAGCTGACTAGGAACTAGGGTGCCGGAAATGAAGTTCTAGTTCCGAGTTTTTCATAAAGTCGGAACTAGAAGTTTGAAATCGTGATTTTAATTCCGGCTTTGGAAAAGGGTACTAGATAAAAAGAAAATAGGACAGCCACACTGGGTGGTTGTCCTATTTTTTGATGATCATATTAATAGCTTGTTCCAATTTTTTGGATTGTTCTTCAGAATTTTTTTCAGGATTTTCCAAACAAGCTTTTAAGTTTTCAGCTACAATCAGGCCCATCACGCGGTCCACACTGGAACGAACGGCACTAAGTTGCGTTATGATATCAATACATTCTTTGTCTTCTTCGATCATTCTTTGGATACCCCTGATTTGGCCCTCGGTCCGTTTCAAGCGGTTCAACAAATTTTTATTATCAATTTCCATAGCAAGAATCCTTTCTGTATTTATTTCATGAATAATATACCGGGTATGGGTATAGATGTCAAGGTGATAAAATGCGAGACAATGTTGTTGACAAACAATCACATATAGTATTTAATATACCCCGTAAGGTATATTTCGAATAAGCGGAGGTTAATGATAATCATGTTTGGACTTTTTAATCGAATCCAGAGTATTTCAACCACACAACTAGAACAGAAGCTAACCGAAAATATCGAATTGCTTGACGTTCGCACAACCGGGGAATACCGGTCAGGGCATATTGCAAAAGCAAAAAATGTCCCTTTAGATAAAATTAGTACCTATTCTGGCAAAAAAGAGAAACCTGTATATGTGATTTGCCAATCGGGTGCACGCAGCCAAAGGGCGGCTTCAGCACTAAAGAAAAAAGGCTATGATGTAACCAATGTACGTGGCGGTATGAATCAATGGTCAGGAAAAATTAGAGGAGGAAAATAAAAATGACAAAAATTGTAATTGTTGGCGGCGTGGCGGGCGGAATGTCTGCAGCGACACGTTTGAGACGTTTAATGGAAGATGCAGAAATCATTATTTTTGAAAAAGGGCCTTATGTGTCTTTTGCTAACTGTGGACTACCATATTATGTATCGGGGGAAATCAGTGAACGTGACCAACTATTGGTTCAAACACCCGAATCACTTCGTGCACGTTTTAACCTGGATGTTCGCCCTTATCATGAAGTATTAGCGGTTGATTCTGAGAACCAAACCGTAACCGTTAAAAATCAAGAAGGCACGTTCACAGAATCCTTTGATAAATTGATCCTTTCACCGGGTGCAACCCCATTCGTGCCGCCAATGAACGGTTTGGACGAAGCGACTAATGTATTTAGTTTAAGGAATGTACCGGATTTGGATGCAATCATGAAGCAATTGGAAGAAGTGGCGGCAAAAGAGGCCGTTGTTATTGGAGCTGGTTTCATTGGTTTGGAAATGGCAGAAAACCTACATGCCCGTGGTCTGGATGTGACTATCGTTGAAAAAGCACCGCACGTGTTGCCGCCACTGGATGAAGAAATGGCAGCTTTTGTTACCAAGGAATTGGAAAAAAACGGTGTTAAAGTCATCACCGGGCAATCTGCTACTTCTTTTGAGGATGCAGGCCGCACCATTATTTTGGAAGATGGCAGCACTCTGACAAGCGATTTGACAATTCTTTCAGTAGGCGTCAAACCTGAAACAAGAATGGCGCAAGAAGCAGGTTTGGAACTTGGATTCCGCGGTGGGCTTGTTGTCAACGAACATTATCAAACAAGTAATCCTAATATTTATGCAGTCGGGGATGCAATTGTCGTGAAACAACAAATTACCGGCGAGGATGCTTTGATTTCGTTGGCATCACCAGCTAACCGTCAAGGGAGACAAGTAGCTGACGTTATTGCCGGCATGAATCGCACTAATAAAGGTAGCATCGGAACAGCCATAGTAAGGGTCTTTGACCTTTCGGCTGCGTCAACTGGTTTAAGCGAACGCGTTGCCCGTAATGCAGGTTTGGATGTTGCAGTTGTTCACACTTCCGGTAAGGACCACGCTAGCTACTATCCAGGCGCAACGGATGTTGTTTTGAAACTGATTTTTAATCCAAAAACAGGTGAGATTTACGGTGCACAAGGGATTGGGGAAAAAGGCGTAGACAAACGAATTGATATTTTGGCAACAGCCATCAAGGGTAACTTAACTATCTTTGATTTACCGGAATTGGAATTCACTTACGCACCACCATTCGGTGCAGCCAAAGATCCGGTTAATATGATCGGTTATGCGGCCATGAATGTGGCAGAAGGCTTGAGCGATTCGATTCAATGGCACGAATTGAATGATGAATTGGCGAAAGGAAAAATCTTTTTGGATGTCCGCTCTGAAAGTGAATTATCAAACGGTAAATTCCCTCATTCATTGAACATTCCATTGAATGAATTACGTGGACGTATCGGGGAACTGGACCCGTCAAAAGAATATATCGTGAGTTGCCACAGTGGCCAACGGAGCTATATTGCAGAACGTCAGTTGAAACAAGCTGGCATAAAATCACAAAACTTGGATGGTGCTTTTGCACTTTATAAAACAGTTAGACCGGAGGAGTTAGAATATGTATAAATCAAGCGGAATGCCTGAATTTTATCAGGAAGCAAAAAGAAATCAATTACCAATTATCGATGTACGGGAATCGGATGAGTATGCACGAGGACACGTTCCAGGTGCGAAAAGTATGCCGTTAAGCGATTTGGGAGCAACTTACACAGAATTGGATAAAAACACGGATTATTTCGTCATTTGTCAATCTGGCTCACGCTCAGCGATGGCAGCACAATTCCTTTCGAATCAAGGCTACAAAGTAACCAATGTTATGGGTGGAACGGGCAGCTGGATGGGACAACTAGAATAAATAAGAAGACTAAGGTGAATTTTCACCTTAGTCTATTTTTTTGATGAATTTTTGAATAACTATATTATAATGAGATGAGGATTTGGGTAGGCATCAAATGAATAGAAAATGACATACATCAGGAGCTGTACTATGGACAAACGATTGGAATCGTTGGAAGATATTCTTATAAACAAACGTATTACTCCGGTTTTTCAAACGGTGGTTTCACTTAAAAGTGGCCGGATTTTGGGATATGAAGCTTTAAGTAGAATTGTGGGTGAAAGCGAATTTGATTCGATCGAGCAATTGTGTTTGACAGCTATCGAATTTGACCGCGTTCAAGAATTAGAAAGGTTATGTCATAGGAGAGCTCTGGAAGCTGCCCGTTCCATTTTAAAGCCAGGTTCTAATATGAAATTGTTGATAAATATTAATCCAAATACAGTAAATGACCCGCGTTTTAAGGAGACTTTTACGGAGGAATATGTGCAACAATATAATATATCCCCTCGTTCCATTATTTTTGAAATAACGGAACGCAGCTGTATTGAACGCATGGAGAATTATGAAGAGACTATTCGTCATTTCAAAGAAATGGGATTTGAAATTGCGATAGACGATATGGGGGCAGGGTATTCAGGATTAAACCGGGTGGCCAACGTGCAACCACATTTTGTGAAGCTTGACATGCATCTCATCCGTAATATCGACCAAGAGGGTATAAAAAATGCAATTGTAAAAGGATTGGTGGCTTTTTCGCGTGCCTCTAATATCAAGCTGATTGCTGAAGGAATTGAAAGTTATGAAGAACTCAAAACGGTTGTCGATTTGGGTGTCAATTATGCACAAGGATTTTTTATCCAGGAACCGCATTCTGAACCTAGAGAGATTAACCCCGGGGTAATTGAGGCTATCCAGGAAATAAATCAACTCAAACAAAAACAGAATCAATATGGTATTTTTCATTTACCCATCAAGCTTCTTTGTGAAACGACCGAGACGGGGGCACCGGACGAAAAGGTTATTGATGTGTACCACCGCATCAAAAATAATCCGGCTGCCTTTGGGCTAACGGTAATTGGAAAAAATATTCCAGTCGGCATTATCACTCGTGAAAAACTCGCTTTGAAGTTAAGCGGGAGATATGGCTTCACGTTACATCAAAACAAAGCCATCTCAACCCTGATGGATAAAGATTTCCTGACGGTGGATAAAGATATGGCGGTTAGTGATGTGTCATTATTGGCGATGAACCGAATCAATGAAAATGTGTACGACTTTATCGTGGTGACGTGTGGGGAAAAATTTTTAGGTACGGTTACAGTGAAGAAGTTGTTACAGAAATCAAGTGAGATAGAAATCATTGCTGCCAAACAGCTAAATCCTTTAACGGGCTTGCCAGGCAACAATTTGATTGAACAAAGGCTGAATGATCTGGTGAAGAATAACTATGATTATACGGTAGCGTATATCGATATTGATAACTTCAAAGTCTATAACGATTACTATGGCTTCGAAAATGGGGATTTGGTCATTAGTTTAGTAGCTGATATTTTACGGGAATGTGTACCGGTTAATCAGTTCATCGGTCATATAGGTGGTGATGATTTTATAGTTATTTATTATGGCCATAGAACCGAAGAAGATTTTAGGGAGATTTGCGAACGCTTTGATGCTGCAGTTTTAAAATTTTACAACGATAACGATATTCAAAAAGGTTATCTAGAAGCTAAAAGTAGGTTTGGCGTAAACCGTCGTTTCCCGCTTTCAACTTTAACAGCCGTGGTTGTGAATAATGAAACAGATAAGTACGAAAGTTCTGTTGAACTATCTGCTGCTTTATCTAAATTGAAAACATTTAAAAGAATGAGTAAACAAGCTGTTAACAAGTTTTAACCCTTATATAAAAAATATTAAATGGTATAATTAAAGAGAACTTTGTTAACTTTTTCATTAACTTTTAAAGGAGAGAGATAAATGCAAGGGAAGACAGCAATTATTACAGGTGGCGGGAGTGGCTTCGGTCAAGGAACCGCAGTTAAATTGGCAGAAAAAGGGGCAAATATTTGCGTCGTTGATATTTCTGAAAAAAATGGAAATAAGACGGTAGAATTATGCCAGCAAGTTGGCGGGGAAGCCATTTTCGTGCAAGCAGATGTCAGCAAACTTGAAGATGTGAAACGTTATGTAAATGAGACAATGGCGCGCTTCGGAAAAATAGATATGTTTTTCAATAATGCGGGTATTTCAGGTTCAGGTGTGCGAACATTGGATTGTTCCGAAGAAGAATTCGATGCAATCGTGAACGTGAACTTGAAGGGTGCCTTTTATGGGTTGAAATACGTAGTGAATGAAATGTTGAAAACGGGTGGCGGGTCCGTTGTTAATACCGCATCACTGGGTGGTGTAGTAGGGATGCCGACGTTGGGTGTGTATTCTGCTACAAAACACGCGATTATCGGCTTGACGAAAACAATCGCAGGGGAATACGGTCGCGACAATATCCGTATCAATGCGATTGCCCCTGGCACAAACGAAACGCCAATGGTTAAAGCATTCCCGGCTGAAGCCATTAAAGCGATGGCTGAAGGTGTTCCGATGGGGCGTTTGGGTCAACCGCATGAAGTGGCGAACGTGGTCGCATTCCTGTTGAGTGACGAAGCATCTTACATCCATGGCTCGGTCATTTCAATCGACGGTGGATCAGCAGCACTTTAATAAATACCAAAAAGCAGCTAAAGGCCAAAGGGGCTTTAGCTGCTTTTTCATGTGTGTACGCAAAGGTCAGCCGAAATATGTGGTCCTTTGCGCGATGAAAGCTATCCTAATGCAAAGGTCAGCTAACATACGCAAACCTTTGCAGTGCAATACTCTTTTTCACGCAAAGGTCGGCTTGAATGAAGCAACCTTTGCGTCAAATCCTATTTACCTAGAAAAACCTTCGCTTTTTCTATCTCCAAGGGGGTAATTTCATGCCCGGTATCCAACAGCACATGTTCTGTCTGGGGAAACACTTCTTTTAGACGTTTGGACAGAGCCAAACCTTCCGAAGGCAGGGACAGGGTATCACGTGCACCAATCGTTAGAAAAATACGTGCCTCTGAACCGCTAGTGAAATTAAAGTCCAGATTGCTTGGATGCAATAAGATAACATTATCCGCGATATCCGGTCGTTTTTCCAAAAGTGCCAAGATGAAATTAGCTCCGTTGGAATGACCCATAAAAGTCAGGGTTGCATCTTCCGGTTTGATTTCATCCCATAGAGTCAAGAATTCCGCTACTTTCTCGTCAATATTTTCACGCGGTAATTTCCCGTTTACTAGCGGCTCAAAATAACGTCGTTTTTGACCCCTGCCGACATCACCCAGAAAACTGATGACGGACATATGCGGATCAATATCCCCGGCTTGTTCCAGACGGCTAAACTCATTTCCGCCGGTTCCGTGAAAGAGGACAAAGTATTCTTTTGGGTTACCGGGTATGGTAATATAATTCATAAGGAAAACCTCCATTACAACTAAGGATGTGAATATATGGTTACACCTATTATACATCACGTTTCCGCCATTAATCGAGACGCAGAGAAGACATACGAATTTTACCATGGCGTACTCGGCTTGAACTTGCATTTAAAAACGGTAAACCAAGATGATACCGCTATGTATCACCTTTTCTTTTCTGATACAGAAGGGCGCCCAGGAACTGAGTTTACTTTGTTCGAAATGAAATCTGGTGTTGACCGTAAGTTTGGCACAAATGCAATCGATTGCACCGCGTTTGCGGTACCCACAACAAATTCGCTTGTATTTTGGGAAGCACGCCTAAACGAACGTGGCTACTTCAATTGTGAAATCGAAAATTACAATGACTCCCACATTCTGCATTTTGAAGACCCCGATGGCGTACAACTTGCACTTGTGCCGGTAGAAACAACGGAGCAAACTTACGGCCAACCAACGCAAGCCATTCCGTTGGAACACGCGATAGTGGGGCTCCACTCGGTTCATCTACGCGTACGATACGCCAAAGCAACCGAGGCGGTATTAACCGAACTTTTCAACTTGGAAGTTACCAACCGATTCGAAAACAGAACAGTCCTTTCCAGACCGAACGCACTTTTCAATCAGGAAATTCATCTGATTGAAGACAAAAACGCGCCTCTTGAAGTCATGGGGAGTGGCGGCACGCATCACGTTGCTCTTAGTGTAAAAGACGAAGCAGAACTGAAAGTCATTGATGAAAAGGTGCGCGAGCGTAATTTCCTGAACTCGGGTATAAAAGACCGTGAGTTTTTCAAATCTACCTATTTCCGCGAAGCGAACGGCATTCTCATCGAAGTTGCAACGGAAGAGGGGCAATTGTCAAAACGCAGTCAAGCAGAAAACTTCGCGGATCAACCGCTCTATTTACCGAGTTTCCTGGAACCCAGGCGCGAATCAATTGAATCAAATTTGAAACATAATTAATTTAACGGAGGCAATACAATGGATATTAAGGCAATCGTACTCGACATCGACGGAACACTGGTTACGTCAGAAAAGGTTATCAGCGAAAAAACACGGAACATTTTGATAAAGGCACAAGAAAAAGGAATCAAGGTCATTCTGGCATCCGGACGCCCAACGCGTGGCATGTGGCATTTAGCGGAAGAGTTGGAATTGGACAAACACAATGGCTACTTGGTTTCATTTAACGGTGCACGTGTAACGGACTGCGAAACGAAAGAAGTATTATTTAACCAGGCACTTGATACCGCGTTAAGTAAAAATATCCTGGAACATTTGAAGAAATTCGATGTTATTCCAATGGTTTACGGGGACACCCACATGTACGTAAAAGATGTCTACCATAACGAAATCGAAACTGTCGATGGACCAACCATGAATATTGTGGAATACGAAGCACGCATGTGTCGTTATTTAATCTGTGAACAACCAGACTTGGCAGCATTCGTGGATGAGCCACAAAATAAAATCTTGATTGCTGGAAACCCGGAATATCTGCAAAGTGTGTTCGAAGATATTCATGCACCCTTTGAATCCAGAACAACCGGTGTTTTTTCAGCGCCATTTTATTATGAATTGACGGATCAAGGCATCGATAAAGCTTTCTCTTTGAACAAAGTATTAACAGCACACGGTATCCTGCCGGAAAATGTCGTTTCATTCGGCGATGGTCAAAACGATCGTTCCATCATTGAATATGCCGGCATGGGTGTGGCCATGGGGAATGCCATGCAGGAAATATTGGATATCGCCGATGAGGTCACGCTTTCTAACGATCACGATGGAATAGCAGTTTTCTTGGAAAGATACATCTAATAACACATCATTGCAAAATGGAAAAAGTGTCCACTCGGGAATAAATATTCTCCCGAGTGGACACTTTTAAAATTAAATTTAAGTGCGGCGTTAAGCTGACAAATAGCTTGGGAACGCCGCACTTTTTTCGTAAATGCGGCGATTAGAAAAAATAAGGGCCACCAACGCCGCACTTTCGGAAAAAATGCGGCGATTAGAAAAAATTGGAACAGCCAACGCCGCATTTACAACTAAAATGCGGCGTTCTGCATTTGGAAAAATTTTAATCGCCGCACCGAGAGCTATAAATTATCAGTCTTAAAGACTATCCACAAAGCGCTTGAAAGCAGCCAATCCTTCTGCGGTCATTTTATACACACCTGCATCTTCCAACACACGTTGGAAAACAGCTCCGACCGCATCTTCAATCGCTTGGCGGTAATCACCATCGGAAACAACAATCCCATCTGCCCATTCCCGGTGCATATCCGCCAGCGCATTCTCTTCACCGGCCAAATATTTCTCAACCTCTGCCAACTCGTCTTTCAAACGAGGCGGTAAAATCGCCAAGCCCATTACCTCTATCAAGCCGATATTCTCTTTCTTGATGTGTTGCACATCCCGATGCGGGTGGAAAATGCCGTCTGGATGAACATCACTCGTGCGATTATTCCGCAATACCAAATCACAGACAAACTTATCACCATCGCGCCGCGCAATCGGCGTAATCGTATTGTGGGGCGTTTCTTGTGAAAATGCGATAATATCTACCGTTTCATCGCTGTAGCCACGCCACTGTTCCAAGATATGGACCGCCGCTTGAGTCAGGGCCTGTTTATCCACACTTTCCATGCGAATGACCGACATCGGCCACTTCACGATTCCAAAAGAAACCTCGGGAAAAGCTTCTAAAGTAAAGCCTTCTTTCACAGGGGCTTTATCCATTGGAAAGCTGTAGCGGCCCCCTTGATAATGGTCATGGGACAAAATCGAACCGCCCACAATCGGTAAGTCTGCATTCGATCCCACGAAATAATGGGGAAACTGCTCGACGATGCCAAATAAATTCTGGAAGGTTTTTTCCTCAATTTTCATGGGGCGATGCTCGGATGCCAGGAAAATGCAGTGCTCCGTATAGTAAGCGTAAGGGGAATACTGCAAGCCCCAGGTTTCCCCGTCCATCGGAAAGCGGACAATCCGGTGATTCGCCCGGGCAGGATGCGTCAGCGTTCCCAAATAACCCTCGTTTTCCAGACACAGTTGGCAAAGCGGGTAATGGACTGATTCCGTCATCAACGCAGCCGCAATCGCTTTAGGATCTTTTTCTGGTTTTGATAAATTAATCGTCAATTCCAGATTGCCATAATCCGATGCATAATCGAAAGCGATGTTTTTCGCAATCGCTTCTGTTTGGATGTAGTCATTGTCTCTACTCAGATCATAGAACCAGTCCGTGGCTTCTTTGGGATCATGGGCATAAACTTCCCAAAATTTCCAGTTCACAACAGACGTATCAGGTGTGATAATTGCCATGACTTGAGCGCTGAAAATGGCCTGCTCTGTGATGCTCTCTTCGATCACGCCTGTCTCAACCGCAAAATCCAAAAAAGTAGGTAACAAGGATTTTGCTTCCGGTAGGGGATGGGATGCGGTTAAACTGGAGCCCAAGCTTTCTTTCTTCAATAAAGCCAACAACTGATTTTGTTTGAGGATGTTATCAAGTGGGTCGATATAACCTTTTTCGACCCCAATCGCCAACAAATCGGTGATGGCTTGTTCTACCTTATTTCTCATAGCGCACGTGCTCCATCCCCGATTTCAGCAATGTAGAATTCACCCGGATAGCCAATAATTACTTCATATTTTTCACCAACATTTTTGATGAAAGCATCTGTTTGGTCGTTCGCTACAATCGCAATCGCACAGCCTCCGAAACCGGCACCTGTCATCCGTGCGCCCAGAACACCAGGTTGTTCCCAAGCCGTTTCAACCAAAGTGTCCAATTCTACACCACTTACTTCATAATCATCCCGTAAAGAAACGTGCGAATCATTCATCAGTTTTCCAAATGCTTCCAAATTGCCGACTTTCAGATGCTCAGCCGCCGTCAAAGTCCGTTGATTTTCTTTGACCGCGTGACGGGCACGACGAACCAATGTGTCATTGGAAATCAAGTTTTTATGTGCTTCAAAAGTCGCTTCGTCCAGTTCACCCAGTGACTGGATATCCAATTCTTTTTGTAATTCTTTCAAGGCTTGTCGGCATTCGACCAAGCGCTCGTTATATTTAGAATCAACCAGTTCACGGCGTTTTTTCGTGTTCATGATGACAATCACATGCTCTCCCAGTTCAACCGGGATTTTTTCATAAACGAGTGTGTTCGTATCAAGTAGAAGGGCATTGTTTTTTTCACCCATCCCAATCGCAAATTGATCCATGATGCCACTATTCAAACCAAAGTAATCATTTTCTACTTTTTTACCTAGTTTAACCAGGTCCAATCGTTCCAAAGTCAAACCGTTCATTTTTTCAAAAATGATGCCGGCTAAAATTTCCAGTGAAGCAGAAGAGGAAAGACCAGAGCCATTGGGAATATTTCCTTCCAATACAATATCTAAGCCTGTATTTATTGTGTGGCCGGCTTCTTTCAAATATTTCGCCATACCTTTCACGTAGTTCGCCCAGTTATCTTCTTTGCGGAATTCCAAATCGTTTAAATCCACGGTAATGACGCCCACTTCAGGGAAGTTCATGGAATACAGCCGCAAGTCATGGGTTTTATTTTTCCCAACAACGGCATAGGTGCCCAAGGTAATCGTGGCGGGAAAGACGTGGCCGCCGTTGTAGTCGGTATGTTCGCCGATTAGATTGATACGGCCAGGAGAGAAGAAGGAATCGGTCGGTTCGTAGTTAAAATGGGTAAGGAATGCTTGTTTTAAATGTTCCATATTTTTATCACCTCATGTATTTTCTTCTATTGTAAACCTTTTCTTTTGGTTACTCAACATATAAGTAAATAAATTAGTAAAAATTAACCCAGATGATTACGTGGTCGGATACTTTGACAAAAAGGTATCCTTGGTGTAACGTAGCTTAGGGACTTAATATTCAAAGTTCTCATATCTGTGTAAAGCCAGAGTGGTGCACTAACAGAAAGGAATTTTATAAATGAAAATATTTGATTACGAAGACGTTCAACTGATACCAAACAAGAGTATCGTGCAAAGTCGGTCAGAATGCGACACCTCCGTGGAGTTTGGTGGACGCACCTTTAAGATGCCTGTTGTTCCTGCAAACATGCAGACAATTCTTGATGAAGCGTTGGCTGAGAAGCTAGCGGCAGAAGGTTATTTCTATATTATGCATCGTTTTGATGAAGCAGCACGTTTGCCGTTCATCCAAAGAATGCATGAAAAAGGATTATTTGCTTCAATCAGCTTGGGTATCAAAGCAGCTGAATTTGATTTCGTGAACGAATTAGTCGAAAAGGGCGCAGTCCCTGAATATACAACAATTGACGTGGCACATGGTCATTCCGATCAAGTTATCAAAATGATTAAACACGTTAAAAAAGTCATGCCAGAAACATTCTTGATTGCTGGTAACGTTGGAACTCCTGAAGGCGTACGTGAGTTGGAAAACGCTGGGGCAGACGCAACGAAAGTCGGAATCGGACCTGGTAAAGTATGTACTACTAAAATCAAAACTGGTTTCGGTACAGGTGGTTGGCAATTAGGCGCAGTGAGCTGGTGCTCAAAAGCTGCACGCAAACCAATGATTGCGGACGGTGGCGTTCGTACAAACGGTGACATTGCAAAATCTGTACGTTTTGGTGCAACTATGGTTATGATCGGTTCGCTGTTTGCTGGACACGATGAATCTCCAGGCGGCATTAAAGAAATCAATGGTCAAAAATATAAAGAATACTTCGGTAGCGCATCTGAGTACCAAAAAGGTGAACGTAAAAACGTCGAAGGCAAGAAAATTTTGACACCTTACAAAGGTAAATTAGTCGATACATTGACAGAAATGCAACAAGACTTGCAATCTTCCATCTCATACGCAGGTGGAAATGACTTGGCATCAATCCGTAAATGTGACTACGTCTTGGTTAAAAACTCCATCTATAACGGAGACAGTTCCAACCAAGCAATCATCGAAGCAGGCCGCTCAAGCTACGGCGAAGGCGATACAATTTTATAGAGTGTGAAGAAAAGCGATAAGCTCCGAATCACTGGAGCGAATAAGCGCAAGATGGTCGCAGACCATCGCGCATTATTCGTGAAGTGACGTCGGAGCTGCTTTTCTGAACAGATTTAAATAGAGTGTGAGAAAAAGCGCTAAGACCCGGAGTGTTGTTTGCGAAACACCAACGGGTCTGCTTTTTTGAACAGGTTTTATAATAGCGTCTAAAGAAACGCCTTGCATAACCAAAACAAAGTGATTTACTCCCTAATCTCAAGGAGTAAGTCACTTTGTTTTTATTTAAAATGACTTCCGGCCAAAAAATATTGAGTAAGTCATTTTAAATAAATTTAAAGTGACTTACTGCAGAAATAAAGGGAGGAAATCACTTTAAAATAAAAAAACAACTCCGCAACCACGAAGTTGTCCTCATATAAATTATTGCTCGATTAATGATTTGCTTGATCTTTATAAAACTGGATAAATTCGTCTGCGATGATGGTGGGGTCGGTTTGCAGCCCGTTGATGAGCCATCCATAGATGATGCCCATGATTTGGTAGGACATGATACGGCTGGCACTTTCCGCTTGGCGTTCTTTGTCCGGATTTTTCTCTATCCAGATACCATATAATTTTTGATAGATAGCTTGCGTGCAGCGCATAGTGAGGTCTTGGGAGAGGTCAGATTGTTTCCAGAGTGAGAAAACACGGCGATTTTCATAAATAAAATCAAACAGTTTCAAATCTTGTTTTTTAAGATGCACCATTTCGGTTCTATGTCAAATAGTGTTGGTGGACCAAATGAAAGTCAAAGCGAAGACTAACTCGCTTTGGCTTTTTCTTTTTCTTCTTGTCGGCGCTTTTCCTCCTTGTAATGGAGTGCCTTCGGCTCAAA